>NZ_JBEZKB010000003.1:0-421288 GCF_040651475.1 Streptomyces sp. NPDC048442
TGCCCTCCCCAAACAGCAACGTCGGCCTTCAAGACCACAACCAGGTCTCGAAGGCCGACGTCACGCACAGGGCCCACATTCGCCAACAGCATCCGTTTCCATACGGTGCGGGCCCCTCCTCGTACCAAGAAGACTCAGTCCTGAGCGGCCGTCTCGCGCCGCACCGACAGCAGGTCCTCCAGCTGCTCCTCGCGCGCCTGCGCGGCCACGAACAGCAGCTCGTCGCCCGGCTCCAGGGTCTCCTCCGGAGTCGGCGTCAGTACGCGCGTACCGCGGATGATCGTGACCAGCGCGGTGTCCACCGGCCACTCCACCTCGCCGACCTGCGTGCCGGAGAGCGCCGACTCGGGCGGCAGCGTCAGCTCGACGAGGTTCGCGTCGCCGTGGCTGAAGCGCATCAGCCGTACGAGATCACCGACGCTCACCGCCTCCTCGACCAGCGCCGACATCAGCCGCGGCGTGGACACCGCGACGTCGACGCCCCAGGACTCGTTGAACAGCCACTCGTTCTTGGGGTTGTTGACGCGGGCCACGACCCGCGGCACCCCGTACTCGGTCTTGGCGAGCAGGGAGACGACCAGGTTGACCTTGTCGTCGCCGGTCGCCGCGATGACGACGTTGCAGCGCTGCAGCGCCGCCTCGTCCAGCGAGGTGATCTCACAGGCGTCGGCCAGCAGCCACTCCGCCATCGGCACCCGCTCCACCGAGATGGCGGTGGGCGCCTTGTCGATCAGGAGCACCTCGTGCCCGTTCTCCAGGAGCTCGCCCGCGATGGAACGCCCCACCGCGCCCGCTCCGGCAATCGCGACCCTCATCAGTGACCTTCCTCGGGGCCCAGCGAACAGGCCGCCTCGACCTTCGCGATCTCGTGCGTGTGCATCATCACGTGCACGAGGTCGCCCTCCTGCAGCACCGTCTGGGAACTCGGCAGAATCGCTTCCCCCAGCCGAGTGAGAAACGCGACACGCACGCCGGTCTCCTCCTGCAACTTACTGATCTTGTGCCCGATCCAGGACGGCGAGATGTGCACCTCCGCGAGCTGCACACCGCCGCTCGGGTCCCGCCACAGCGGCTCCGCGCCCGAGGGCAGCAGCCGGCGCAGCATCTGGTCGGCGGTCCAGCGGACCGTGGCGACCGTCGGGATACCGAGGCGCTGGTAGACCTCCGCCCGGCGCGGGTCGTAGATGCGCGCCGCGACGTTCTCGATGCCGAACATCTCGCGGGCCACCCGGGCCGCGATGATGTTCGAGTTGTCGCCGCTGCTGACGGCGGCGAACGCACCGGCGTCCTCGATGCCCGCCTCGCGGAGGGTGTCCTGGTCGAATCCGACCCCGGTGACCCTGCGGCCACCGAACCCGGAACCCAGACGGCGGAAGGCCGTGGGGTCCTGGTCGATCACTGCGACCGTGTGCCCCTGCTGCTCCAGAGTCTGCGCGAGAGCGGCTCCCACTCGCCCGCAGCCCATGATGACGACGTGCACGTCCGTCCTTCCGCCCGTTAAGAGTCCATCAAGAGTTTTCGTTGACATTTCGTCGGACTCACAAGAGTCGCAGACCGCCGACAAAGCTACACACGCGCGGTACCCCGCGGGGACCCCCGGTCAGCGCCTTCCTCACCGGTCCGCGCGACGGGCCGTGCACCGATCCCAGAACATTGCGCAGCCCGGGGGTGGTGTGTGGGCGACGCCCGTTCGACCCCTTACGATCCTCGACGTGTCCAAACTGACCGACGTGCCCAAACGGATCCTGATCGGCCGGGCCCTGCGCAGCGACAAGCTGGGAGAAACGCTCCTCCCCAAGCGCATCGCACTCCCCGTCTTCGCCTCCGACCCGCTCTCCTCCGTGGCCTACGCGCCCGGAGAAGTACTGCTCGTGCTCTCCATCGCGGGTGTCTCGGCGTACCACTTCAGCCCGTGGATCGCGGTCGCGGTCGTCGTCCTGATGTTCACGGTCGTCGCCTCCTACCGGCAGAACGTGCACGCGTACCCGAGCGGCGGCGGCGACTACGAGGTCGCCAACACCAACCTCGGCCCGAAGGCCGGACTGACCGTCGCCAGCGCCCTGCTGGTCGACTACGTCCTGACCGTCGCCGTGTCGATCTCCTCCGGCATCGAGAACCTGGGCTCGGCCATCCCCTTCGTCGTCGAGCACAAGGTCCTGTGCGCGGTCGCCGTCATCGTGCTGCTGACGCTGCTCAATCTGCGCGGCATGAAGGAGTCCGGGAAGCTCTTCGCGATCCCCACGTACGTCTTCGTCGCGGGCGTCTTCATCATGCTCGCCTGGGGCGCCTTCCGGGCCCTGACCGGCGACGACATGAGCGCCCCCACCGCAGACCTGGAGATCAAGCCCGAACACCCGGGCCTCGCCGGCTTCGCTCTGGTCTTCCTGCTCCTGCGCGCCTTCTCCTCCGGCTGCGCCGCCCTCACCGGCGTCGAGGCGATCTCCAACGGCGTCCCCGCCTTCCGCAAGCCGAAGTCGAAGAACGCCGCGACGACGCTCGCCCTGATGGGCTCCCTGGCCGTCGTCATGTTCTGCGGCATCATCGCGCTCGCCATGGAGACCGGCGTCAAGATGGCCGAGAAGCCGGCCGTCGACCTGATCCGCGACGGGGTGCCGGTCGGCGACTCGTACGTACAGAACCCGGTGATCTCGCAGGTCGCCGCCGCGGTCTTCGGCGAGGGCACCTTCTTCTTCGTCCTGCTCGCCGCCGCGACCGCGCTGGTCCTCTTCCTGGCCGCCAACACGGCGTACAACGGCTTCCCGCTCCTCGGCTCGATCCTCGCCCAGGACCGCTATCTGCCCCGCCAGCTGCACACCCGCGGCGACCGCCTCGCCTTCTCCAACGGCATCGTGCTCCTCGCGGGCGCCGCCGTCCTCCTGGTCTTCCTCTACGGCGCCGACTCCACCAAGCTCATCCAGCTGTACATCGTCGGAGTCTTCGTCTCCTTCACCCTCAGCCAGATCGGCATGGTCCGGCACTGGAACCGGCACCTGAAGACCACCAAGGACCAGGCCAAGCGCCGCCGCATGGTGCGCTCGCGGGCGATCAACACCTTCGGCGCCTTCTTCACCGGCCTCGTCCTGGTCGTCGTACTGGCCACCAAGTTCACCCACGGCGCCTGGGTGGC
This sequence comes from Streptomyces sp. NPDC048442, assembly GCF_040651475.1. NCBI lineage: Bacteria > Bacillati > Actinomycetota > Actinomycetes > Kitasatosporales > Streptomycetaceae > Streptomyces > Streptomyces sp. NPDC048442. The sequence goes on from NZ_JBEZKB010000003.1 coordinate 3,128, forward strand.
CCTCCTGGGCATGGTGATCTTCTACGGAACGATGTCCGCGATCCGCAAGCACTACGACCGGGTCGCCGAGGAGATCTCCGCCGCCGAAGGCCCCTCCGACGACAGCCTGCGCCCGTCCCGCGTGCACTCCATCGTCCTGGTCTCCAAGGTCCACAAGCCGACGCTGCGCGCTCTCGCGTACGCCAAGCTGATGCGTTCGGACCGTCTCGAGGCGCTCTCCATCAGCGTCGACGCGGCCGAGACGAAGGCGCTGCGCGACGAGTGGGAGCGGCGCGGCATCAACGTTCCGCTCAAGATCCTCGACTCGCCCTACCGCGAGATCACCCGCCCGATCATCGAGTACGTGAAGGGGCTGCGCCGCGAGAGCCCGCGCGACGTGGTCTCCGTCTACATCCCGGAGTACGTGGTCGGCCACTGGTACGAGCACCTGCTCCACAACCAGAGCGCCCTGCGCCTCAAGGGCCGCCTCCTGTTCACCCCGGGTGTGATGGTGACGTCCGTCCCGTACCAGCTGGAGTCGTCCGAGGCGGCGAAGAAGCGCGCGAAGCGGCGCCAGGACTGGAACGCTCCGGGCGCGGTACGGCGGGGCCCGGTGGACCGCCGCCCCAAGGAAACGACCAAGGAGACGACCAAGAGCTAGTCAGGCTTGCCTGGTCAGGCTTGCTTGGTCAGGCTTGCCTTGGTCGTGCGGCCGGACGACACCCACGTAGACTGGTGGGCTGTTGTCCGGCCGTTCCCGTTCGGTCCCCCTTTGATCCTCTGGAGTCACCCCACCATGCAGTCCGAATCCAAGGCATCGAAGGAAACGACGGCCCCGCAGGAGCCCGGAACGGCTGCCCCGCAGGAGCTTGCAGCAGCTGCCCCCCAGGAGCCCGCAGCAGCCGCCGCGAAGGAGCCCAAGGTCTCGCTCGTCGGTACGGAGTACGAGGTCGAGATCGGCCCCGTCGCGCACGGCGGCCACTGCATCGCCCGTACGTCCGAGGGCCAGGTCCTCTTCGTACGCCACGCCCTCCCCGGCGAGAAGGTCGTCGCCCGCGTCACCGACGGCGAGGAAGGCGCCCGCTTCCTGCGCGCCGACGCGGTGACGATCCTCGACCCCTCCAAGGACCGCGTCGAGGCCCCCTGCCCCTTCTCCGGCCCCGGCATGTGCGGCGGCTGCGACTGGCAGCACGCCAAGCCCGGCGCCCAGCGCCGCCTCAAGGGCGAGGTCATCGCCGAGCAGCTGATGCGCCTCGCGGGTCTCACCCCCGAGGAGGCGGGCTGGGACGGCACGGTCATGCCCGCCGAGGGCGACAAGTTGCCCGCCGGACAGGTCCCGCAGTGGCGCACCCGCGTCCAGTACGCCGTCGACGCCGACGGCAAGGCGGGCCTCCGCAAGCACCGCTCGCACGAGGTCCAGCCCGTCGACCACTGCATGATCGCCTCGCCCGGCGTCTCGGAACTCGGCATCGAGAAGCGCGAGTGGCCCCAGATGGCCACCGTCGAAGCCATCGCCGCCACCGGTTCGAGCGACCGCCAGGTCGTCCTGACCCCCGCCCCCGGCGGCCGCCTGCCCCTCGTCGAACTCGACAAGCCGGTCTCCGTCCTGCGTGTCGACGAGAAGGACGGCGGCGTCCACAAGGTGCACGGCCGCGCCTTCGTCCGCGAGCGGGCCGACGGCCGTACGTACCGCGTCGGCATGGGCGGCTTCTGGCAGGTCCACCCGCAGGCCGCCGACACCCTGATGCGCGCGGTCATGCAGGGCCTCATGCCCCGCAAGGGCGAAACGGCCCTCGACCTCTACTGCGGCGTCGGCCTCTTCGCGGGCTCCGTCGCGGAACGCGTCGGCGAGCGCGGCGCGGTCCTCGGCATCGAATCCGGCAAGCGCGCCGTCGAGGACGCCCGCCACAACCTCGAATCCATGCCCAACGTCCGTATCGAACAGGGCAAGGTCGAGCAGGTCCTGCCGCGCACCGGCATCACCGAAACGGACCTGATCGTCCTCGACCCCCCGCGCGCGGGCGCCGGCAAGCAGACGGTCAAGCACCTCTCGACGCTGGGCGCACGACGGATCGCGTACGTGGCCTGCGACCCGGCGGCCCTGGCCCGCGACATCGCGTACTTCAAGGAGGGCGGCTACAAGGTGCGGACGCTGCGGGCGTTCGACCTGTTCCCGATGACGCACCACGTGGAGTGCGTGGCGATTCTGGAGCCGGTGAAGAAGGACGACTGACCTGCGGTTTTGCCCGTGCGCTTTATGTGCGGTGTGGGCGTTACAGGCGATATCTTGACGCTGAAATGACGCTCTCGGGGGCGGTCGTATTCGCAGAGGTAGACCCTGGACTGTGGCCGCGAGGAGGCGGGCAGCCTCCACGCCGGAGCGGCCCAATTCGCCGCGTGCCGCGTCTAGGGCGGCCTCGGAGACCTTCGCTTCGCTTCGAACCTGTGCCCGCGCAGTTGACGCACCGGCCGCATGGGGCGGCCTGCTCGTCGTCGAGCTGTCGGCGCAGGAACTCCATGCAGCAGCCGGTGGTCGCCGCGTACTCCCGCATCGCCTGCTGCTCGGCCTGGCGTTGGGGCGAGCCACGTGTATCGCTCGGCGCCGTACACCCAGGGCTGGTACGGCGGAGGCCCAGCTGCCCTTGGTGTGGTGCACCGCACCGTCCACGTTGAGGACTTTGAGCGTGGCCTCCAGTCGAGTACGCCGCAGGTCAACCATGGGCTCCAGGATGGGCAGGGACAGCGGCTTGGGGGAGTGCGCGAGGGCGTGGAAAGTACCGAAGGGCCACGACTCAATGGCCGTTGACATCGGATCGGCGGCGGCGCAGACCATGCGAATCGGGCACCCGGACCAGGAAACGCCGCAGGTCGGCGGTGCCTCGTGCGAAGTTCTGGCGGTCGGATAGGGGCAGTTGTCCTAGACCCGGGGCATGGGTGCTGATGTGCGGGCAGGCCTGGTCTCGCTCGGTGCCTTCCGGGAACTCCCATTCGCACAACGGGACATGACTCGCGTCGCGCGCGAGACCGGCGAACCGGACCGATCACTTTCGTGCAATGCGCCTGGGAACTACCTGAGCATGCTCGTTGATTATGCTGCCGCACCGGGAGACTCCAAGATCCCGACAGAGTTAAGCTGAGACGAGCCAGGCAAGGAGCTGCCAGGCATGGGCAGGTGCGATTCAGTCATGATGGCCATGGTTCCGGCCGCGGGCCATGGCGACGTTTCCGGGTAGTCGCAGCTTTCTCTAAGATCACCGAACCGATTGCGGCCCGACGGGCTTCCCCACGAGGACATGCCCCCACCCGCACGAGCTACTCGTGCCCTGGGGGAACCATCTCGTGTCATTGCTCCTTCTGAAGCTTTCAGCGCAGGATCTTCTCACTTTGCATGCGCGCCGCCGTTTGGTGCCGCACCTTGCTGCTCGCTGGAAGCATTTCCGAGGTGCGGACGCCTCGGTCACCGAGCGCTCCGCATGGGCGGAAAGTTTGATCAGCCTTGCGAGCGATCTGGTCGCTGCCGACCGCGGGAACGTGGAGATGGTCGTCGAGTGCGCTGCCACCATCGACGAGTCCACTCGCTCGGAACCGCGGCTCATCGATGTCGTGCTGGTGGGCCGACATCCGGGCGAGAACCGTCCGTCCGTTCAACTCGTTGAATTGAAGCGCTGGTCCACGGTGACGAGGATAGAGCGAGCCACCGCTGAGCTGGTGGACGTGCCAGGTCTGGGAGCCAAGAGACATCCTGCGCTCCAATTGCGTGAATACTACGAGGCGTTCACGAGCGAGAGAGGGCCCTTCGAGAACGAAGAATTCGAATGCGGCGGGTTCGCCTACCTCCACAACGCCACAGACGATTCCGTGCGCCCGCTGATCGGCGTGGAGGCGCCCATGGGCGCGTACGCCCGCGTCTACACAGCTGACCGGCGCGCCCAGCTCCTCGACGACCTTAGGGCGGGCTTCGGCCCCGAGGGCGGGGCATCCGAGGCCGCGACCATGTTGCGGACCATGGGATTGAGGAATACACCGCTGCTCGACGCCATGAACTGGTCCAGGGGTGACGACACCGTCTTCGTGCTCCGTGGGCGCCAGAATGCGGTCGCGGAACAGATTCTCGAAGCGGCGTCGAAAGTCCTTCCCGACCGGGAGCGTCCCCTACTGGTTCCGGACGAGCGGCGTGTGGTCTTCCTCGTCACAGGTGGCGCAGGCACAGGGAAGAGTGCCATCGGCCTGCAGGTCAAGGCACAGCTTGAGGCGCAGGGGCGAACCGTGAAGTACGCCAGCGGAAGCAGGGCCTTCAACGCGGCCATCCAGGAGCATGTCGGTTACGGCGACAAAGAGTTCAGGGAGACCTTCACCTACTTCAGCAACTTCGTCGACACCTCGGTGCCCCCGGTGGATGTTCTGATCTGCGACGAGGCGCATCGCCTGCGCGACCGTTCGACGAACCGGTTCTGGACGCCAGAGCAGCGGGCGAAGTGGGGGAAGGGCGCGCAGGTGGACGAGCTTCTCGACGCGTCACGTCTGACAGTGTTCTTCCTGGACGAAGGTCAGTCCGTGCGGCCGAAGGAAGTCGGCACCGCCGAACTGATCAAGGACGCGGCCGCGCGGCGTGGCGCCGACCTGCTCGAGTACGGCCTGCGCGAGCAGTTCCGCTGCGGTGGCAGTGGTTCGTACATCCGCTGGGTACGTGCACTCCTGGGCGTGACGGACGAGGAGGCGAAGCCTTGGCGGTCGAACGAGGAGCCGCAGGCCTGGCGAGCGGACGGACTGATGCACGTCGAGGTAGTGGAGACCCCGGAGGAGCTCGAAGAGATCATTCGGACGGAGGCCGCGGCTGGCGCTTCCGCACGCATGGTCGCGGGGTACTGCTGGCCGTGGACGGAACCCGTGGGCGAGGAGAAGCATCTGGAAGCCGATGTCCGCATCGGAGATTGGTACCGGCCGTGGAACGCTAAGAGCGAAAGCTACTGCGCGGACGGGGTGCCGCCGTCGGACATCTGGTCGGTCCACCCCAATGGCCTCGGCCAAATCGGCTGTGTCTACACGGCGCAGGGCCTGGAGTGGGACTGGTGCGGGGTCGTCATGGGGGACGACATGGTGCGTCGTGGCGATCAGTGGGTGTTCCAGCGCGGAAAGGAGCGGAAGGAAGGCCCAGGTTCGGACATCAAGCGCGTTGATCTGCCGGGTTCGCTCGATCCGAAGGTTAGCTCGTCCAGCGTGGACGACGACGACTTCGCGCGGCTGGTCCGGCAGGCGTACCACGTGCTGTTGACCCGCGCGAGCCGTGCAACGGTGCTGTACTCCACGGACGAGGAGACCCGCACCTATCTGAAGGAGTTGGTGGGTCTGGTGGAGATCCACGGGCTTCGGCCCACGTGGCTGAACCTTCCGAAGGAGGCTCGCACAGTGCACTTGCCGCGGGCCAACAGGAGACGCAAGGGCAAGGGGCGAAAGTCCTCGGGACCTGACCTCAAGCTCTTCTGACATCAGACGCCGGGCAGCGGAGTGGCGGGCTCTCCGGGCCCGCCACGTACCTGCTCAGAAGAACAGGTCTGCCACCGCGGTCAGCGCTGTCACCAGAAGACTGGAGACCACTCCGCCAGCGATGTCGATCAGGACTTCGCGAATCCGTTCACGACGCGCAGGCTTGTACTCGACGGGGGTCATACGGCCACTCCAGGTTGTGAGTTCGGAATGGCAGGGGGCACCCTACCGGGCAGCCACGCTCACGTCGTGTGTTGCCACACGACGGGCACAACCATCCTTCTCTCATAGCCTGTTCGGCCTCACGCATGAACCGCAGCCTCGTACCCTCCGGGAAGGTGCGCAGCGGGATCATATTAGCCCTCGGCAGAGCACCTTGGATCAGGGAATCAGTGAGCGGAGCTTCTCGCGGGTTTCCGGGTCCGTCGAGTAGACGACCGTTCCGATCATGCCTCGGGTCAGGAGTATCTTGTAGGTGTTGCGGATGAGGCGGTCCACGTCCTCGTCCGGCGTCGCCTTGGTGAAGGAGGGGTCCTTCGAGGCGGTGCGGTCGGCCACCCAGCGGTCGGTCCGCCAGATCAGGTCCGGGCCAATGAGCACGCCCGACCAGGCGTACTCGAAGCCCTGGGCGGTGTAGACGCAGCCGACCTGGCCGAAGCCCGCCGGGTCAGTGGCCCAGAGTGGCGCCGGCGGTGCGGCCAGAAGGGAGCGGTCGCCGTACAGGTTCCACGGCCTCGACCAGTCGCCGACGGATACGTCCGGGGGCAGCGTCGTCATCGACGGAGTGATCTTCGTGGTCCACTTCCAGCAGTAGCCTGCGGAAAGCCGGGCACCGTATCCCTGTGCGTGCTTATCGCCGAGGAAGTCCTCCAATTCCTGCGGGCTGTCCACCGTCAGTAGTTGTACCTTGCCGTCCGGCTCTCAGACGACGGGTTCTTCGCCCTCCAGGCCCAGGAGACCAGTGACCCAGCGTAAATAGGCGTCGCTGCCTCCGCACCGGAACTGGCTGTCCAGCTCCACCAGCGTGAAGTCCACTTGCTGTTCGGCTGCAGCCTGCCTGATCTGCTCGACGGTTCCCATCTCACCGGGACGTACCACCTGGTGCTGGTCGAGGAGGAACACCGGGACCCGGGCCGCGTCGATCAGCTCAGCCACCTGTGGGCGCCCGGTACGCAGTGAGGCTCTGGTGTAGCGGTCGGCGGAGATCTTGCGGAGCCGGTGAGCCTCGTCGCAGACGAGCAACGTCGATGTCGTTGGGTTCGGCCTCCATGAAGCTGTTGAAGTAGCGGAGCAGGCGCTGTAATTCGGGCTTGCGGGCGCCCGCGACCTTTCGCATGGTCTTCGTGAACGACTGCGATCCGGTGGCATGGAGGGCTGGTATGCCGCGTCGGTAGAGGTCGCCGAGCACGGACAGGGCGATCACGCTCTTGCCGGATCCGGGCCCACCGGTCACGACGACTACCTGCTTGTGGTTGGAGCGGCGCGCCTTGCGGACTGCCCCCATCACCGTCTCGTAGGCGAGCCGCTGCTCGTTCAACAATACGAACTGCTCCCGGTCGCGGACCTCGTCGGCAGCCACGGCCATCAGCTGTCTGGACGGCCGGACCCTGGCCTGCAGGAAGTTGTCAGCGGCGCCAGCGCCAGGCTTTGCGGCCAGCCTCGAACGCAGGTAGTCGAGGAACGCGCCACGTTGAGCGCCGGTGATCATGCGGCCCCGGCGGTTCTCCTCGACCTCGCGCAGCCCGCCGACTCCGAACTCGGTCGCGTTGTGCAGGAAGGCCACTCCAGCGACGGAGTCGGGGTTCCGTTCGAGAGCCCCGTTGAATGAGACGAGGTAGTCGCAGTAGCCGCGTATCTGCTCGATGGGGTTCAGGACGGGCTTGCGGTAGGAGGACACGCTGCACCGCAGTGGATCGTCATCCACGGGGTGGGCTTCGCTCCACTGCTTGAGTTCCACGATGACGTACGACGGCTCGCCGGACACCGGATGGACGCCGGCCAGTATCACGTCCCCGCGCTTGCTCGTCAGCGGCAGCCCGTACTCCAGCAGCATCTCGACCTCACCGAGACCTGCTTCGACCAGAGCGTGGGTGAGGGCGGGGATGCTCCGCTCCCAGGAGCAAACCTCCGCCACGTGCGGCCTATGGCCGTGCCTGTGTAGGAAGTTCTCGCTTAGGAGTTCCGCCAATCGGCCTTCGAGGCGCGTGCGGTTGGCCAAGGATGCCGCGGACTCACGGAACAGCAGGAAATTGCCCCCAGGCAGCACGGAGTAACTCGTGCGGGTGGGGGCATGTCCTTCAGTTCCACGTGAGGTGGAGCGGAAGCCCGGCGGGCCGCTGAGATGTCCTTGCCATCTAATGACGGTTCGTGATCTGGTGGCCAGGCCGAGAATGATGGCCGGACCGAGGCCTTAGGGGTGCTCACGGCATTCAGGAAGGGCGGCGCGCAGGATCAACGACTTCTGTGGCGGCTCGGTAGATGACTCAAACAGCTCTTGCCCAGTGCGCGGTACGTACCCGTCTCACCGGTCCGGTCCCATGTGGTGGAGGCTCACTCTCGCCTTCGGTCGGGAGCCCAGAACCTCTCGCGAGGGTCGACCCGGTGGTGCGGGTGGCCCCCCTCTGGACCTGGGCGCCATACGAGCCGACAGGCCTGACGGGCAAAAAGGCACTGCAAGCTCTGGGCTCTCTCGTCCCGCTGGTGCTCTGGCGAACAGCGTTCAGGGTTGCCTGTGATCGGTGGTGTCGGGCGACCGGGGAAACAGGAGGGCCAGAGCTCAGTACTTCACGGACGGCTCGCTCGCGCAGCTCGTCAGGATATTTTCCGGGGCGCAAGCATCGGAACAGCGGCTTCAGGACCGCTACAGAACCCAGTTCAGCTCACATCGAGGTTCGGTTCGAAACGAGTCCGTCATCGCGTATGTCGGTGACGGCGAGAAGCCCCCGGTCGCTGATGCCCAGGTCGACGACCGGCCCACGGTTGTCCGTAACACCGATCAGTACGTCTCCACCGTGCCAGCCCGAATCGCTTGGGACAGCGCAGATGGCCTTTCGAAGGACATCGGGGCGCTTGACCATACGCTGGAACTACATGCATGTGTTCTCTTCAGCGCCAAGCGGATTGGCCATATCGACCAGCTTACGGGCGTGGGAACCTGCAGTCAGGGGCCTGGCCCTTCCTGATTGCCACCCCGGTATGCCGGCCGTCACTGAAAGTCACCGCTGCGCCTCGGCGTCTTGATCAGATTCCCCATTCCGCCCGGATGGGTTCCCGCGCGGTGGTCAGTGCCCCGTCGAAGTCGGCGAGGCGTTCGGCGAGGGTGTTGGCGGCCACGCGGGGTGGAAGTGCGGTGGAGAACTTCAGGCCGCGGACGGCGCGGGGGTCGACGGTGGGGAGAGTGAGGGAGTCGGGGAGTTCCGCGCGGGCTGCTTTCCAGTCGGCGGGGGAGAGGTCCTGGCGGAGGCGCAGGTGGGTGTCGGTGGGGCGTTGGACGGGGTCGGCGAGGTTGCCGAGCGAGGCGGCCAGGGTGGCGTTGGCGCGGTATCCGGCCCAGGTCCACCAGCGGGTGGCGTCGGCGTCGCGGACCAGGAGGGTGCCGGCGGGGTGGACTTCGTGGGGGGCCCGTTCGGTGCGGAGGTCGGTGAGGGCGGCGGTGGCGCGGCGGGTGAGGTTGACGTCCGGGTCGGTGCCGAGGAGGACTTCGCGCATGGCGCGGGTGAGGGTGAAGGAGAGGCCGCGAGCCTCACTGCCCTGCCATTTGGCGATCCCGCCGTCCTCAACGGGTTCGACGAAGGCGCGGCGGCGGGCCCAGTCGATGAAGGTCACCTGCCAATTGCGTCCGGCCAGGAGAAGGCGGCGCGGACCCGGACGTTCCTCGGTGAGAACCGAGGGGTCGGTGGTACCGATCTCGGTGCGGCCCGCGAGCACCGTGAACTCGGGGGGCGCGGTGAAGGAGGCGGTCAGCTCCATGAAGTGACGTCGGCCGAAGTGCTTCTCGGCCTCGGGGCCGATGAACAGCATGCCGCCGTCGCTGTCGAGGAACCCCTCGGCGACGAGGTGCTTCAGGAGAGGGGCGGCGGACCGGTCGAAGGGTGCGAGACCGTTCCACTGCTCCGGCCACAGACGGTCACCGATGCGGTGTTCCTGCAGGGTGACGGCGAGCAGTTGCTGGGCGACGAGGTGGCGGGGGGAGGGTGGTGGATTGACGGGCTCGACCCAGCCGCGGGACCACAGAGTGAGCAGTCCTGCGGCTTGGAGGAGGGTGTCGGGGCGGGTGGCGAGGAAGAGGCAGTTACGGGAGGCCCCCGCGCGGCGTCCGGTGCGGCCGATGCGCTGGAGGAAGGAAGCGACGCTGGAGGGCGAGTCGATCTGGATCACGCGGTCCAAGTCGCCGACGTCAATGCCGAGTTCCAGGGTGGAGGTGGAGACGATGACGCAGTCCCGGGCCTCGGCGAACGCCTGCTCGGAGCGGGTGCGTTCGTCGGTGGAGAGGGAGGCGTGGGAGAGGAACACGGTGACGTCGCGGGCACGCAGGGCCGCACCGAGTTCCTCGACCTGTTTGCGGGAGTCGCAGAAGACGAGCCGCTTCTCGCCCCGGTGGAGGGCAGAGATCACCTTGGCGGCGTTGCCGAGCGACCCGACGTGGTCGAGTTCCACCTCACCGGCGGGGCGGGGGAGCGGTGTGCCGCTGCCAGGTGTGCCGCTGTAAGCGGTGGCAGGCAGGACGACGCCGGGGGCGACGACCCGTCCCGGACGGTCCGTGGGATGCGCACCCTGGAGCCAGGTGAGCAGGGTGTCGGGGTTGCCGACGGTGGCCGAGAGGCCGACGCGTTGGATGCGGTGGCCGGTGAGTCGTTCCAGCCGTTCGAGGACGGCGAGCAGGTGCCAGCCCCGGTCGTCGCCCGCGAAGGCGTGCACTTCGTCGACGACGACGGCACGCACACGCCCCAGCATGTGGGTGTGGTCGGTCTTGACGCTGATGAGCATCGCTTCGAGCGACTCGGGTGTGGTGAGCAGGATGTCGGGGGACTCGGTGCGGATGCGGCGGCGTACGGACTCGGGGGTGTCGCCGTGCCAGAGTGCGGCCCGGCGGCCCAGCCACTGGGCGTAGCCGTCCACCCGGTGCACCAGGTTGTTCAGGAGCGCCTTGAGCGGAGCCAGGTAGAGGACGGAGGTACCGGTCCAGCGCTGCTCCCGCATGGCGGACAGGAGGGGGAAGGTGGCGGCTTCCGTCTTCCCGCCCGCGGTGGGTGCGAGCAAGATCGCGTCCTCGCCGTCCATCAGCGGATCAACGGCGGCCTTCTGCAGGGGGCGCAGGTCGGGCCACCCGAGGGTGTTGACGATGTGGTGCAGGACGATCGGGTCGAGCCGGTCCAGCGGGTCGGGGCGTTCGACTGCGTCGGGGCCGGGCGGCTGGTCCTGCACGTGGGCGACTCCCTGCGCTGGGTCTTCCGGGAAGGCGATGGGTCAGAGGTCGAGGTCGAGGTCGTCCGCCGACGCGGCCGGCGGGGGCGCGGCGAGGTTGCGTTCGGTGGCGGTGAGGTCGCTGCTGCCCAGGGTCAGTTTGTAGTGCGTACGCGGATCGAAGTCGTCGTGCAGGTCGATCCGGTCGAGTACGTCACTGACCAGCTTCTTCAAATACAGCCGTGGGGCCACTCCGACCTTGCCGCCCAGCGCCCCGCCCACCGCCCGCGCCAGGTCGGCGAGGTACGCGTCGTCGGCGAGCCGCTTGATGCGGTCGGCGGATTCTGGGGAGGCGACGCCGTCCGCGTACAGGTCGCGGATCCTGATGCCCAGGCTGGTCAGGGATTCCTCGGTGAAACCGGGCAGCCGGATCTGGACGGCGCGGGGGTTGTCGAAGCGCGGGTCGGTGGTGAAGTCGGTGGCAAGGCGCTGTGCGAGCGGGGCGAGGCGCTGTACGCCCTGCTGTCCGTCGTAGAAGGCCGGTGTGCCGGTGATGACGAGATACAGACCGGGGAAGCGACCGGAGTGCACCTCGTCGATGAGCTGCCGCAGTGCGTTGAGCGCCTTGTCGCGGGCGTCCGAGCGGACCCGCTGCAGGGTCTCCACCTCGTCCAGTACGAGGACCAGTCCGGCGTGCCCTGCGTCCTTGAGCACGGTGAGCAGGCCCTGCAGGAACCCGAAGGCCCCGAAGTGGTCGAGGTCGCCGCGTACGCCCGCGCTGCGCCTGGCGGCCGCGGCGACGTGCGGCTGGCCGCCGAGCCAGGACATCACCGCGGCGGCGGTGGCCTCGTCACCGGCGTCCAGGGACTGCTTGTACCCCCGCAGGGCGGTGGCGAAGGCGGGTGCCTGCCGGGACACCTCGGCCAGCCGGGCAGTGAGCAACCGGTCGACGGCCTGGGGGAGTTCACTCTCGGCCGCGCCGTCGGCGAGCGCGTCCTCCTCCAGGGCGTAGAACCAGGCGTCGGCGACCGGCCGCAGTGCGCTGGGCGGGAAGCTCGCGGTGGCCAGGCGTTCGGTGAGCCGCCGGTAGACCGTCTCCAGCTTGTGCAGCGGGGTCTCGGTCTCCGACACCTGCACTTCGGCCACGGCGAAGGTGCGCCGTTTGGCGCGCTCGCCGAGCCAGCGCGTGAAGAAGGTCTTGCCGGAGCCGTACTCACCGCGTACCGCCTTGAACGCCGAGCCACCGGCGGCGACGGTGTCCAACTCCTCGTCGACCGCCTTCTCGAAACGGCCCAGGCCAGTGGCAAGCAGGTCGAGGCCGCTCTCGGGGACGGCACCGCGACGCAGCGCGTCCACGACGGCGCGGCGGCGTACGGCGCCGACGGGGGAGGCGGGCCGAGGGGCTGAAGGTCCGAACGCGTTCACCCGAACAGTCTCCCACCCGGCCGGTCGGCGGGCTGCCGGTACACAGCCGAACAGAGCCAGTCCTCCGTGCTCACGGGGTTCACAGTTCGAACTGCTCGATCAACTGTGCCCGGTGCAGGCGCAGGGTGCGGTTGTCGGGAAGGATCTCCAGGATCTGCGCGCCGTCGTAGTTGAGGAGCTGGGCCAGGGTCGCGGCGAAGCCGGGGGCACGGCTGACGGGCTGGCCCGCGCGTTCCGCCAGGGCGGTCATGGGCAGAGTGCCCGCTTCGACAAGGGCCGCCAGCGCCTTGGGCAGGACGGTCTTGTCCCGTGGCTTGCGGGCGAGCAGTTCCAGCTGCGCCTCGTACAACTCGGTGGCGATGAGGCGTTCCACGAGTGCGGCGGCAGGGGTCTGCGCCGGGGTGGGGATGGCCTCGGATTCCGTCGCGGGGGCGGCGGATTCCTGGAATGTGGCAGGCGCGAGTTCCTCCTCGCCGAAGAGCCCGATGACACCCTCGGCCACGGGCGGGGCGGCCTTCTTGTTCTGCTTGCCGCGCGAGCGCGACGCTGCGGTGCCGGGCACGGAGACGGCTTCGGTCCCGGCTGCGGATCCCGCTACGACGCTCAGGTCACCGGACCACCACCAAGGGGACGGGTCCCCCAACTCCCGCCACCCCTCGGGTGGTTGCGCACCGAACGGCAGCAGCGCGAGCAAGGGGACGGTGAACTCGGCGAGGGTCGCCCCACCGTGGTAGCCCGCCTTGAGCGCGGTGTACCGGGCGTCGTGGTCGCGCAGGGCGACGATCCGCGAGCCGGGCTCGGGCCACACCACGCGCGGTCCGGCCAGTTCGACCTCGGCCGCCGCGAGGGGACCGCCGGGGGTGCGGTGGCGGGCCGAGCCGATGGCGCCGGCGGGTGCGTCGAGCTTGCTGCCGCGCCGTTCGACGACATGACCGTGGTCGGAGGTCAGGAGCACGGTCATACCGTTCGCACGCGCGGCCCGCAGCAACGGTTCAAGGCCGCCGATCTCCTTGGCGTGCCAGGAGCCGTCGCCGAGCTTCTGTTCCTTGCCCAGGCGGTCGTCGACCGTATTGAGGACGACCGCGACATGGGTGCGTTCGTCGGCGAGGGCTTCGCCGAGCGCGGTGGAGAAGGGCGAGCCGGTGTCGGGTCCGCGCAGGTCGTCCTTGTGGAATACGGCCGCCGGGGCGCCCTTCCAGCAGGAGTGCTGGGGGAAGAGCCGCTTCTCGTCGCTCTGGTCGCCCTTCGTCAGCCTCCCCGCGAACAGCGAGGTGCGCGATACGGAGGTCAGCGTGGGCAGAGCCGCGGCCACGCCCCGCCGCACCGGCGAGCCGTGTGCCCCGGGCAGGGGGTCGAACTCCGCCCACTGCTCGCGCAGTTCCTCGCCCAGCTCGGCCGCTATTGCCGCGCTCATCCCGTCCAGGATGAGCAGCAGGACCCGGCGTCCCTGCTCGGCGGCCACGACGGGCGCGACGACCCGTTCCAGGAGGGTCTCCACGGTGAGCATGGTCCCGGGGGACGTGCCGTCCGCCGTCCACACCGCGAGCCGTTCACCGAAGGAGTGGTCGAGCGTACGGCGCGTATCGCGCACCAGGTCGCCGATGCGGCTGTACGCGTCGGCGAGTACGCCGTCAGGGTCGCCGCCTGCTTCCAGGTGCTCCAGGGCACGATCGACCCAGCCGAGCTCATGCAGCTGCCGGTGTATGCCGTCGGTCACCGACGGGATCTCGCCCAGCGAATTCCCGGCCAGTGGGCCCCCGGCCAGCCACCTCCGCAGACGTACGGCCATCCGCACCCGCTCGATCCGGGCGCGCGTCTCGCCGTCGACCGTGGCCAGCGCGTGCTCTGCGAGCGCAGTGACGGCGGCCGTGACCGCGTCGGTGGAGTCACCGGCCAGCGCGCGGCCGGCCGCGGTGAACCGGGCGTCGAGCCCGGCGGGCAGGAGCGGGCTGGCAGCGGCGGCACCCTGCGCCCCGAACTGGGCGACGAGCTGTGCTGCCCGGGCCAGGACCGGGTCGGCCAGGCGGTGTTCGCCCCGGTCCATCAGCCCGCGTACGTATGCCTCACCGCTGCGGGCGAAGGACGAGAGCAGCCGGTCGAGCTCGTCACCCTGGGCGGGCGGCTGCTCACCGAGCCACCGCTCGGCCCGCCCCCGTGCGCGGTACAGGTCGTGGTCGGGCTCCGCGTGCCCCCACAGGGTGGCGCAGACGACTGCGTACGCGGCAGCGTCGGCGCCGTGCTCGGCGTCCACCAGGGCACTGATCAACTTGCCGGTGGAGCCGCCCTGTTCGGGTTCGGCGAGGAAGCGGGCCAGGCCTGCCCTCTCCGGTCCGCGCAGCTCACGCAAGAGGTCGGGGCCGTCAGGGGTGAGCGTCCACCGGAACAGGGCGACGGGGTCGACCCGGTCCGCCTCACCTGCGAACGTGCGCCCGCCCGGCAAGATGCGCCCACCGGGTACATCGCCGTTGTCGCCGTCCAACTGGAGCCGCCGCCGGGCCAGCCGGGTGAGGGCCTCGTCGCGGGAGAGTACGCCCCTGCCGATCGAGCGCCAGGGCCGGGAGCCCGCCGCGTCCAGGAGCGCTTCGGCAGCCCAGGTCTCACCGCGCAGCCGGGTGTCGAGGCCGCTCGCCCCGAACGCCTCCTGCACGACCTCCCAGTTGTCGACGGACCTGATCCGCCGGCCGTAGACACGAGCGAGCAGACCCGGGTCGAGTTCGGTGTTCTCCCGGTCGGTGAGCACCACCAGTACGCACGGTTCCGGCCGGGCCGGGGCATCCAGGTGGTTCAGGATCTGCTCGTGCACCGCGAGTACGGACGGCGCGACGGCCACCCGCACCTGCGTCCCGCCCGTCGTCTGCTGCACGGCAGCGCCGTCCCACTGCGGGGCTGCTCGCAGCAGCATGACGCGCACCGCGCCGTCGCAGAGCGCGCTGCGTGCGGCGACGAACTGCCGGACGGTACTCACGGACAGCCGGGCAGGACCGGCAGCACTACCCGAACCGGCCCCGGCAGCGGACGCAGTGGTGATCGTGCCGGACATCAGTCGACAACCTTCCAGACGACCTCGACGGTGGCATCGGGATGCGCGGCGGCGAGCGCCGCGATCTCCGCCTGCAGCTCCACAGCCGCCCGTGCGGCGGTCGTCCGGCCACCGCCCGAGCGGGCCACCGGGCGTGCCGGATCACGCGGCAGGGGTTGCGGCGACGGCAGTACCTGCGGATGGGCGGAGCCGTTTTCCAGGTCCACCGTGTCGGAGCTGGGCCCCACGGGAGCCACGGGACTCACAGGTGCCACAGGCGCGGCGGGCTGTTGCGGGTTCACCGTCGGACTCTGCCGGGCCCTCAGCAGCGTCATCACCTCCCGGCTGCCCTTCTGCAGTACACCCGGCAGATCGGGGTAGTCCCCCGGATCACCGGCCGCGGCATCGCGTACCCGCTCCAGGATCGCCGCGCCTTCCCTGCCGAGTGTGTCGGCCAGCTCCAACTGCTCGCCCCAGCTGGTGTTCTGCAGCGCGTCGGCCACCTTCCCGGCCTGCGTCAGCGACATTCCGAACCGGAGTGCACCGAACTCGCCGAGATCGAACCCGGCCAGCCGGTCCACCACCGCCTTGGCGCCGATGCCTTCCTCCCGCACCGACTTCACCAGCTCCTCCGCCCGCCGGGCCAGCACCAGGCGGGGCGAGGAGTCGTCCAGGTGCAGAAAACCGCGGTGCTTCTCCAACTCCTTGACGAGCCGGCCGGTATCGCCGGCGACCGCGCCCGCGGCCTTGCGGATCTGCCCGGCGAACTGGTTCACGATCCGCCCGCGCCGCAGCTGCGGCGCAGGCGTGCCGAACAACGAATCGAACCGCTTGCGAGCCTCCGCCCAGTCCGCCTCGCTCGGCAACGGCTGCGCCCGCAGCGCGTAGTCCCGCTTCAGCTCGCTCGGCAGCGGTGCGGGTTCGATCGCGGCCCCACCGCGTACCCACACCCGGTCCGACATCTCCGCGTACGCGGCGGCCAGCAACCGCCGCAGCGGATCCGGCAGCCCCCGCCGCTCGGGCAGGTCGCTCCAGTCGCCGAGCGTGACCAGGGTCGGCTCGGCAACCCCGTCCCGGCGGGCCTGCGCGTTGAAGTGATCGAGCCAGGAGGTGGACTGCCGGTAGTACGCCTCCCGCATGGCACCGAGCCCGAGCCCGCCCGCGATCCGCGCCATGGTCCTGCGGTCCTTGGCTTCGACCTCCGCCTGCCCGTCCCGGTCCTCGGCCGCCCTGCGTACGTACTCGAAGACCGTCTTGATCTCGCCGGCCCGCAGCGGCTTTCCGGTGCCTTCCGGGTCCAGATCCGGGTGGGCGGGGAACTGGTGGGCGAGCAGCCGTCCCACCAACTGGCGTGCGGCGTCGTCCATTTGTGCGCCGATCGGCAGCCGCAGTTCAGCCACCTGCTGCTGGGTCTCCAGGTGCTGGTCGAAGCCGAGGTCGACGATGCCTTCCTGCTTCTGCGCGAGCCCGTAGGCCTGCCGCAGCGCGAGCAGCACCCGCTCGGTGAGGATGTCCCGCTGCGACTGCAGCATGCCCTTGGCGCGCGCCTTGTCGTCGGCGTTGAGGCTGCGCGCGAACTCGGAGTCAAAGCGGGTCTCGTCGGCCAGCGCCTTGTCGATCACGACGAGACGCTCGAAGTCGCCGCGGGTGGCGTCGGTGAGGTGGGTGGGCAGCCAGGCCAGGGTGCGCGAGTCACCGCCCGGCTTCTCCCGCAGGACCCGCAGCCGCTGGACGTCGTCCATTGGCCCGTACTCGCCCTCGTCGTAGGGGAAGTCGACGACGAGCCGCCAGGCGTCCTCCTGGCTGGGCCGCAGCGCCGCATCCGACAGCGAGTCGACATCGGCGACGTTCCCGAACACCACCTCGACCTGCCGCTCGGTGCCCTTCCACACCAGATTGAGTACGTCGTACGGATCCAGCCCGCCGACCCCGTCGGTGACGTCGAGCGCGTCCTTGAGCAGCACGCGCATCTTGTCCCGGCGGTTGGGCAGGTTGTTGAAGATTTGTGCGTTGGCGAGCACCGCGTCCAGGTCGACGCCGGTCAGCTCCAGGCGGACCACCGCGCCAGGACCCGTACCCGCGACCTTGATCTCGGGGAAGGTCGCCGCCCATTCCTTCGTCTTCTGCTCCAGGCGGCCGATCTCGGTACCCGCGATACGGGTAGTGATGGACCCGTGGTTGAGCGCGTTGAGCCGGGCCAGCGTCAGGTCGGACAGCGCGGGGACGCTCGGCGCGAGCGCGGACAGCAGCAGCGTCTGCACCAGTCGGCTGTCGCCGGTGAAGTCCCGGCAGCGCGCCTTGAGTTGAGGGTCGCTGAGCGTCTCCGGGCGGCGCCGGTAGGCCTCCACATCGTCCTCGGTGACCTGGTTGGTCTTCAGCAGGTACGGGCGCAGTTTGTCGCGGTACAGCTTGTCCGCCGCCTCGAAGTGGACGCTGGTCTCACCGCTGAACGCCTTGTCGCCGCCGCCCACGATCGCCGGGTACAGATCCCCCAGCGGAACGAGCTGACCGAGCCGCCAGTCGTCCCGGTGGTTGACCAACAGCTGACTCATCAGCTTCAGACCGGTACGGGAACGCTGCAGCGCCGCGGAAATGTGCACCAGCGTGTCCATGAACGCCGGCGGGAACGGATACGTACGCCGAAAGGCGTCCTCGTCTGCTCCAGTGGTCGACTTGTCGTGCCCGAGCAGCGTGTCCCACACATCCGGGCCGAGCTTCTTGGCCTCCGCGAAGGCCGCCGTGATCTGTTCCCTGGCCTCGTCGGTGAGGGGGTTGAGGAGGCGGGCCTGCGCGATCGTCGGCAGGTTGCGGTCCTCCAGGACGATCGAGTCGTACCGACCACCGTTGAGCTTCAGCGTGTCCTGTACGGCGGCCTCGGCGGCGCCCGACATCTCCTCGCCGACCAGCTCGCGCAGGTCACGTTGGCGGGCGATGAACGAGATGATCGGAATGGCACGCCGCTCGTCGGCGCCCTCCACGAAGTTGGTGACCTTGCCGGCCTCGCGGCCGAGCACCTTCTGGTCATGGATCAGGGTGGCCAGCCACAGAATCAGTTCGTCCATGAAGAGGACGAGGCCGTCGTACTTGAGGGACTTGGCGTGCGCGGCGATGATGCCGAGACCCTTGTCCAGGGAGACGAACCCGTCCGCGTTCTCGGAGGCGTTGCGGGCGAAGGACGGGAACAGGGTCTTGGTGAGGTCCTGGACCAGCCGGGCCCGCAGCTCCTGCGGGGTGGAGGGGTTGTCCAGGTCGAAGCCCTTGGTGTTCTCGTGCTCCTCCTGTGCGACGACGGCCTGGTTGAGGAGTTCGGTGGTCCAGGCGAACGCCTCGCCCCACTCGTCCCCTTCACCGCTGTCGGCCTCGGCGAGCTGCGCGATGACATGGTCGTCACCGCTGCGGCGGCGCTGCTCGGCGAAGTCCTCGAAGAGGCCGTCGGTCAGATACACCTGCGGCAGCGAGCACCCGGGGTGCACCTTGCGGACATGCTCCACGTACCTGCCGAGGATGCGCTGCTCCAAGGACTTGGCGCCGAGCATGTGGTACGGCACGAGCAGGAACTTGCGGCCGTCCGCGTCCAGCCAGGGGTGGCCGGAGCGGACGGGGTCGAGGTCGTGGTTGGTACGTGCGGCCTGGTTGCCGGAGAGGAGGGCGTAGAGCACCGCCATGAAGTGCGACTTACCGGAACCGAACGAGCCGTGCAGATAGGCAGCCTTGGAGGAGTGGCTGTCCAGCGCGGACTTGATCAGGTCCAGGGCCTCGCCGAAGTTGCCGAGGAGCCGGTCGGTGACGACATAGTTGTCCAGCGCGGCCTTGGCCCCGTCGGGGGTGACGGCCTCGCTGAGCTTCAGTACGAAGTCGGAGGTCGACACCGACTCCGGGATGCGGATCAACTCCCGCAGGAGGGGCCGGTCCTCGGGACGAGGGGTGTTCCTGGTCATGAACGCCATGGTGTTTCTCTACGCTCCTCGTCCTGTCTCAGACTTCGGTGTCGGTGTCGGTGTCGGTGTCCGCGGTGAGCTCCGGCTGCTTCGGGGCAGCCGCCTTCTTCGCACGGGTGGCGGGAGAGGGGCGCCAGGCGCGCAGGGCGTCGTCGGTCAGCCCCAACTCGCCCTGCTTCTGGTGCCGGAACGTCAGGATCTCGGCGGCCGGTGAGGCGCCGAACTCGGCGTCGTACTCCCCGTACCACTGGTCCAGCCACGGCTGGAGTTCCAGCAGTCCTGTCAGGTACGGCACGATCTCCTCGTCGCCGAGACCCGCAGTCTGTACGTACGAGGCGAGCGCGAGCGCCTGCTCCAGGTGGTCCCAACCGGCCCACCCGTACAGCTCAGGCGACTGCGCGTTGACCGCCCCGTACGAGACGAACCGCTCCTTGGGTACGTCGAGCTTGCCGCGAGCACGCGAGTAGCTCGGCTTGAGGAAGTCGGCGGAGGTGTACTTAGGGGGCACGGGCGTCCGCTCGCGGATCTTCCGCTTTGCGGGCTCGTCGGGCGCGGCGTCCTCTTCACGCTGGAGGTCCCAGACGTGCTCCCAGTCGGCGCGCTTCTTCAGCGCGGCGGGCTTGTACCGGAGGGCCGATACGAACGGGACGTGCTCCTCGGCGAGCAGGTCGCGGACGGTCTTGGCGAGGTCCTGCCGGGGAGCGTAGAGCTCCGCGACGGAGGTGAAGTCCTCGTCGGCGGACAGGGCTTCGGTGAGGCGGGCGAGGGTGGTGACGGTGGGGTTTCCGTTGGAGTCGAACCAGTAGGAACGGTCCTCGGTCCGGTCCAGCAGCCAGGACTTGAGCGCCTTCTGCCGCATCGAGTCCCAACCCTCGGTGGCCCAGCGGCGCTTGTACTCGGGGCGCTCGATCATGCCGATGGCGCGGTTCGACTCGATGACGTCGATGCGCTTCTGGACGAGGGTGCGGTACTCGGCGGGCCAGTGGGAGGGGATCTCGGTGATGGGCGTGTGCCCATGATGCGAGAACCACTTGGTGGATACTTCGCCCGCTTCGATCTGCCGTGCCAGGACGATCTCGAACGCGCGCTGCCCTGGTTCGATCCGGGGCACGTTGCCAGACTGGATCAGGTCGGCATCGTGCAGGTTGTAGATCGAGTAGACCTGCCAGTCCAACTCCTCCTGCATAGCCACCATCTGGTTACGAGTGCGGGTCCAGTCAACGTGAGCTTCACGCAGGCGGAGAGCAGTCGGAACCCCTTCCTCGGTGACGGCAGCAGGTGAGGTTGCGGACAGCGCCTGGGCCAGGATGTCAATCGAGGTTGCGAGTTCCGTGGGGTAGGTGGAGGGGAGGGGGAATTCCCCGAGCTTGGTGCCAGTGAACTCGTAGTTCCACGACCATGGCTGGTCGGGCATGCCGCTTGCTGCCGTGGCGTTGCCCTTGCTGTGGCTCATTTGTTTGAGCCAGAAGCAGGCCGTGGAGCTATTGAGTAGCCCCAGCAGCCGGAAGTGCTCCTCCGCTGTTGCCTCCTCTCGCAACTTAATCACTGGCGCGGACTGCTTGAACACCTTCCCACCTCGGTCCAGTACAAAGTGATTGTGTGTCGCCACAAAAGCGAAAGCGATTCCCAGTGGGGAGCTGAAGCGCTTCGGGAAAAACATGCTGT
This sequence comes from Streptomyces sp. NPDC048442, assembly GCF_040651475.1. Classification (NCBI taxonomy): domain Bacteria; kingdom Bacillati; phylum Actinomycetota; class Actinomycetes; order Kitasatosporales; family Streptomycetaceae; genus Streptomyces; species Streptomyces sp. NPDC048442. Next base: position 24,041 of record NZ_JBEZKB010000003.1, read on the forward strand.
GGTCGAACCAGCGTAGCCCGCGTTCGATCGGTGTCTGTCCGAAATCGACGCGGTGCTCAAGAACTGTTCGTCGGGGCCACAAGAAGCGCTTTTCGGGTGTCGAGAGTTCTCGCGGCTGTCCCTGTTGGTCGTATGGGAAAAACGTGGCGACCGGTGCTTCGATTGCGTGATCGCGCACTCCGTCACCAAGGACCACGGGTACGGTTCCGCATTCGAGCGCCAAAGTCTTAGTGGCTGGCGATGGAAGATAATATGCGTCATCCAGCCCCGTATGTGTGCTGCGCCCAATTGTGTCGATCTCGTGGTCCAAAATTGACGCCGCACTCTCATTCAACTGCTGCACCATTTCGAGGCCGCCAGAGGCGAGAATCCAGGGTTGCCGAGTAAAGTGTTCGTTGCGATTCATGTCATCGGTGGAGACCCACTGTCCGATACTTCCCGGCTGATCAACCTGTTCCACGATCGCCCGCCAGACGAGCCCCTTTTCCGCTCTCTCCGGCGCCGAAGGTTCCCCCTGCACGCTCCGGACCGTCCGGATGGTCGACCCACGAGCGCCCTTGTAGTCCAGCGGACGCCCCACCAAGATCACCGTCGGGGTTCCATGCCCCGGGATGAATGCTCCAGACGTGTCGATGACCTCGGTCAGTTCGACCTCATCCCGGAAGAAGCTCTCGATCAGCTTCGTCCCGAACTCCCGCTTCATGAAGGAGTTCGACGTGATCTGACCGACCATGCCGAAGCCGCGCCCCGTCTTCCCGTCGCCCCGCACCGCGAGCTCGAAGAAGCGCTGAGCGAACGGGACGGACAGTGCGTACGTTCCCGCGCAGGCGTCGTACAGCTTCCGGTACCGCTCGTTGAGCGTCTTGTCCTTGACCGTGATGTACGGCGGGTTGCCGACGACCACGTGGTAGCTCTGCCTGCTGAGGATCTGCGGGTGCTCGAACACGTCCTCCGTGCTCAGCGCGTAGTACGGGTCCTCTGCGTCGCCCGTCGCCGTCAGCTCTTCTTCGCCGAAGAGGCCCTCCTGTTCGTACTCCGTCGGCAGCAGAGAGTCGCCCACCGCCAGGCCCAGCGGCCATTCGTACGCCGCAGCTTCCGCGAACGTCCGCATGCCGCTCGCTGCGATGGCCGCCAACAGCAACCGGAACCGCGCCACCGCCACCGCGAACGGGTTCAGGTCCACCCCATGCACCGACTCCAGCGCCGCCCGCACCCGCTCGTACGCCCCGACCTCCGGCCGCTCCTCGCCCCACATCCGTACCAACCGCCGGAAGGCCCCCAGGACAAAGTGCCCCGACCCGCACGTCGGGTCGATCATCTTCAGGCCCTCGAAGCCGAACTCCCGCACCGCCGGCGTCATCGTCCGGTCGAGGATGAACTCCTCTACAAACTCCGGGGTTTGGAGCAGCGCGTACGTCTTCCGCGCCGCCTCGCTCAGGTCCTGGTACAGGTCACCCAGGAACCGGGTGTCCCAGCCCTCCGTACCGTCCTCGCTGAGCGCGTCGGTGAAGTCGTGCACCAGCACCGATGCGGCGGCCGTACCACCCTCACCCTCCGTGTCCCCATCCGCCTCCACAGACCTCTGCTCCCGCCAGAACGCCAGCAGCGCCCCCGCCCCGTCATGCGACAGCGGGATCTGGAACAGCGGGTTGTGGTCCTGGTCGAACAGCAGCCGCCCCGCCTGCCCCTCGCCCAGTTCCGCGAAAGCCGTCTCCAGCCATCCGCGATACGTCGGGTCGGCGTGCTTCGCCCCGTACTCCTCGTACCGAGCCTGGGCCGTCTCCCGCCCCGCGACATCCGGTGCCGTGATGTACGGCTCCGCGATCAGTCGGTTGTCCTCGCTGAAGCGAACGAAAACCGTACCGAGCACCCAGGCCACCGCGACCTGCGTGACCCGCTCCCCGAGCCAGCTGTTCCAGGTGGCCGCCGTACGGCCCAGCTTCTTCGCCTGGTCGTACTCGCCGCGCAGCCGTGCCCCGACCTCGGGGACGGCCTTGACCTGTGCTTCCAGGTCGGTTTCTGCCGCCTTGACCTGCTTCTGCAGGTCGCTGAGGAGGCTCTTGCGGTCGATCACGAACGGCTCCCGGGAGTGATAGCTCAGAGATAAGAAATGAGATGGGAAGTATGGGGCTTATGGGAGGGGCGGTCTGCCGTACCTACCTCAGACGTCCCCGTCCGGCGCCAGATGCTTCCGCGCCACCCACGCATCCGGCACGACGATCCACTCGTCGAACCCGGCCTGGTACGGAACACTCTGCCCGGCCAGCCTCGGCGCTCGCGCCGGGTCGGACTGTGCGACCAGCAGCCACAGCGGGCTGCCCCCCTGCCGCGCCTCCTCCGCGAGCCGACCGAGCAGGTCGAACGCGTCGTACCGCGCCAGCGCCGCCGTATCGGTGAGCAGCAGTGGGCCACCGCCCTCCGCCAGGCGGTTCCGCAGCAGCGGTTCAACCCGCCCCCACGCCTTGTCCGTACGGACATGCAACTGCTGATGCGGTCGCGAACCCGCCTCCGCCGCATCCGCCTTGAGCACGGTCTCCCACGTCGGCCGGGCCGCCTCGGTGACCACGCCCCGCAGCTCCGCCAGCAACAGCCCCGTCAGCGACACTGCCCGCGCCCCGTACGGCTCGTCGGTAAGCCTCCGTACCGCCGCCTCCGCACCCCGGTGGGGCATGGTCAGTACCCGGAACCCGTCCTGCCGCGCCGAGTGGACGAGCCGCTGCTCGGCCTTCGCCGCGGCGGCGACCGCCGCATCCGCGTCGTACTGCGTGGGCGCGGAACGGCGTGCAGCCGACGCCGAGACGCCCCAACTCGCGGATGTCAGACCGCTGGTGAACTCCCCGGCGGGCCGGTCCGGGACGAGCCGGAGCACCTTGTCGTAACGCGTCGCCAGTTTCAGCTCGAAACCGGCCTGCTTCAACAGGCGTACCAGCGCACTGCCCACGGGCAGCTCGCTCGGCACCAGCGGGTCGTCGCCCAGGTCGGGGAAGCGGGTCGCGACCCGCTTGTGCAGCGCGTCAACGGTGAGTCCGGGCTGGCGGTCTTCCTCGACACCCGGCTGTACGGCGACCACACCGGCCTGAGTGATCCGCAGCGCACGCACCAGGTCCAGAGCGCGCGGATAGATCTCCAGGCGGGGCGTGAGCGCAGCCCCCGGGGAGGCGGCGACCGCGATCTCGGCGGTGCGCCGCTCGTCCCAGCCGAGCGTTCCCGGCGGCTGCCGGATCGCGGCGAGCTTCGTGAGGACCGTGCTCGCAGTCGGCAGGGACTCCAGGGCCGCCAGCTCGTCGGCCTGCACGCCCAGCTTGAGCGCGTACTCCTGAAGGGCCGGCATGGTCGGGGTGTCCGCCCCGTCCACTCCGTCGCGTACGTCCATGACGATCAGCCCGAGTACCGGATCGGCGCCCTTGGGCAGCCGGGCGTAGAAGTAGCGGAACCGCGACGGGGTCTCGTCGTGCTGCTCCCGGTGCTGCTCCCGCTCCACCACGGCACGCAGCAGCGAGAGCGCCAGCGCACGACGGTCGCGCCGCGTGACGAGCTTGCTGCCGCGCTGGGCGAGCAGGGCGTCGGCAAGTTCCAGTACCGGCACCACCCGGCCGCGCTCTGCGACCAGCTCGATCACCTGCTCGCTCAGCAGTTCCAGAGCGGGATCCTCGTACCAGCGCTCCCGCGCCTTCTTCACGATCTGCGGGATACGGCCCGCAGTCAGGGCCAGTTCCTTGGCGATATCGAGCTGCCGGACCCAGGGCAGGCCCTCGGGCAGTCGGCCGGTCTCGTCGGGAAGCCGCAGCAGCAGCCGTACGGCTTCGCGCTCCTTCGCGTTGGAACGGGCGCTGCCACTCGACGGCCGGGGCACCAGCCGGGAGGCCAGCGCGTCCAGGCTCAGCGTGCGCAGGACTTCCTGGCTGGGGTCGCCGGTGGCGGCAAGCGTTTCGGCAACCGACTTCTCCAGCTCGGTGGCCTCCTGGCGGGCCGCCCTCAACGCCTCCGCGCTCATCGGCGCGGGCACCGCCTTGCCGAGGCGCAGGTTCCACTGCTTCTGCCGGTTCTGGATCTCGGTGCGGGTCCGCGCACCCATGCCCGGTGCGGTGAGGAACTTCCGTACCGAGTAATCAAGCACGTCCCCTACGGAGTTCAGACCCATCGCGAACAGCTGGGACTGCGCGGCGAGTGTCAGCCCCGCCACCGACAGCGGCGTCGAACGCTCGGCCCGCTCCGCCTGCTGGTTCCGGATCTTCTCGGCAGCGTCGTCATCGTCCTCCTGACCGATCTGCGGCGTGGGCGCCTGCGCGATGTCCTCCCGGCCCACCACCTCGACCTGCCCGGACTTGCCGTGCCCGGAACTGGGTGCCGTGGTCCGCTGCGCGTCCAGGAAGATCGCGCTCCAGGCGCGCTCCATCGGCTTCAGGTCCGGGTACCGGTCCTTCACGTTCCGGGCCAGGGCCTTGCGGAAGAAGGCCACCAGGCCGTTACGGACCGGGTCGTCGAAGGCATCGGCGGCGAGCTGCGGGTACGGCCACTCCTTCTGGTCGGTCTGCCGGGGCGTGACCGAGCCGTCGCCCCAGCGGGGGAGCTCCCGGGACGCCATCTCGTGCAGTGTCGCTGCCAGCGCGTACCGCTCGGCGTGACCGTCGTACGAACCGCGTGTGATGATCCCGACGAACGGGTCGAGGTAGCCCTCGGTGCCCGCGTCGATCTCCTTCGCCGGATACCCGGCGAGCGAGAAGTCGATCAGGACGAGCTGGCGGGTGCCGTTGGGGCGGATCCGGATCGCGATGTTGTCCGGCTTCAGGTCCCGGTGCCAGATGCCCTCCGCCTCCAGGTGCTCCACCGCGCCGAACAGGTACTTTCCGTACGCCTCCAGCTGGTCCATGCCCAGGCGGCCGTAGTCCCGCAACTGGCGGGCGACCGTGTCCTCACGCCTGCGCGAAGGCTTGCCGCTCTCCGCGTCCAGTGCGCGGATGTCACCCACGTACTCCAGCGCGAGCACCCGGCGGCCGGCGAGCGTCAGGGGCTCGCGCTCGTACAGCGCGATGATGCTGGAATCCCGGTGGATCCGGCCCAGGACCTCGGCCTCCCGGTCGAGCACCCCATGCTTGGCCTCGCTCAGCGCGACCTTGAGCACCGCCACCGGCAGTCCGCCGCTGCGCCGCGGCTCTCCGGCCAGGTCACGGACCAGGAACGCCCGCGACGTCGAGCCGGTACCCAGCCGGCGCACGACCTCCCAGCGTCCGGCGAGTATGTCGCCGGCCACCGATTCCAGTGGGTCCTTCTCCGGCTCGCTGCTCTGCGCCCCGGCCCCGTCGCCCTCGGGTGGCACGCCCTCCCCGCTCGCAGCCGCTGGGTCCTTGTCCTTGTCGGCGAACGCTTCCTCGACGTACTCGAGCATCTCCAGGAAGTCGTCGACCGTGGACAGCCGACGGCTCGGCTCGTAGGCGGTGGACGCCTCCACCAGGTCGTCGATGTCGGGGTTGAGACCGTCCACCAGAGCGCTCGGCGCCAGGGTCTCGCCCGCCTCCAGCCGGGACAGGACCTCATTCTGGTTCGCACCCGGCGCCTGCCCGGTGACCAGCAGATACGCGAGGACGCCGAGACCGTACACATCGAGCCGGACCGGATCCGCCTTCGGGATCCGCAGCTCGGGCGCCAGATACGGGTCGGCCTGCTGCGCGACGTGCAGGCCGGACAGCTGGGACGGGGCCAGTGTCAGTGGCTTCCCCTGGCTGGCGCTGTGGCCGGAGGCGATCTGCCAGTCCGCGATCTGCAGATGGGGGCTCAACCAGCGCTGTTCCTCGCCCAGTTCGCACCCGCGCGGACCACGATTGCGCGGGACGACGTGCACCGAGTGCGCCGACAGGGTGCGGTGGTGGAGCCGGTTGGAGTGCGCCGAGCGGACCGTCTCGGCGAGCTGGCGCACCAGCGCGAGCCGGCCCGGCAGATCGAGGAGCCGACCGTACTGCACCAGGTAGTCGTCGAGACGGAGGGTTTCCGGGTGGTAGTCGAAGAGGATCGTCGGCCCCGCCGGGTGTCCCGAGGGCAGATAGCTCTTCAGCTGCACCACACCCGGGTGCCGGAACCGGCTGAGGACGGTGGCCTCACGGGCGGCGGCCTTCTCCACCGACGCACGCTCGGCGTCCGAGGCGCCGCGCTCGCTGAGGAAGACCCGTACCCGCGCCAGTTCGTGCAGTTGGGTGTGACGGCCCAGATAGTCGGCCCAGGTGGGACCGGAGTCGAACGACTTCGCCTCCAGGCGGTACGAACCCACCTCGTGCTGACGGGGGACGGGTGCGATGCGGAGCTGCTTCAGGGCTGCGTCGACCTGGCGCGAGATGGTGGCGGTGATCTGCCGGTGGGCGTCCGACGGAGGGACGGACAGCATCTCCACCAGTTGCTTGATCGTGTACACGCCGTTCATGTCGGCGCCCGGCAGGTTCACATGGAGCCTGTCGTCGGTGAAGCAGACCGCCTCACCCACCCAGATCCTGGGCCGCCCGGGGCCGCGGCCCACGGTGTCGCCGATCAGGCTCGCCAGTTCCTTGGCCTTCTGGTTCGTGAGGTGGAGCGGGTTGCCGTGCCGACGCTGGGTGCCGCCGGGTGTCGTCTGTACCCAGCTGTTGCCGCCGCCGCTGACCGAGCCGTGCCAGTCCTTCAGCTCGATCAGGAAGACCCCGGCCGGAGCGGTGACCATGAGGTCGACCTCGCGAACGTGCCCACTGCTCGCCGTGAAGGTGAAGTTCGACCAGGCGCGCCACGGCTCCTCGTCCGGCAGACGCTTGCGGATCGCCTCAAGACCGCGGCGCTCGTGCTCGTACCCGGACTCGGTGACCGTCGTCCACCGGCCATCCTCCATGCGGCTCCTGCCCCGTCTCAGCTCGTGTGCGTGTGTGCCGGGCGCGTTCCTGCAGGTGCGGCCCAGGAAGCCCGGCTGATTCCCCCGGATGAAATCCTAAACGGTGACACTGACAACTATCGGGGCAGAAGTGATAGTGGCTGAAAAAGTCCAGGTCAGAGGGTTGAGGGGAGGAGTGCTGGTAGCGGGGGGGGGAGGGGTAGGTGGGCGGTCCCGGTGGCTCGCACCGGAACTGCCCGGCCCTTGCGTCAGGCGCGGTCCGAGGTGATCGACAGGAACGCCGACCACTCGGAGTGACCGAAGGCGAGCAGGGGGCCCTGCGGGTCCTTGGAGTCGCGGATGTGGACGGTGCCCGGGGTGGCTGCGACCTCGACGCACTCCGGGCCCTCATTGCTGCTGTAGCTGCTCTTGATCCACGTCAGTATGGAGGTCGAGTCTGCGGAGGGCTTGATCGTCATGTCTCTCCCAGGACTTTCTCGATGAAGGCCAGGGACTCCCGCGGAGTCAGCGCCTGGGCTCGAATGATTCCATAGCGGGCCTCAAGCAATTGAACCTCCTTCGGGTCCAAGAACACACGGCTCAACTGCTGGACCTCCAAGTGCGCAGCTCTCGATCCGCTGCGAGCGGAGAGCAGTTGGAGTTGGCCGCCCATTCCCGCGTGATCCTCGCGGTCCGTGGGCATCACCTGGATCTCCACGTTACGCAACTGGCCGATCTTCAGGATGTGTTCCAGCTGCTGCTGCCACACCGTCCTACCACCGAGCGGCCGTAGCAGCGTCACCTCTTCTAGGACGAAACTCAAGATCGGCGACGGCCACTTGGTGAGGATGGCCTGACGGGTCACCCGGGCGGCTACCTGGTTCTCGATGTACTCCTCGTCCAGCAGGGGCCTGCGCATCCGGAACAGGGCTCGGGTGTAGTCCTCGGTCTGGAGCAGGCCGTGGACATTGTGACTGCTGTACGCACCGATCTCGACGGCCTCGTCCTCCAACTTGGCCAGATCCCGCACCTTCTTCGGGTACTTGGCGCGAGCCACGTCCTCCGCGAACGCCACCAACATCCCGCCCGCCCCCAACGCCTCGTCGGCCGCCCGCAGGAACTCCGCCTTCGGGGCCCGTCTGGCCCGTTCCACCGAGGACACCTGCTCCTCGCTGTAACCGATCGCCGCGCCCAGTTCCGCCTGCGTCATTCCCGCCCGCTCGCGCCACAGCTTGAGCTGTCTACCGACGGTCTTGAGGAGGGCGGACGCCTCCTCGTCGCCGTCGTCCCAGTCCTGCCTCTCGGTCCCGCTCCCCGAACGCCCTGCTCCGACTTCGTCCGTCATGTCCGACGCCACCTCCGGTCCGCCGCAGTCCCCGCCAACTCCCCGCCAACGACCCACCCGTACCCACCCGTCACGCCCGGCTCCCCGTACACACCCTCGGGGCAGCCGGACAGAAACCGGTGTGTACCGGTATCAGCCCTGTTCAGGGTAGAGCCGGGCAGACACGCTCTGTCACATGAACGAGGAAATCGGCAGGGGTGAAGCCCCGGCCTCCGAGCGGGAGTTCGCGCAGCAGCTCTCCGCCACCCCGCGCGGGGCCCGGCTCGCCAGGCGGCTCGCGGTGCAGCAACTCGACATGTGGGGCGTGCCGTTCGGGTGTGAGGCGTCCGATGCCGTCGCGCTTGTGGTGGCGGAGCTCGCGGCGAACGCCGTGACGCACGGCCGGGTGCCGGGCCGCGATTTCCGGCTCGGGCTGCGGCTCCACCCGTACACCGTCCGTATCGAGGTCACCGACCCGCGCGGGGAGCGCCGGCCGCCGGTAGCCGGTATGGCGACGCCACCGCCGGGGACGGCGGCGAGGGGGCGCGGACTTGTTCTCGTACAAGAACTCGCGAAGGACTGGGGAGTGAGCGAACCGGAGGCGGGGGCGGTCGGCAAGACCGTTTGGGCGGAAGTGCCGCTCATGCTGCCCCCGCTGCCTCGGACTGCGCCCACCGGACCATGGCCCGCAGTTCCTCCCGGCCGCTTTCGATGACCTGGAGCCAGTTCCCGGCCGGAGTGCCAGGCGGAAGTGGCACGTCGCCGATCAGGTCGAAGACGGTGTAGTCGCGGCCCAACCAGTTACGGAGGGCGTGCCAGTGCTTGGAGCGTTCGGAGCTGAGTCCAGGGTGCAGGGGGGTTGTTTCGTACGGGGTGGGGTCTGTGCCGGTGCCGGCCAACAGCCCTGAGCGGCGGACCAGGCAGGGGAAGCAGACGCCGCAGTTGACGTACGGCACCGGTCGGCGCTGACGAGGTGGGGCCCCGCAGCTCATGCTCTGTGCCAGGACGGTCAGGGGGAGCCCCGCGCGGACAGCCGCGCGGCACACCTCGCCCTTGGTGAGGTGTGCGAGGGGATTCTCGACGGTGACGGAGCCGCCGACCGTACGGATGACGGCGTTGAGCAGGTGCAGGGTGCGCGGGTGCACTGACCGGGTGGAGAGCGCGGCGGAACGGGCGGCGCTCAGGGGCGGGTTCAGGGCGAGCTGGCCGTTCTCCGGGACCTGGACCGTGTCCACTCGGTCTGCGGCTGCCGCCCGGACGGCGGTGGCCGCGTAGAGCAGGCCCCGGGGGCGGGAGGAGTGCTCGGCCTCCTTCCCGTGGCCGCCGCTGTTGGTCTGGGCGAGAGTGAGTCGGCGCAGTTCACGCCCAGACTGGCGGGCGAGAGCCTTGACGCCGGCGTACACGTTTCCCAGTACGTGCTCGACCTTCTTCTCCGTGAACGTCACCAGCAGCAGGACGCCGTCGCCGTCACCGGATTCAGCTGCGCGCCGGGCGGCCCAGCTGAGGGAATCCAGACCGCCGGAGAAGAGCGCGACCTCTCGGGCACACCAGTCTTCGTCCGCGGGGAAGGGTTCCTGCCTCGGCGCGGGGCGCAGCGGGCGCAGAGAGATCTCCCAGAGGTCACCGGTCAGGGTGCGCAACAGGGACGACAACGGGCCGGCTGCCGCCGCTGCCCAGCGGTCCGGGTCCGAGGCGGGCACCGAGAGGCGTAACCGGCGGGTCCAGCGGTCCTCCGTCGCCTTGCGGGATGCCAGCTTGTCCGCCAAGAAGGCGGCTCGGGACAGTCGCAGCAGGTCGTCGGCCCAGGCGGGGGCCGGCCCGCGCAGGGAGTGGTGGCCGGTGATCCTTCCTTCGGTCTCCTCGAAACCGGCTGTGCCGATCGGGTGCCAGGCAGGGCCGGGTGGCAGCTCAGAGTTGTGGTTGAGCCACCAGAAGGAGCACGGCGTACGGGCAGACGTCATTCCGATGGCTCCTCATATGTCGGCGTGGTGATGGCCGTCTCGTCGGTGCCCGACGCGTCGGCGGCCAGACCGAGCACCTTGCGTACGGTGCTGGGAACGAGGAGCCGGGCCACCTCCAGCAGGGGCGGGGCGACTACAGGAGGATCCTCGGTGGCCCCGGTGGCGTCCCCGGGCGGCAGTTCGTCGCTCGGCACCAGGTCGACCAGTCCTTCCCCTTCAGCGGCCTCAGCGCAGGGATTCGGGACGAGAGAGAGGACCAGGCCAGTGACCTTGTCCGGTATCCCTCCCTCGGGCACGGCGGACGACAGGCCCGGAACCACCAGGTCGATCTGTTCGGCGATGACCGCACGCAGGAACTCCGAGACCAGGTCGGCGAAGAACCACCGGTAGAGAAGGCAGAGCAGAACGCCCGCCAGCCCGCTGCCACCCGGTGAAGCGGAGTCGGAACCGGAGGGGGCACCCAGCGACTCGCGCACCCCGGGCTGTTCGAGGAGCCGCCGGGCTGAGGCCACGACCGCGCGGCGCAGGGCCGCATCCACCACGGTGGTGCCGTCGCCCGCGACCCGTTCGGTGAACTCCGCTACGAAGGCATCGGAAGGATCGGGCCACAGAGCACCCTCCGTAACCTCCCAGGGATCTGCCGGGGCCTCATTCCGGCCCGGGATACCGTCTTCGTACGAGACCTCGCCATCGCCCTGGGGCTGCTTGCCGACCCGTGCTTTCGGCGGACGCCGGTGCAGGCCGTCGGGCCCGTCCTCCGCAAGAACTCGCAGAGTGTCCGTGAGACGCAGCCCGGCGGCAGTGGCTGCCTCCCGCAGCCCAAAGGCGTCCTTATCCACACGGCAGGCGTTCTGCAGAGCGCCGATCGCGGACGCAGCGATGACCACTGGGTCAGATCGGTCGGGATCCCAGCGGGAGAGCTTCCTGGTCACCCCGGGCCAGCGTGGCCCTTTCCAACGCGTGGACGTACCCATCCTGCTGCCTCCCCCGAATCGGCCTACTACTGACTCGTGTCTCCCAGTGCAGCAGTCGTTGGTGCTCGCAGCCAGGGCATGGATCAGCCATCGTCCGGAAGGCGCTCCGGCCGATTGAAGTCTCACGCCGAGGCTGTGCGAGGTGTCGACACAGGGTGCGGTGCGCCGCCGACCTCGGCCACGTGGCCATCCGCTGGCTTGGCCACGATGAGGCACTCAGCGCGTCGGTGACATCCGGCACTCGATACGGCGGGACGCTTGATGTACCCGCGATCGATGCGGAGCACCTGGATGCCGCACGGTCGGTAAGAAGCAGGTGGGGCGACCTGGCCCCTCGACCTCACGGATGAGGGAGTGTAGTGCTCGCTGCGGACAGCTGGGCCGGCACAATGTATTCGCGTGATGCTCGTTGCTTGCCACCTTGTACTGGCAGGGGCCTGGGGAAAATTGTTCGAGCAGACCGACCTCTCGGTCGTACCGGCTGCCCGAAGTTCGAAACGGGTGAGGGAGGCAGGATGAGTCGTCGCCGATGACGCTCGTTTGACGTACAGGGCCCGCCACGAGGCTGTGCGGTCACCCCATCAGGGTTCTCAAGGACTCCTCGCCCGCCAGGATCCGCCAGGCAGGCACCCGGATCGCCCGGGACACGGGAGCCGGCTGTGCCCCGTGTCCGCCGGACGGCAGACCGGTGAGCAGGTCGGCGCGCGCGAGTGTCAGCCGTAGGTGCCGGGCCGGGTCCGTGCCGGGCGGCGGTCCGCAGTCGATCAGTACTGCGGTGTTCTCTCCGCGTCCAGTGAAGAGCAGGTCCGCGGGGTGGCCTCCGATCGTCGGGTTCCGCTCCAGCGACGTGATCCCCCGGGATCCGAGATGGTGCTGCAGCCGGTCGGCCAGCTCTTCGCGGAACGTATGACTGCCGGTGGGTTGCCCGGACCCGTCGCCTTCGACGGTCCAGGTCTCCTGGGCTTCCGGGCGCAGCACCGCTGAGCGATGGGCCAGTAGCGCGGGCAGGCCTGCCTGCTGCTGCCAGAAGGCGTGGCTGCCGACAGTGATCAGCTGTGACTTGGCGCGTGTGATCGCGACGTTCCACAGGTTGACCTGGCTCGCGGCCCAGTGGGCGGTCGGCTGTGGGGTGTTGAGCGTCGCCACGGGGCTCAGCACCATCACATCCCGCTGCCCGCCTTGGAAGGCGTGCACGGTGCCCACCCGTACGCGCTCGCGCGGCAGCATCCGTTCCAGGACTTCCTTCTGGGCCCGGAACGGTGTCACCACGCCGATGTTGGCCTCCTCCGGAAGCTCGGTCAGTAATTCGGTCACGAGAGCACGGACCTCCTCGGCCTCCGCCTCGTTGCGCCAGGACGTACCCCTTGGGCCGCGTGCGGACGTTCCCCCGACGACGTCCAGCCAGCCCAGTACGGGGGCCGGATCCACCTTCCCCACAGGGTCGAGCGCGGGAATCTGCCTACGGACGTCGGTCATGACCTGCAGTTGGCCCGCATAGCAGTAGCCGTTGACCACATTCGCGATCTCAGGGTGACAGCGGTAGTGCTCATCGAGGAGCAGGGCGCCTTCACCGCTCTGGGCAGCCGCATGGTAGGAGGAGTGAACGTGGTAGGTGAGCCGTCGATCCTCCAGTTGAGCCGCGCTCAACCCGGTGCGGAGCCTGGCCTGGCGCTCCTGCTGCGGAGAAACGCCGGGGATGTGCCCCAACTGCATGGGGTCGCCGATGATCAGAGCTCTCCTGGCCCGGAAGAGCAGCGGGAGCACCGAGGGGATGGAGCATTGTGACGCCTCGTCGATGACGACGAGGTCGAAGAGCTTCGGCAGCAGTTCGAGCTGACGCACCGAATGAGTGCTGATCGCCCACCCCTTGATGTGCGGGAGCAGGTTGCGCTGACTGCGCTGGTTGCCGCGTTTGTTGCGCAGGGTCTGGAGCCGCTGCTCCATCAGGGTGCGTGCGCGGAGCAAGACTTCGGCGGACCAGGACCGGATCAGCTCCGTCGACAGATCGCGCAGAAGCTCGGTGGTGCGCAGGCGCTGCTGCTCCAACGCCTCCTCGTCCCGGGCCAGATGACGCGGCACGAGAGCCCTCATCTGCTCTTCCACCGTGAGTAGTTCGGACAGCGAGTTCAGCAGTTCCGCAGGCACCGGCCGGGTGACAAGCCAGTCCGGCCGATCCGGCCATGCGTCTCCCGCCGCCTGGTCCATCGCGGCTTCGAAGGCTGCGAGTGCCCGGTGCCGTCGCAGGCGCGGAAAGATCCAGTGGGCCTCCGCGGCCTTCCTGGCGCGTTGCCGCCACGTGGCCGACGCGTTGTCGTCGGCGTCGCTCCAAAGCCGGGTCAGCACCGGCACGGGAAGCTTGAGCCCTGCCGCTCGATGCTCCCGGTCCTGTGCGAGTTCGAGGAGCCGGACCTCTTCGGTGACCAGCCGAGTCGCCTCGGCGCGCTGACTGTCTGCCTGTGTGTGGGCATTGCGCAGCTCTCCGGCGACGGTCGCCGTGCCGCGTGCGGGGGAGTGCGGAGGCTCGGTCAGCACGCGTTCCAGTTTCGCCGCCTCTGCGAGCCGGGCCTCGGAGTTGCCGGTCCGCATGAGCAGACCCGGCGCGATGGCATCGCAGCGTTCGGCCACGACATTGACCGCTTCGTTGTTGGTGGAGGCGACCAGCAGGGACTGGCCCGAGGCCACCGCGGTCGCCACGACTGCCGTGACGACCTCGCTCTTGCCGGTACCTGGCGGGCCGGTGGCAACCGTGAGCGGACGGGTCATCGCGGAGGCGACCACCAGCTCCTGGCTCTCGTTGCTCGGGCCCGGGGTGACCACGCGGTGCGAAGCGCCCTCGTGCGTCGGATCCTGCGCACCGGCATTCAGCAGGGCGCCGAGAGCTGTCCCAGGGATCTGTCCGGTACGGGTGGAGATCTGAAGAAGGTTGTCGACCAGGCCCTCCGTGGCCACCCGGTCCATTCCCGAGGGGGTCAGGAGCACAGCGGCGTTGTGCGCGCCCGCCCGCAGCGTGTTCATCACGGACTGCTCACTGAGGACGGAAGTGTCCAGGGGCTCCAGCTCGGACAGGCCCAGGTCGCTCAGCAACTCCCGTACGGCCTGGACCATCTGGGCACTGTTGCCCTCCTGCCACGTCGGCTGCCAGCGGGCGAGGAGATCAGCCGCGTCGTCGTCAGACAGTAGTTCCGTGACCACACCGGTGTGCAACGCGGGGACACCGGCCGGCTGGAGCCGGTCGCGCCCGTTCTCGTCCGGTGCGAGCTCCATCGGCTGGATCAGCAGCGGCGCGATCCTTGCCGTGGTCCGTCCGCGGCTGCTCCCGGTGGCGACGGGCAGGGTCACGGCGGGGTAGCCGTACCAGTACTCCTGCAGTGCGTCGGCATTGCCCGGGTGGGCGTCCGGGCCGCCGGCAGTCTGCTTCTTGGGCCGGGGCAGGTTCGAGGGAGCGGGCAGGGAACCTGCGAGTCCGGCCTGGACGGTCTCCGCGGCGTTGTGCAGCAGGAAGTACTTGGAGTCACGTCCGGTGTCACGGTCGGGCAGCATCCCCGCTGCTGCCGTGGCTCCCAGACAGTGCACGTAGTAGCGCAACAACCGCTCCGCGTCCACACCGTCGCCCGCGTCCGGCCGGGCCGGCTCGCGCGCCTTGAAAAGAGCCGGCGAGCGGTTGCCGTCCGCAGCCTCGCGCGGGGGCCCCGCGGGAGGAGCGGGAAGCTGCACCTGGCGTGCCACGGAGCGGGCGAACGGCAGATTCCCGGTGGCCCTGATGGTGGACTTGGTGGGCCGCTGCTCCGCCGGGACGCCGTTGCGCACCATCTGGGAAGTCAGATACGTGAAGAGGTCGTCGGGCGTGATCCAGCTGCCGTCGTGCTTGATGCGCCCCGTTCGCAGCCCTTCGACGATCTCTCCGGTGAACCGGGACGTGCCGAGGGCGGAACCCGTCGGCGCCATGGCCGAGGCTGCCTGCCGCGCGTCGGACGCGGTGATGAAGTACACGCCGGTGGGGCGCAACAGGGTGGAGGGTGCCGGGCGGCCCCCGCCGTCCTCTCCTGCGCCCTTGGCAGTCCAGCCCTGGACGACGCTGCCGCTGGAACAGCAGTCCAGCAGGACGACCTTCGAGGACGCACGGCAGGACTGCAGAGTCTGTTCCAGGAACGACGCGGACACCGCGGTGCCCGGAAGGTCGGACGGATCGGAGTCCCGAGTGAGGAAGTAGAGCTGGTTGTCGCTCTCGCAGAACTCGCCGTGTCCACTGAAGTACAGCAAGGCCGTCTCGCTGCTCTGCCGGTCCTCCAGGAAGGACTCGACGGCGTGCAGCATCTCCGCACGGGTGGGTTCCGGGACCATCGCGCAGTCGTTGTACATGCCGATCTCGGTCCGCTGCAGCACCGCCTGCATGTAGTGCAGATCCGCGCGTACGGCCGGGAGGTCGTGGTACGTGTCGCTGTCGTACGTGGAGACGCCGACGAGCATGGCGTATCGATCGTTGCCACTCATGAGGTGCCACTGCCTGCCGCTACGCCGGTTCCGAACCGTCGTGTGGAGGGGGCGGCGAGAGGGACGCGGGCGGGGCCGTGAGGAACCGCTCGATCGCCTCCGTGTCCGCACGGGCTTGACGGCCGGTGATCTGCAGGGAGACGCCGTCGGGCCGGGTGAGGGAGATGGTGCGCTGGGGCGTACGGGAGAGCCAGAGCTGTACTGCGGCGAGGGCCAGGGAGCCACCGCTGAAGACCAGCCCGACGAGGGCGACGACGTCGCCGCCCTTGACGTCGGTGGCGAGCGGGCCCTGAGACCGTGCCGAATCGAGAGCAGCGTCGGGAGCGACCTCGGTCAACTCGCCCAGCAGTTCACGGGCTTCCGCCTGGCGCGCAGAGGATCGTCGTCGACGACGGAGATCCGAATGAGGGTGGTCCGGTCGTCGCGGGTCGTGCTCACTTACTCCCCTTGGGTCTGCGTACGTCATGGCTGACGCGGATTCGTGAAGCTACTGCGCTGCCCCGGCCCATGGAGGCGATTCTCCGGAAGTCACCTGGTCATTGGCGCAAAACCCGTGGCGTGGCCGCCCCGCTCGGGTCTGATCCCCCCCGCCCCTTCGCCTCCTGATCGCCCGACTGCAGGCGGTCGGGTCAGCAGGTGTCGACCTCGGTAACCGTGAAGGGGAGGGGTTCCGGCGCCGAAGGGGCCGCCCTTGTCGGGGCCTTGCAACGTCACCGGGGCCACCACCGGCAGCGGCCAGGACGCCCAGCGCACCATCGACAAGCAGTGCTTCGCCACCAACCCCCTGGCCGGCTCACCGAAGCTTGGACCGCGAAGAGCGACTGCACCGCCACACCGGCTACCGCCGGGTGCTGCTGCTCTCCTTCGCGCTGATGGCGGCGGGGAACGCGGGACTGATCGCCGCGCACACCGCCATGCCCCTGTTCGCCCTGGCGTCCGCCGTCGCCGGCTTCGGCATGGGCCTGGCCCTGGGCGGCCTGCCCACCCTGATCGTGGAACGCAGTGCCACGGACCGGACGGCGACCGCGACCGCCGTCTACAGCAACCTGAAGACCCTGGGCAGCAGCGTCGCGGGCGCGGGCGCGGCGGTCGTCCTCGGCTCCCTCGTCGTCGGGGAAACGGAAGTCCCAGCGCACTCCGCGTACTTGACGATCCGCGGACTGAGCGTGCTGCTGTGCGTCGGCGTGCTGGTTCCTCCACGACGGGCGATACGGCCACGCCGGGCCCCACCCGGGTGGTTGGAGCGGTCCCGGTGGGTAGGAGTGGATCGTTGGCGGGCGGGCTGTCCGGGGGCTTGTGGGGACCAGGGTCGGCGAATCGGCGCGAGCGGGGGGGCACCGGGTGTTCGGGCGGGGTGTGCGTGGGCGTTTCGGTGTGCCGGTCTATCTGACCACGGCCTATCTGGCCCGCTTCGCGGACGAGGGCATGCCCATCGCTCTGGCGCTGCTGGCGATACATCGCACCGGCAGCGCGGCACAGGGGGCCTTCCTTCTCACCGCGTGGATGGCACCGCACGTGCTGACCGCGCCTCTGACCGGAAGCCTGGCCAAAAGGGTGCGGTACCCGCGGCTCTTCTACTCGGGGGCGCTCGGTGTGTTCGCCGTATCGATCATCGTGCTCGCGCTGACGGTCGGCCGGGCGCCCTCCGCGGTGACCCTCGTGGTGGCGCTGGCCGGCGGCAGTTGCGGGCCGATCGTCACCGGCGGGCTGTCCGGACTGCTGTCCGGCCTGTTGACCGACGCGGCGTCGCTCCAGCGTGGGTACGCCCTGGACGCGGCGACCTTCAACGCGGCGGCGGTCACCGGGGCGGCGGCGGTGACGCTTGTCGCAGGAGCGGCGACACCGGTCGTGGCCACGGTTGTCCTGGGCGGTGGGGCGGTCGTGGCCGCCCTCCTGGTGGCTGCTCTGCCGTACCCGCCGGTTGTACGGTCCACCGGCGGGCCCTCGCTGGTGGCGGACCTGGGGTCCGGGCTGCTGGCGGTGTGGCGGATCGTCGAACTGCGCGCGATCACCCTGGCGACCGTCATCGCCTTCGGAGGCATCGGAGGGCTCGCCATGACGGCGGTGCTCCTGGTGGACGACGTGGACGACCCGGGCGCGGCAGCGGGTGGGGCGGCGGGGGCAGAGCTTGGGGCAGAGGGCGGGGAGGGGCACTTCGGCGGCGGCTATCTGATGACCGCCTTCGCCCTCGGCGGGCTCGTCGGGTCACTGGTGCTGGCCAGGTGGCAGCCGTTCGCCACCGTGCAACGGCTCGCTGTGTACGCCCTGTTGGGTACGGGTGCGGCACTGGCGGCTGCCGCACTGGTGCCCTCGTTTCCTGTGCGTGTTGCCCTGTTCGCCCTCGCCGGTGTGTGTGACGGCCCGCTGCTCGGCGCGACCCTGCGCCTCCGTGCCGAACACGCGCCCTCCGCCGTACTGCCGCAGGTCTTCACGATCGGGGCGGGGCTGAAGATGTCTGCGGCAGCCTGCGGTGCGGCGCTCACGGGGGCGGCCGCTGGACTGGGTGCCCCCTCGCTGCTGCTGGCCATTGCCTGTCTCCAGTTCGTGGCGGCGTTCTTGTACGTGCTGGTACGGAGCCGGGGCGCCCGGCCCGCCAAGTCCCCTGCCGAGGCCCGCCGCTCCGGTGTACGCAGCAGTACCTGAGCCTCAGACGAGCAGGGGAGCGGGGGCGTGGGCCAGGATCCGGTCGGCCAACTCCGCAGCCTGGACGCGGATTTCAGGAATGGCCGTGGTCTCCCACAGGTTTCCGCGGCGTAGCTGTCCGAGCGTCCACACCGGGGCCGGTGTGCGGCCGGGCGCCGGGACGAGCCGTCCGTCGGCCGTGGTGTCGAAGCCGAGTCCGTGCGGTCCCGCCACGGCGACCCCCGAGTCCAGCAGGCAACGGGCGAGGGGATCGGTCAGTTCGCCGGTTCTGCCCTCGGGGCCGGTGCAGTTCACCACCGCACCGACGGTGAGAGAGCAGCCGTCGGACAGGCCGACGGTGACGCTGCCTCCCTCTTCGCCCGCCTCCTCGCCCGGTTGCGCTGCCACGACCTCTGCCGCCCGTACCGTCAGCAGCCCGGACCGCAGCGACTCCGTCAGCGCCCGGCTCGTCGCGGGTGCCAGCCGGTGCCTGCTTACTTCCCACTCGCGGAGCATTCCGGTCAGGAAGCGCTCGCGGTCGGCGAAGGAGAGCCGTTGCCACAACTCCGCGACGTGCGGGCGCAGTTCGTCGATCGCGGGCCGCCAGTCCCCGTACTGCCGCCGGTACCGCGCCGCCCGGTGCAGGACCTCCCGGCGCAGCCGTGCCAGATCGGGCGGGTCCGGGGCGGGCCCGGGGTGGAACGCCGGTGTCCGCACGGGGGTTGTGGTGTGGGGGAGCGGTACCAGCCCGCTTCGGGACACGGCGTGCACCGTGCGGCCTGGGGTGTTCAGAGTGCGGGAGACGTCGCACATGGTCAGTCCGGTTCCCACGAGCAGTACGTCCCGGTCGGCGGGAACGCCGTCGAGGGCTCCGGGCCGCCAGGGGTCGGCCACGAAGCAGGGCGACCGCCGGAGACCCTCCGGCACCCAGCCACCGCTCGGCGCGAGGTTCCCCAGCGCGAGGACTGCCGCGTCCGCGTCGAGCAACTCGCCGTTGTCCAGGCGCAGCCGTACGCGCCCGATGCCGGTCGGCTGCTCGACGGCGACCACGCGTGCGTACCGCCGATGCAGCGTCGCGACGCCGCCGGCGGCCTCGACCGCGTGGCGCAGCGCGTCCGCCAGATAGGTGCCGTACGTCCCGCGCGGGACGTACTCGCCGGGGTCGACCCGCCGGCCCTCCCGGTGCGAGAGCCACCGCACGAAGCCGTCCGTGTCGCCGGGCAGGGCGCTCATCCGCCCGGCCGGGACGTTCAGCAGGTGCCGTGGGTCGGACGTGGCGTACGCGAGTCCCGGCCCCGACCGGGGCGCGGGGTCGACCAGCTCGATCGACACCCCGCGCCCGGTCAGGGCCGCCGAGTCCAGCAGCCGGGCCGACACGAGCGTCCCGGCCGCACCCGCGCCGACGACCACGACACGGAAGGTCCCCTCAGCCATGTCCCCAGTGATGTCCTCAGTCATGGCTCACCTGTCGCCGTCGGCCATGCCGGCCGCGAGCGTCGTGCCGTCGGCGGGGTCGATGAGCAGGAACGAGCCGGTGCGCCGGGAGTCGGCGTAGTCGTCGAGGGCCAGCGGCTCCGCGGTCCGTACGACGACCCGGCCGATGTCGTTGGCCACCAGCCGTCCGGGGGCGGGGTGTTGGGAGAGGTCGTCCAGGGTGAGCCGGGACGGGATGTCCTTGACGATCGCCTTGACCGTACGGGTGGTGTGCTTGAGGAGTACCCGCTGGCCGACGGAGAGCGGCTGGTCGGCGACGTGGCAGACGATCGCGGTGATGTCCTGCGAGATGGAGGGCGCCGCGGCGCTGGGGGCGATCAGGTCGCCGCGCGAGATGTCGATCCCGTCGCTGAGCTGCACGGTCACCGACTGCGGCGCCCAGGCCGTGTCCACGGCGTGGCCGAGCATGTCGATGGCGGTGATGGTGCTGGTGCGCCCGGACGGCAGGACGGTGATCTGCTCGCCGACCCTGAACGTCCCGGCGGCGATCTGCCCGGCGTAGCCACGGTAGTCGGGGTGTTCGGCGGACTGCGGGCGGATCACGTACTGGACCGGGAAACGTGCCTGGGCCGCGGTGAGTTCGCGCGTGACGGGTACCGATTCCAGGTGCTCAAGGACGGTCGGCCCGCCGTACCAGTCCATGTGCGCGGACGGCTCGACGACGTTGTCCCCGGCGAGTGCGGAGATGGGGATCGCGGTGCACCAGTTGTCCCCGGAGCCCCAGCCGGGCACGCCCAACTCACGTGCGTACGCGGTGAATTCGCGCGCGATCTCCGCGAAGACGGGCTCGGCGTAGTCGACGAGGTCCATTTTGTTCACGGCGAGTACGACGTGGGGGACGCGGAGGAGTGCGGCGACGGCGGCGTGCCGGCGGGTCTGTTCGACGACTCCGTTGCGGGCGTCGACGAGGACGACGGCGAGTTCGGCGGTGGAGGCGCCGGTGACCATGTTGCGGGTGTACTGCACGTGTCCGGGGGTGTCGGCGAGGATGAACCGGCGTCGGGGGGTGGCGAAGTAGCGGTAGGCGACGTCGATGGTGATGCCCTGTTCGCGTTCGGCGCGCAGGCCGTCGGTGAGCAGTGCGAGGTCGGGGGTTTCCTGGCCACGGTTGCGGGAGGCGTGTTCGACGGCTTCCAGCTGGTCGGTCAGTACGGACTTGGAGTCGTGCAGGAGCCGTCCGACCAGGGTGGACTTGCCGTCGTCGACGGACCCGGCGGTCGCGAAACGCAATGTGTCGATGGTCATCTCTAGAAGTACCCTTCGCGCTTGCGGTCTTCCATTGCGGCCTCGGACATCTTGTCGTCGGCCCTGGTGGCGCCCCGTTCGGTGAGCCGGGACGCGGTGATTTCGGCGATGACGGCTTCGAGTGTGGTGGCGTCGGAGTCGACGGCGCCGGTGCAGGACATGTCGCCGACCGTGCGGTAGCGGATCAGCCGGGTCTGGGTGGTCTCCGACTCCTTGGGGCCGCCCCATTCGCCGGCGGTGAGCCACATGCCGTTGCGGGCGAAGACTTCGCGCTGGTGTGCGTAGTAGATCTGGGGGAGTTCGATCTTTTCGCGGGCGATGTACTGCCAGACGTCGAGTTCGGTCCAGTTGGAGAGCGGGAAGACCCGGACGTGCTCGCCGGGGGCGTGGCGGCCGTTGTAGAGCTGCCACAGCTCGGGGCGCTGGCGGCGCGGGTCCCACTGGGAGAACTCGTCCCGCAGGGAGAAGACCCGCTCCTTGGCCCGGGCTTTCTCTTCGTCGCGGCGGCCGCCGCCGAAGACGGCGTCGAAGCGCTCCGCCTGGATCTTCTCTGTCAGGGGGAGGGTCTGGAGCGGGTTGCGGGTCCCGTCCGGGCGCTCGCGCAGGACACCGCGGTCGATGTAGTCCTGTACGGAGGCGATGTGCAGTCGCAGTCCGTGGCGGGTGACGGCCTGGTCGCGGTATTCCAGGACCTCGGGGAAGTTGTGTCCGGTGTCGACGTGGAGGAGGGAGAAGGGGATGGGTGCGGGGGCGAAGGCTTTGAGGGCCAGGTGGAGCATGACGATGGAGTCCTTGCCGCCGGAGAAGAGGATCACCGGTCGTTCGAACTCGCCCGCGACTTCGCGGAAGATGTGGACGGCCTCGGACTCCAGGGAGTCGAGGTGGCTGAGGGCGAAGGGGCTGTCGACGCCCTCGCCGGTGGTGGTGGCGGTCGTCATGCCAGACCCCTCTCGGTGAGCAACGTGTGCAGGGCTGCTGCGGATTCCTGGACGGACTGGGTGTGCGACTCGATGCGCAGGTCCGGGTCGGTGGGGGCCTCGTAGGGGTCGTCGACCCCGGTCAGCCCGGAGATCTCCCCGGCCGCCTGCTTCGCGTACAGGCCCTTCACGTCGCGTACGGAGCACACCTCGACCGGCGTCGCCACATGCACCTCCAGATACGGGGTGTCACTGCCCAGGTGGCGCTTGCGGACGGCCTCGCGGCTGTCGGCGTACGGGGCGATCACCGGCACCAGGGTGGTGATGCCGTTGCGCGCCAGCACCTCTGCCACCAGGCCTATGCGCTGGACGTTGGTGTGCCGGTCCTCGCGGCTGAAGCCGAGCCCGGCGGAGAGGAACGAGCGGATCTCGTCGCCGTCCAACACCTCCACACGACGGCCTTCGCCGCGCAGCCGGGTCGCGAGTTCGTGGGCGAGGGTGGTCTTGCCCGCACTGGGCAGCCCGGTCAGCCAGACCGTGGCGCCCGGCCGGCACGTGCAGATCGTTTGCGGTTCCATCGGGTCCCTTCCGAGTGTGGTGGCGTCGGCCGCGGCCGACGTACGGGTCCTTCTCAACCGACGGACGGCGCCGTCTCCTTGGGGATGCTCGGGGCCGTGGCCTTCTTCCCGATGGCGCTCTCCGCCGATCCCTCGCGGGGGAGTTGGAGGGTGAGGAACCCGAGAATCACTGCGACCACCGCGACGACGACGTAGTACCACATGAAATCGCCGGTCACGTTCTTGAGGAATCCCGCCGTGTAGTTCCCGACGATTCCGCCGAGTCCCTGCGTCACATTGGTGACGCCGAAGATGACGGTGGCCGCCGCACCCGATGCCGACTTCGACACATAGGCGGGAACCAGCCCGTAGATCGGGTAGAAGGCGAGGGCGAAGAGGACGCCTGAGACCATCGGGAGAAAACCGACCGGGGCGAGAACCAGCAGGACGGACGAAGTGAAGAAGAGCGAATAGCACATCACCAGTGAGGCGCGTACGCCGATCCGGTCGGAAAGCCAGCCGACGGCAAATCCCGCGAACATTCCGATGACGCCGATGGTGCCCCAGACCTGCGCCGCGAAATCGATGTCGAATCCCAGGCCCTCACGCAGATAGGGCGAGAGGTAGTTCTGGAACGGCATACAGGCGAAGCCGTTGAGGAACTTGATGATCCAGACGATGACCACCCAGCGCACCAGCACCATGCGCCAGCCGGCGCGGGCGCTGTTGTCCTTGACGGTGCTGTCGCCTTCCGGGGTACGGCCGCCCGCCCCCGGGCCGTCGTCCGGTGTGCCGGGGGTCTCCGCCTTCTCCGGGCGGAAGAGTCCGAGCCGGTGGAAGGTGAAGGCGGCCACGGCGGTCACCATCAGCGTGCCGAAACCGACCGAGTACCAGAGGCCCTGCCAGTTGTCGTCCTGTACGAAGCCGGGGACGAGGAGGCTGTTGACGAAGACTCCGTAGCTGGTGCCGCTGGACACCAGGCCCAGCACCTTGCCGCGGTGCCGGTAGTCGATGACCCTGCCCACGATCTCGACCAGCGGGACGTACACGGAGGCCGCCGTACCGCCCATGATCGTCAGCAGGACCGCGATCAGGACGATGCTGTTGGTCACCGGCAGCAGCACCAGGCACAGCCCGCACAGCGCGACCGAGCCGATCACCACCTGGCCGCCGCCGATGCGGGTCGACAGCCAGGTGCCGAGCAGGGCGAACACCAGGAAGCCCAGCTGTCCTGCCGCGGTGATGGTCCCGACCACCGTGTAGTCGAAGCCGAGGTCCTTGCGCATGTCGGTGACGAGTTGCGCGAAGAGGTAGAAGCCGAATCCGTAGGTGGCCGCCACGAAGCTGGTCAGCAGCACGGTGGTGGCGAATCCGGCAATCGTGTGGGATCGCTTGCCGTTGGTCTGCTTGGTACTCACTGCCGTTGTGGCCTTTCTGAAATCAGGTCTGAAATCAGGGCGCGCGAGGTGCGACTCACGGTTTCCGGGCCACGTGGATGACGAAATCCACCTCGGCGAGGTCGAATTTCTCCTGGAAGTCACCGAAGGTCTGGATGGTGTCGAATCCGGAGTCGATGAGCAGCGACGAGAGCTCCGCCGAGAGAATGGGGTACACCTCCAGGTGGTGCGTGCCGCCGTTCAGGAATTCGTACTGGAACCGGCAGAGTTCCTCGTCGACGTGTGCCACGGTCACGGTCGCGCCGGTTCCGCAGTAGTAGTAATTTCCGGTGCTCTGATACCGGTGTTGGCGGATCGCGTCGAAGTTCCGGTGGTCGACGATGAGGATGCCGCCCGGGTTCAGGGCTTCGTAGAACTCCGCGAGCACCGCCCGGCGGTCGGCCTCCTGGAAGAGGTGCGGGAACGAACTGCCCAGGCAGACGATCGCGTCGTAGCGCCCGTCGAGGTGCCGGCGCAGGCTGCGCCAGTCGGCCTGGAGGACCTGGAAGGACTGCCCGTGCCGTTCGGCGTTGCGCCGGGTGCGCTCGATCATCTGGGCGCTGCCGTCGGCCGCGGTGACGTCGAAACCCCGCTGCGCGAGGGTGACCGAGTGGTAGCCGGTGCCCGTGGCGACGTCCAGGACCCGACGGGCCTCGGCGCCGTTCAGGAGTTCCACGAAGAAGTCCTGCTCGCTGGCCCGGCGCCGGTCCCAGTCGATCAGCTGGTCCCAGAGGTCCACGAGGGTCGGGATGTACTGGCCTTCGAAGTCGTCCGGGGCGGCGCTCTCCGGGGCGACCCGGGCTGTGGGCGTGGTCATGATGGTCCTCCGGCTCTCTTGGGTGGTCGCGCGCGGGTTCAGCGGAACTTCGCGGCGAACGCCGCGTACTTCAGGGTGAGTTCGTTGGCCCACTCGCTCGCGTCGCCGAGCTTCATGCTCTGGCACTCGTAACCGAGCAGCCGCTTCATGACCGCCATCTCCGGTGCGGTGAAGTGCACCGTCCCGTCGTCGTCGATGCGGTCGATGCCGTCGGCCCGCTGGCACTCCTCGTTGATCCGGACCGCCTCGTCCCGGTCCAGGCCCGCGGGCAGGTCGAGGGTGCCGCCGGCGCGGTGGACGCGGACCGGATAGCCGCCCGGCAGGCCGCCGGGTGCGGGGGCGTGCGCGAGCACTCCGCTGTCGGCCGCCATGCCCTTGAGCACCCGTACGGCGGAGGAGGCGGTCAGCAGCTGGCCGTCGATCCCGCCGATCCGCTTCAGCCGGTTGTCGAGCTGGGCGAAGAGCGCGCCGTGGTCCAGCTCCGCGGTCCCGGGCCGGCCCCGCACGCTCGCCGCGAGGTGGTACGCGCCCTTTCCGGCGTCGCCGAAGCGCGGTACGTAATGGCTGAAGTAGTGCTGTGCGGTGAGCCGGAGTTCGACCTGCGAGGGATGGGCGTCCAGCAGGTGTGCGGCGCCCAGGGTGAGCGCGGGAACGATGTTGGCGACGTTGCCCACGCCGATCGTGGGGGCCAGACCCACCTTGTCGAGGACCGGGCCGACCGCGTCGGGGAACGCGGCGTTCACCACTTTGGCGTCGATGCCCGAGCCCCGGACCGCCTGCATGAGCAGGTGGTTGAGCGTCAGGTGCATCGGCAGCCACGGCCCGAACTGCGCCTCGTCGAGCTCCTCGAAGACCTCCTTGGGCAGCGCGGTGATGACCCGCCAGGACTGGAGCGAGCCGCCCATGAAGATGATGTCGGGGCGGACCCGGGCGAGGGTGTCGGCGGTGGCGTCGACGTCACGGAGATCGACGTGGACCGAGTCGACCGTGCCGTGCAGGCCGAGGTTGGTGGCCGTGAACAGTGCCAGGTTGCCGCGCCTGCGGACGGCCTCGGCGTCCCGCCCGGCCAGTACGACCCGGTTGGTCGCGGGGTCGCCGAGGAGCATGGTGAGCACCTTGGCGCTCAGGTCGCCCATGCCCAGCAGCATGATGAGGGGCTTGCCGGAACTGCCGGTCGTGCCGGTCGAGGCGCTCGTGCCGGTCGAGGCGCTCGTGCCGGTCGTGTCGCTCGTGCCGGTCGTGTTGCTCGTGTCGCTCGGGGAAGTCAAGGGGTGCCTCCATGACGTACGGAGAGGGAGCCGTGGGAAGAGCCGGCCGCATGGGCCGTGGGGGCGGTGCGTGCGCGCCGGGTGGCGGCGCGCACGCACCGGGACCGGGCCGGGTTCAGCGCGGGTAGGAGCCGTTGTCGGCGCGCAGCAGAGCGCCGGTCAGGGTCCGGGACTGGTCACTGAGCAGATAGACGCAGGCGTCTGCCACGTACTCGGGCAGGATGTCGCCGTCGAGCTGCTCCTGGCGCTTGTACTCGGCGTAGCGGTAGTCGGGTATCCGGTCGGCGATCGCGGTGTTGACGATGAGGCCGGGCGAGACGACGTTGACCCGGATGTACGGGGCGAAGTTCATGGCGTTGGACTTGGTGAGGCCGATGACACCGGCCTTGACCGTTCCGTAGAGCGCGTCGGAGCTGCCGACCTCGCCCGCGACCGAGGCCAGGTTCACGATGGCGCCGCGCCGTTCGGCGGGCAGCAGGTGGCCCGCGAAACGGCGGGAGAGCCATACCGGCCCCTTGACGTTCACGGCGATGACCCGCTCGATGGTGGCGTCGTCGTACTCCCAGACCGGCTGACCGAGGTAGAGGCCGGCGTTGTTGACCAGGCCGTCCACCTCGGGGTGCGCGGCGATGACCCGGTCCATGAAGGCGTCGCAGTCCTCGTGCGAGGCGACGTCGGCGACGTGCGTCTCCAGGGGCCGGCCCCGGTGCTCGTCGGCCAGTGACTTCAAGCCCGGCTCGTCGATGTCGCAGGTGATGACGGTCTTGCCGGCGTCCAGCAGCCGGCCCACCAGGGCCCGGCCGACGCCGCTGGCCCCGCCGGTGACGATGACGGTAGTGACACTCATGTGGTTGCCTCCTCGGCCGGCTGCAGCCGGTACTGGTCCAGGTGTTCGTAGAAGGGACGGCAGTGGCGCTCGAACTCGCGCAGGTCGGGGCGGTTCTCGTAGCTGAAGCGGTAGGCGCGCTGGGGCCTGTTGAAGCCGTTGCTGGCGGCCACGTCCGTGTGCCAGCCGCTCCAGGTGGTCCACTGCGGCTGTTCGCCGGCGCTCCACTTCAGGGCTTCGGGAAGGAAGGGAATCCCGACTGCGTCGCAGTAGGCCGCGAGGGTGGCCTCCGGGCGGGCGGCGAGGTCCGCGGCGTTGACGACCACCGGGGCGCTGCCCGTCAGTTCCCGTACGAAGTCGAACGTCCTGGCCAGCTGCTCGTATCCGAGCACCTCGCGGGTGAGTTCGGGGTGCACCGTGGCGTGCGAGAGGACGGCTTCCTCGGGGTCGCGGATCAGGAAGGTGTTCACCTGGCCCAGCAGATAGCCGGGGTCGCCGAGGAGATGGTCGAGACAGTGGTAGGGGAAGTCCTTGTGGAACACGGGGCCTTCGCGGCGCGCGGCCTCCATCATCCGCTTGATCTCCGGATAGGTGAGCGGGTGGCCCGGGTCCGGGTTCTTGTGCGGGATGGCGGCCCGTTCCTCGTGCATGAAGAACACGTAGGCGAAGGCTTCGTGGAAGACCTTGAAGTCGCGCCGCTCGATGAACGAGCGCTCCAACGCGGTCGACATCGACCTGGGATGGCTCCAGAGCGCGATGGACTTGTGCATGACACCTTCCTGGTGGTGGGGGCACGGGCCGGGGAACCGGGCCCGCAGGACGGCGGGAGCGGGGCGGCTCAGACCAGCAGCAGAGGCCGCGCGGAGGTGGTGGCGGTCTGGAACTGGTGCGCGACGAAGTCGATCAACTTCCGTGTGTTCGACATGACTTCGGCGTACGTCGAGACGAACGACCCGTAGTGGGCGAACTCGTCGGGCTGCATGCCCGCCGGGTCGTAGGCGCGGTGGAACGACGGGAGCCACATCAGCTTCTCCAGGACGTCGGCCGGCACCTCCCGGTCGATGGCCTCCGGGTCAAAGACCGGCAGCTCGCTCTCGCGGCGCATGACGTCCGCGATGAACTGCGGCTTGCAGGTGTACGCGACCGCGCCCCCTGCGCTCTGCTCCAGATGCATGCTCAGCGTGGAGCCGTCCCGGCGGGGTTCGTCGACCTCCAGGCTGGACAGCAGGGGCTTGACCGGGTGTCCGTTCTCCTGGATCAGCCGGTGGATTCGCTTGAGGATGGCGACCTCGGCCCAGCGCAGGTCGGTCCTGCTGAGCTCGATGTCGCGGATGGCCGCCTCGTACCGCAGATCGTTGTTGGCTCCGAAGCGGCCGATCATGTGGGTGAAGACGGCGCGCCACCGGCCGGTGTCGATGCCCTGGGCGCGCGCGTCGGCCAGCCCGGCCTCCACGGCGCGGGCGCAGGCGGCGAACTGGGGGACAGTGTAGGAGAGGGTGGAGTTGATGGAGATGCCGCGTGCCACCAGCTGCCGGACGACCTGGTAACCCTGTTTGGTTCCCGGGACCTTGACCATGAGGTTCGGGGATATCCGGGCGATGCGCAGGGCCTGTTCCAGCATGAGGTCGGCATCGAGCATGTGGCGGGGGTCGAGCTGGCCCGACACCCAGCCGAACTTCCCTCCGGTGGCGTTCCACATCGGCAGCATCTCGCGTGCCGCCCGGCGCAGGGCCTCCTCGTAGACGAGCGCGAAGGTGCTCTCGACGTCGGGGCTCAGCTGGTAGCGGATGAGTTCCTGGATGTCGCTGCGCCAGCTCTCCGGGGAGGCCAGGACGCTCTGGGCGACCAGCGAGGGGTTGGTCGTGATGCCGCGCACCAGGGACCGGTCGGGCGTCGCGGGACACAGGAACCGGTCCAGCTGTTCCTGCCACCGGTCCCTCGTGGCCTTGTCGGGTGCGGTGGCCAACTGGTGCCGGCGCCACCGGGGGAAGTCGAGGGGGGAGGAGTCCCACCAGATCTCTGCCGACTTGCCGGCCTGCTGAAGCTCGTGAAGAACACTCGGCATACGGATCGTGCCTTTCCGACTCGGTCTCTCAGGAGGGTGGGGGGAGTGGTCACCGGACGGCGTGGGCGGCCGGGAGGTGGGCGGCGGGGGCGGCCCAGCTGTCCAGCAGGCCGGGGAGTTCCTTCATCGAGCCGAAGGTCACCGCACCTTCGGCGGCGAGCTGCTCCGCCGTTCCGTTCTGCGGCGGCGCGTAGCCGAACACCGACATGCCGGCCGCGATCCCGGCCCGGACGCCCACGACGCTGTCCTCGACCACCGCGCAGTGCTCGGGAAGCACTCCGAGGTCGGCCGCGGCGTGCAGGAAGAGGCCGGGGTCCGGCTTCCACGCGCCGACCTCGTACGCGCTGTAGATGCGGTCCTGGACGCGGTCTTCGAAGCGGTCCTCGAAGCGGTCCTGGATACGGTTTTGGAAGTACGGCAACAGGCCTGTCAGGCCAAGGGTGTTGAGGATCTTTTCGCGCGGTGCGCTGGACGCCGTGCAGAACGGCAGCCCGAGCCCCTCCACCACCTGCCGCACATGGCGGACCGGCCGCAGTTCGGTGGCGAACAGTTCGGCGCACCCGGTGCGGAAATCCGGCACGAAGCGGGCCGGCAGCGCCCTGCCCAGCAAAGCCTCCAACTGCCCGACCCACTCGGCGACCTTGCGGCCCCGAATGAATTCGACTGCCTGCTCGGGAGAGAAGTCGAGTCCCTCCTTGCCGGCCATCTCCCGCATGACCCGCGCACTCAGCGTTTCACTGTCGACGAGAACTCCGTCGCAGTCGAATATGACCAGACCTTTCGTCATGGGGATGCCTTTCGTGAACCTTTCGGCGGCGGGACTTCGCCAGTTAAGCAAGGCGTCCTTACGATTCGCTCACTGCTCGATACCGAGCCATCCGGAAGTACGGTCATACGTGCTCAATTCGGGCGCACGTGACAGAGTCTGCAACCCTTCCTGGACCGGTCGTTGCCGCACGGCTAGCTTCATTCCGGGGCACCTGCTGAACCGTTCGTTCAGGAGCCGCTCGGTCAGGAGCCGTTCGTTCAGGAGCCGCTCGGTCAGGAGTACGTCCCACTGTCCCGACAGATCGTCCGTGCCGTTGGATTTCTTTGTTCAGGCATCCGTGCGAGAGGGAGTTCAATGAAGTTCGCAGTTCTCGGCCCGCTGTCCCTGACGGACGGAAACGGTTCCCTGCTCCCGACCGCACCCAAGACGCGTCAATTGCTGGCGCTTCTGCTGATCCATGCGAACTCCCTGGTCACGCTCGACACCTGTGTCCAGGAACTGTGGGGCGAGTCCTCGCCGCGCAGTGCCGTGCAGAGCGTGCACACCAGGGTCTTCCAGATCAGGCAGGCACTGGCCGGAGACCTGTCCGGCCGGACGACGGACGAGAGCAAGCGCATCCTGGAGACGCACCACCAGGGCTACTCGTTCCAGGTCGAAGAAGGCTCCCTCGACCTGGACGTACTCGAAGTGCACTTGACTCAATTCCGTCGGGCGCAATCGCACAAGGACGACGCCGGAGTTTCTGCGGCAATTCGTTCCGCACTCGGTCTGTGGCGCGGCCGAACCCTGCTGGACATCCAGCAGGGGCCGTGCATCCAGGCCTATGCGACGGGTATGGAAGACCTCCGGATGACCCTGCTGGAGCAGTGCATCGAAGCCGAATTACGACTCGGCATGCACCATCGACTGCTATCGGAATTGAGTGCACTCGTCTCCCGGAATCCGGTGCACGAGAATCTCCATGCCCAGTACATGATCGCCCTGTACCGGTCGGGCCGTGCCGCGGAATCGCTCGGGATCTATCACCGGCTCCACAAGACCCTCACGGAGGAACTCGGCATCGGGCCCTCCCACCGGATCAGGCAGCTGCAGACCGCCGTACTGACCGAGAGCACCGAACTCGATGTGGTCACACAGGACAGGGCGGTCCTCTCGATGGACCTCATGACGAGCCGATAGCCGGTATTCGACAACGGAATTCCGCAACGGAGGAGAGCGTACGTGTCAGCCGTGGATGTGCACTCGTCGCCCGGCCAGGGGTCCGGCTCAGGCCTCGATCCCTGTCCCGGCCCTGGCTCAGGCCTCGATCCCTGTCCCGGCCATGGCTCCGGCCCCGGTCCCTGTCCCGGCCATGGCTCCGGTCCCGGTCCCGCCAAGGAGAAGGCCAGGCGGGTCCGCCGGTTCGAGACCCGTATCGCCGTCTGCGCGGGCGGCGGCGAAGTCTGTGACGGGTGGGTGCTCGGGGTGGTGGGAGCGGCATTGCCGCTGGCTCGCGACGACCTCCAACTCACCCCTGTCTGGGTAGGGTTGATCGGCTCGGCTTCGCTGATCGGCCTGTTCTTCGGAGGGCTGGTCTTCGGATGGCTCACCGACAAGGTGGGCCGCCAGAAGATGTACCTCATCGACCTGCTGGTCTTCCTGCTCGGCTCCCTGCTGCAACTCGTGGTCCAGGATCCCGCCCAACTGCTCGCCGTACGACTGGTCATGGGCGCGGCGGTGGGTGCCGACTACGCCATCGCCGGCGCGCTGGTCGCGGAGTTCGCGCCGCCCGCGCGACGAGGGCGCCTGCTGGCCTCCCTCATCGTCTTCTGGTACGTCGGCTACACCCTGGCGACCGGGCTGGGCATCGCGATGGCGTCCCTCACCGACGACGCGTCCGCATGGCGGTGGATACTCGCCAGCAGCGCGCTCCCCTCCCTCGTGGTGCTGCTCGCCAGGCTGGGCACCCCGGAGTCCCCGAGCTGGCTGGCGAGCAAGGGACGGATCGCGGAGGCGGAGGCGATCAGCCGGCGCTGGCTCGGCCGGGGGCTCGAACAGCCCGCGGCAGACGACGCACCGGTGCGCACTCGTCACTCCACCCTCTTCTCCCCGGTGTATCTCCGCCGCACGCTGTTCACCAGCCTGTTCTGGCTCTGCCAGGTGACACCGTTCTTCGCCATCTCCACCTTCGCGCCCCAAGTGCTGGGCCTGCTCGGCGCCCAGGGCGACGGTCTCGGCGAAGTGCTGCTCAACGTCTTCCTGCTGCTGGGCTGTCTGACCGGCATGGCCGTCATCAACAGGGTGGGCCGCCGGGCCCTCCTCCTGTGGCCGTTCTGCGTCACGGCGGCAGCCCTCCTCGTCCTCGGGCTGTGGCCCCATGCGCACCCGGGGGTCGTCGCGCTCTGCTTCGGCGTCTTCGCCCTGTTCCACGCGGGGTCGAGCGTGCTCCAGGCTGTCTACCCGAGCGAAGTGTTCCCCACGGAGATCAGGGCCACCGGGATCGGATTCGCCGCCGCGGTGAGCCGGATCGGAGCGGCCGTCGGCACCTTCCTCGTCCCCATGGGACTGCAGGCATGGGGAGTTGGCGCGGTGTTGCTGTTCGGCTGCGCGGTCTCTGTGCTGGGCGCTCTGGTGTCGGCCGCCTGGGCGCCGGAGACCGGTGGCCTGGAACTGGCACGGGTGAGCCGGCCGGCTGCCCGACCGGCCCCGGAGCTGGAGCGGACCGGGTGATCGTGTCCGCCGTCGCCCTCCTGCTCGGCGCGGGTTGGGCGGCGTACCTGACACACCTGGCGCACAGGAGGGGACGCCCCGTCCCGTGGGAGCAGTCGGCGACGACCAGCGGAGCGTGGGCCTTTCCGGCAGCGGACGCCGCCGGTGCGGGGTCCCCGGAAGCCCCGACGACCGTGCTGACTGCGCCAACCGTGCCGACCGCGCCAACCGTGCCGACCGCCCGACGAGAGGAAGAGTGAGTACGCAGTGGACGAAGCAGCAGCGACCCGGGCCGGCTCCGCTCTGACGGACCTGGTGCACGAAGGGGTCTCCGTCTGGCTCGACGGGGTCACCCGCCGCTCCCTCGCGGACGGAGCCCTGGCCCGACTGGTCGCGGAATCCCGGGTGACCGGCGCCGTACTGCCCCTGCGGGAGCTCGGGCGCGAAGTGCGGGAAGGCACCGCGTACCGCGCACAGCTCGAAGCGCTCGGCGGGCGGGGCGTCGGCGCCGAAGTGGCCCTGAGGGCACTGCACCGCCACGACGTCCGCAGGGCCTGCGACGTGTTCGCGGCACAGTTCGTCTCGACGCGCGCCGAGGACGGCTGGGTGTGCGCCGAACTGGACCCGAGGACCGCCGACGACGCCCGCGGCTCGCTCGCCGAGGCACGGGCCCTGGCCGCCGCGGTGGACCGTCCCAACCTGCTGATCACGGTGCCCGGCACCGCCGCGGGTCTGGAGGTGGTGAGCGGCTGCCTCGCGGAGGGGATCGGGGTGAACATCAGCCACCTCTACTCGCCGCGCCGCTACGAGGACGCGGCCGACGCCTCCTTCGAAGGGCTCGAACGGGCACTCGCCGCCGGCCGCCCGATGGCCCCCGGCTCGGTGGCTTCCTTCGGAGCGGCCCGGATGGAGGCGGCGCTCGGCGAGGGATCTGCGCCGGCTCTCGCCCGGGTCGTCTACCACCTGTACGAGGAGCGCCTCGGTACGAGCGGCTGGCGCAGACTCCGCAAGGCGGGGGCCAGGCCGCAACGGCTGCTCTGGCCCGAAGACGATGCGGCGGCGGACCGTACGGAGAGGGATCGCACGGAGAGGGATCGCACGGAGAGGGATCGCACGGAGAGGGATCGTACGGCGGCGGTGCACCGGGTGGAGGACCTGGTGGCCTGGAACACCGTCCGGACGATGTCGCTACGGACCCTCGACGCGGTGGCCCGACAGGCCCGGCTGCGCGGTGACACTCTCTCGGGGGAGCCCTTGGTCACGGCCGCGCAGGGATACCTGACGGGGCTGCGGATCAAAGGTGCGGGCGTTGAGGAGGTGGCCGGGGAAGTGGCCGTCACGGCCCTCCGCGAGCAGGCGGAGGACCGGGCGGCGCTCGTCAACTCGCTGCAGGAGCGTCCCCGTTAGGCGTACGGGAGCCGGCCGGGACAGGGGTCGAGTCGCGGCCGGGGAACGTGGCCCCCAGCGCCGCCAGCAGCGGCGCCG
Organism: Streptomyces sp. NPDC048442; assembly: GCF_040651475.1. Classification (NCBI taxonomy): domain Bacteria; kingdom Bacillati; phylum Actinomycetota; class Actinomycetes; order Kitasatosporales; family Streptomycetaceae; genus Streptomyces; species Streptomyces sp. NPDC048442. The sequence goes on from NZ_JBEZKB010000003.1 coordinate 57,806, forward strand.
CTTTGACGGCCGTCTCCTCGAACTCCGCCTCCGGGTCCGACAGTGCGGTGATCGCCCCGCCGATTCCGTACCTCACCAGGCCCGGCGTGAGGACGGCCGTACGGATGACGATGCTCAGATCGGCCGCCCCGGTGAGGGAGAAGTACCCGATGGCCCCCGCGTAGATGCCCCGCGGTCCGCCTTCGAGCCGGTCGATGATCTGCATGGTCCGTTCCTTGGGAGCCCCGGTCATGGAACCGCCAGGGTGTGCCGCGCGCACGCAGTCGACGGCACTGCTGCGGGGGTCCAGGGTGGCGGTCACGGTACTGACGAGCTGGTGGACGGTGGCGTACGTCTCCACGCGGAAGACGTCGTCGGCAGCGACCGAACCGGGTCGGGCGCACCGTCCCAGATCGTTGCGGACCAGATCCACGATCATCAGGTTCTCCGCCAACTCCTTCTCGTCCAGGCGCAGTTCGGCGACGAGCGCGGTGTCCTGCTCGGGTGTGTTCCCGCGCGGCCTGGTGCCCTTGATCGGCCGTGATTCCGCGGTGCCGTCCGCGCCGACGCGCAGGAAGCGCTCCGGGGAACTGCTCAGCACCGACAGCTCGTCGAACCTCAGCAGCGCCGCGAACGGGGCCGGAGCGACGCGGCGCAGGTACCGGTAGCTCTGCCACGGGTCGAGGTTCACCCGTGCCGAGGCCATGTTGGTGAGACAGATCTCGTACGACTCGCCGGCTCCCAGCTCCGCCTGGCAGGACCTGATCAGGTCCAGGTACTCGTCGCGGTCGTGCCGCAGTTCCACCCGCACGCCGTCGGCGGCGGGAGGGGCGGGCGCGGGGGCCGGTTCCAGGCCCGCCAGGGCTTCGAGCCGGCGGGCGGTCTCCGCCAGCCAGGCGCCTGCCGCGTCCTGCTCGGAGCCCGTCGCCCCGTCGCATCCGTCGGGGCCCGTCGCCCCGTCGCTCTCCAGGGCCAGGAGGTACGTCATCCCCTCGCGGTGGTCGAGGACCACGGCGCGGTCGGCGAAGAGCATCGCCGCGTCCGGTTCCTGCGAAGGGTGCACCGGGACGCCGCCGGACGCGGACTGCAGCCCGTACCCCAGACACCCGACCCAGCCGAGGGCGAAATCGAAGGGCAGGTCCGGCGTTTGGGTGTCCGTACCGCGCAGGTCATTGTCGAGCCAGCTCAGGAAGTCGCCGGTGACGATCTCCGTTCCGGTGCGGGAGTCGACGTGGACCGTGCGGCTGGACACGTCGGCCGTGGCCACGCGGGCGAGCGGGCCCGAGGCATCGCCCATGAACGAGAACCGGCCGAGTCCACCAGCGGCGGTGGTTGCGCCGGAGGTGCTGCTGTCCAGCCAGAAGGACCGCGTGGCCGCTCCGTACAGCTGCCGGAAGACGACTTCGCCGTCCCACCGGGTCCGCAACCGCTCCGCACGGATCCGCAACCGGCGCTTCGGGGCCGCTTGTTGCACCGGCTCGGACGTGCCCTCCGGCGGGCGGCCGGAGGCCTGCCACGGGCGGCCGGAGACCTGCCACGGACGGTCGGAGACCTGCCACCGGGTACCGCCGAGGGAGACGGAGCGGGACGGCATCCGGCCCGGGGCAAGATCCACGAAATTCTTCAGGAGCCGCATTCCGAATTCGGTTCCGATCGATTCCGGATGGAACTGGACTCCGTGCAGCGGCCGGTTCCGATGCTGCATTCCCATGAGAACTCCGTCGGAACTCCAGGCTGTTGCTTCGAGTTCGTCAGGGAGCCGGGTGACAGCAAGCGAGTGGTAACGGACGGCATCGAAAGGGGAGGGGACCCCGGCGAACACCCCGGCCCCCGTGTGTGTCACCGGAGAAATTCGGCCGTGCCGGGGTTCCGGTGCCAGGGACACTTTTCCGCCACCGGCCAGAGCGATTCCCTGATGTCCGAGACACACGCCCAGCAGAGGAATTTGGGCGTCGTGGATGATTTCCTCACAGATTCCGAAATCTGCCCGTCGTGCGGCGCTTCCCGGACCCGGTGAAATGATCACCCGGTCGAAATCCCTGAGATGCGAGATCCGCCACCGTGGGTCGTCGTTGCGGACGACCGTCGGTTCTTCCCCGGTGATTTGTGCCAGGTAGTCGAACAGGTTGTAGGTGAAGGAGTCGTGGTTGTCGACCAGCAGGGTGCGCATAGGAGGTGGTGTCTCCTGAGAGTGGGGGGACGGTGCGGCGGTGCGGGGTTCAGGCCTCTGCCGGAAGCACTTCGAGCAGGAAGTGCTCGATCGGGTCGGCTCCTTCGAGCACCGTGCGGCGGCGCAGTACCCGCAGTTCACGACCGCACTCCTCGGCGATGCGCGCCAGTTCGGCCGCGTTGCCCCGTTCGCAGAAATGCAGCAGGGCGGATCCGGTGGCGGTCAGGTGATGCACCGCTTGTTCCAGATACCTGCGGTGGGTGCGGTATCCGGCGTCCATGTACGCGCGTTCATGGACCGACCCGTAGGAGTAGTCGGCCGGCGCCAGCACGTAGTTGGAGCTCCAGAAGATCCGGTCGAACCTGGCTCCTTCGCCGAGCGCGTCGAACAGGTCGCTGTGCAGCACCGTCACGCGATCGGTGACGCCGTGCCGCTCCGCGTTCATCCTGGTGTTCCGCACCGCGTTCGGATTGATGTCCGTCGCCACGGTCGTGCAGTGGGAGAGCGCGGCCTGGACGGAAATGACTCCGGAACCGCAGCCGATCTCCAGCAGGGAGGAAGGCGCTGCCCCGGGGTTCGGCTCGGTGAGTCCAAGGAATTCGAGCGATATTCTAGTGGACGGTGAATATACTGGTGCGAACACCTCGTCCAGTAAATCCCATTCACGACCCGAAAGGGAGAAAACCCGGGGGCGGTCCGGGTTGCTCATCGACAGTTTGCTGCGCTCCAAGGACTTGAGGTGGCTTCGCACGTCGAGCATCGAACCTCCGGGCTCTGCGGGTGAATCCTGCCTTGCCAATTACTCTTCTACGGTCCTCGGCCGGCCAGGAAGGTGACCCCGTGACAGGTCTGGCTGCGGCGATGGTGACGCGAACACCACCCAATGGGCGGGAGTGGAAAGCGTGCACGCTCCGTCGGATAAGGCAACGAAAAGATGAATTCAACTGAACATTCCGGTATGAGGGAAATGCTCAGCGTTCTTGAACTGCTGGCCGCGGAGGCGCCGTTGTCCGAGATCGAGGACCTGCTCGGGCGGGCTCGGGAGGCAGCCGCCGGATCCGACGAGGCGACGCACCTGGAGCGGGCGGGCCACATGGCGGCCGGCATCCACGCCCTGTTCTCGCGCCGTCAGCAGCGGGAGGCCGAACTGTCCGCGCTGGTGGACACCGCGCGCGACCTGACCCTCCCGTACGATCTCGACGCCCTGCTGGCGACCATCACCCGCCGCACCCGGACGCTGCTCGGCCTGGACATGTCGTACATCAGCTTCCGTGACGCCGAGGCGGGGGACAGCTTCGTCCGCACGGCGGACGGCCACGCGTCCGCACTGACGGTGGGCTACCGCGTCCCGTACTCCGCCGGCCTGGGCGACGAGGCCATCAACCAGTCCGTACCGATGTGGAGTTCCGACTACCTCGCGGACGACCGGATGCGGCACGCCGGGGTCCTGGACGACGTGGTCCGTGCCGAGGGGCTGCGGGCCGTCATCGCGGCCCCCCTGAAGTTTGGCGAAGACGCCTTCGGCGTGCTGTACGCCGCCGACCGCAACGTACGGCACTTCACCGTCGGCGACGTCTCCCTGATGAGCTCGCTCGGGGACATGGCCGCCGTGGCCATCGAGAAGACCCGCACGCTGGAACGCAGCCACGCCGATGTGCTCAGCCTCCAGTCCGGCACGTCGCAGATCACCACGCAGCTCAACGAGCTCCGAAGGCTCGCCGAGCGGCATGCCGCGCTGGTGGACCGTGCTCTCGGGGGAGGCAGTCTGAGCGCGCTCGTCTCCGAGGTGGCCGAGGCGTTCCGCGGTGCGGCGTGGGTGCGCGACATGGAGTACCGGCCGCTCGCGGGCTGCGGCACGTTGCCCGCGGTGGAGGAGACCGAGGTGTGGGAGGCGTCCCGCACAGTGTCCGCCCGGCGCGCGCCCGTCGTGCTGGCCACGGGCACCTGGGTCGTGCCGGTGACGGCCGGCGGCGAAGAACTCGCCGTGCTGCTCCTGCATCCCCGCGAGCCGCTGGACGGTCCAGGCGAGACCCTGCTGCGGCTGTCGGCCCAGTCGGTCGCGGTGCTGCTCCAGATGCACCGCGGTGAGGCGGCCGCCGCGAGCCCGTTCCGGGACGAGCTGTTCGAGGACCTGCTGGTCGCTCCGCACCGGTCGGCCGCGCAGTTCGTCCAGCGGGCCCGGAGGCTGAGCGTCGACCTCGAACGGCCGCACGTCGTCGTGGTTGTGCGCCCTGAGGGCGGCGCCCAGGGCAGGGCGGCCAGTTGGGCGGCGGCCTACGCACGGCGGATGGACGGGCTGAGGAGCATTCAGAACGGCTGCATCGCCCTGCTGCTGCCGTCCTTCGAGTCGTCGAGCATCGCGGCCGCGCAGGTCTCCGCCGAACTCACCCCTCTGCTCGGCCACCCGGTGACGGTGGGGGCGGCGGGCCCGGTCTCCAGCCCCGCCCTGATCCAGCAGGCTCACCAGGAGGCGCTGCGCTGCCTGGACGCGTTGGTCTCTCTCCACAGCGTCGGCGGCTACGCCTCCACCGAGGACCTGGGATTCCTCGGCGTGCTCCTGTCGGACGACCGGGACGCCGCGAGCTTCATCGCCGCCACCGTCGGACCGGTACTCGACTACGACGCCCAGCGCTCGACCGAACTCACCAGGACCCTCGACGAGTACTTCGCCGCAGGGGGCAGCCCGCGCCATGCCGCGGAGGCTCTCCACGTCCACCCCAACACCGTCTCCCGCCGACTGGAAAGGATCACCGAACTGCTCGGCGCCGACTGGCTCAGGCCGGAGCGGGCGCTGGAGGTGCAGGTGGCGCTCCGGCTGCACCGTACGCACGACGTACTGCTGCGGAAGAGGGACGGCGCGACCGCTCAGGCGACCAGGGAGGAGCCGCCCACGGACCCGGCGGACCGCAACTCCGCCATCGCGTAGGCGCAGGACGCCAGGGTCATGTGCCGGTGCCACCCCTGGAAGGAGCGCCCTTCGTAGTCCCGCAGCCCGACGTCCCTGCCGCGGGCCCGCCAGCCGGCGTCGACCCTGCGGACCAGCCGGGTCGCACGCAACAGGGCGGGCGACGACGGATCGCCGGCATTGGTGAGCCACAACTCGGCCGGGGCGCCGCGGAGTTCGTGCCACACGCCGAGGAGGGCCAGCCCGCCCGCAGTGCCCGTGCGCCCGGGGAGCCGCACGCTCACCGTCGCCGTCGCGAGCGGGCCCTCCCCGTACGGCGACCGGCCCGCGTAGCGCGTCCGGCGCGCCCGGTCGAGAGCCGAGTGGGCGGGAGCGAGGCGCTCGACGCGCCCGGCCCCCCGGCGCTGCTCGCCGACGGCGAGCAGCGTGCGCCCGCTGATGCGCACGGCGACGGGTGACGTATGCCCGAACAGCCGGGCCACCTGGGCCCGTTCGCCGACGCCCCGGGCGTCCGTCACGATCAGCCGCGGGGCGCCCTGCCCCGCGCGTGCGTCCGCGCGTGCGTCCTCGCGTACGTCCTCAAGGAGCTCCGCGACACAGTCCTGGGCGGTGCCGAGCCCGTCCGGCAGGCCGAGCCGCCAGCTGACCGGAGCGACCATCCGCGCCGAGGCGTACCACAGGGAGCAAGCCTGTTGCCCGACGACCCGGTGGCCGTCCTCGGCGGAGAAGTGCGGGGACACCCCCACCATGTGTCTGCCCGCCTTGGGGATCGACACCGGCAGGGCCACCCAGGCCGCATCGGGGTCGTCCCTGCCGAGGAAGGCCGCCAGCGCCCTGCGCACCGGGCTCACGGCCCAGCGGGAACTGTTGACGAAGTGGTGCAGGCGCTGTTCGTCCCCCGGTACGCCGACCGAGGCGGCGATGTTCGCGATCGACTTGCGTCCCTCGGCCTGGAGCAGCCCGTCCATGTACTGCCGCGCCCGGACGCGCTGGTCGTAGCCGCGGAACCTGGCGAAGAGGGCGGCGCAGAGCTCGGTGACGACGTCCGCGGGGCCGGCGGGGTGGGGGCGTGTCGTACGGGTGGGGGGAGCGAGGTCCTGGAGTGATGTGGCGTGGGCCATGGCGGCGCCTCCTGGTGCACGGGGTGTTCTCGCACTCCCACCAGGGTTCGGGTGCCGGGCCGTTGCGGGCGAGGTGTGACGGTGACACCGCGGCCGGTCCGGGTGGTGACCGGATCACCATGGACGGCTCCGTTCGCGACCTCAGGAGCGGGAACGGCGTCGCGAGGCGGTGGCCCGGCCACCGCCCCTCCTCGCAGCGCCGGCCACCGTCCCTTCGCGCGGCGTCACCCCTCGGCTCGCTGGGGGCGTGCCTCGCTCTCCTGGTGGCGGGCCCGGTAGTTGGCGACGTTCAGCCGGTTCCCGCACAGGCCGGGCATGCAGTAGCGGCGGCGGCCGGCCTTGCTGGTGTCGATGAACATGCCCGCGCACACCGGGGAGGCGCAGTGCCGGATACGGGCGTGGCTGAGGGTGTGCAGCACGCCTAGCAGCCCGATCCCCACGAGGGCGCCGAGCTCGTCGGCCGCGGAGGCCTGCGGGGAGGTGGCCACATGCCACTCCCAGTTCCCGGCAGGGTCCCGGAGCAGGGTCAGGCCCGCGGCTGCCCGCGCGGCCAGCTCGTTCGCGCCCTTGGCGACCTCGTCCTCGTCGTCGGTCTCCAGCAGTGCGCGCGTCTCCCGGCGCAGTGCGAGCACTTGGGCGAGGTCGGATTCGGTCGGCAGGGCGCCGCGGGGCAGGGCGTCGAGCCGTACCTCGTGTTCGTCCAGGAAGTGCGCCAACGCCTGCGGATCGGTGAGGACTTCACCCGTGCTGATCCGGACGGTGGCCGAGGTGTTGACGAGGTCGGTGGCGACACCGGCGCCGAAGCTGTAATTGGAAAAAACTGTCTTCACGTCTTACTCCATGCTAGCGTAATGAGAGAAGCTCGGTTATATCCGTTACTGACTCTACGCTCTACGCCGTGGAGTCGGATCGAGCGGCAGGCGCCCGGTTTTGCGCAGGTGCGCAGTCGTGCAGTCGCGCAGTCGCTCAGGAAGGAATCGCCGCAGATGCGTACTCTCCTCCGCTTCATGCTGCAGGCCGTCGGAGACGTGGTGTACGGGGTCAACGCAGGGCATGCGGTCAGGCACGGCCTGACGCCGCCCCCGCGACGCGGACTGCTCCTCTAGCCCCACCGCTCCGTATCGGAACCGCTCCGTTTCCGAACCGCGCCGTTTCCGAACCGCGCCGCAAGTGACCTGCTCCGCACCCGGGCCGTGCCCCCACAAGGAGAAATCCATGAACACCGCCGCGTTCCTCGCCTACCTCGACGGCCGACAGCTCCGCTGGGGGCTCGTTCTCGACGAGTGCGCCGGGGCGGCCGATCAGGATCCTCGCGCGCAGTTGCTCGCGGTCTTCGACGCGCTCACGGAGTGGGCGCACGCACCGTGCGACGGCTTCCGCAGCAACGCGTTCATCAACGCGCAGGCAGCACTGGCCGGGCCCGTCAGCGTGATCCACGAGGTCGTCGCCCAGCACAAGCGCGCACTGCGCGGCCGGCTGCTCGGCCTCGCCGAGGCCACCGGGACGCCCGACCCGGGCCTCCTCGCGGACCAACTGCTGCTGCTCTTCGAGGGGGCGATCTCCACCCACGCGCTGGGCAGCGTCGGAGAGTCCGCGGAGAAGGCACGCCACACAGCCTCCCAGCTCATCACCGCCGCCGCCCCGCGGACTCCCGGCCCTCGCAGGGGGGCGGGGCCGCGAACGGAAGAGCTCGGATTCTGACGTCCGGCGCTCTTCTGACGTCCGGCGCTGGTGTCACGGGCCTTCCGTACGCCTTGACCCTCCCGCAACAGGAGGGCCTAGCGTCCCGGGGCATGAAGATTGTTGTGCACGACACGGCGTCCGCCATGGCCGATCTCCTGAAGCGACCCCCGGAGGATCGGCCCGACGCGCTGCGGGAGATATACCGGCCGTTGGAGAGCGCGCTGTCCGTGATGGGTGAGGTGGACACGGTGCAGATGCACCGCACGGGCAACAGTGGTTTCCGGCTCGACCTGGAAGACCCGCGCCATTCGACGGCGCTGGGGCAGATGCGGGACGCGGGGGTGTGGAAGGAGGTCGAGGACCGTCTGGACGCCGCCCGGGAGCGGCTGGACGGTGCGGTGCCCGGGGTCAGGAGCGCCGAGACCGTGGATGTCGTTCTGGTGCTCGGGAACCCCGACGATCACCACCTGGTGGTGCGTTCGGAAGGCTACTTCGGGCTGGGCGGCTTCCCGGGAGGGATCCTTCTGGTGATGTGGCCCACCGAAACCAGCCTCGCGAAGATCGGCCACACCGCCGCGCACGAGCTCCACCACAACGTGCGGTACGCCAACGTCGTCTGGAACCCCGCGACGGTCACGGTCGGCGAGCAGGTCGTGGCCGAAGGGCTGGCGGAGGCGTTCGTACGGGAACTGGCCGGCGAGCAGGCCATGGGTCCCTGGGCGACGACGCTGACCGGTGCGGAACTGGACGAGGCCTACGAGAAGATCGTCGCGGCGATCGACGTGGCCGGGATGCAGAACCTGCCGCCGTACGTGCACGGCGACGCCACCGCGGAGCTCATGGGGCTCGAACCCGTCGGACTGCCGGACTTCGCCGGGTACGCGGTGGGCCTGCGGATCGTGGACGCCCACCTGGCGGCGTCCGGCCTGACCGCCGCCCAGAGCGTCGCGCTGCCGGCCCGCGAGATCCTCACCAACGCGGGCGTACCGACCGGCGCGTGACGCGGGATCCGGGAAGCCTGGCGGTACGAGCCGGTACGAGCCGGTACGAGCCGGTACGAGCCGGTCCGCTCGGTCCGTTCGGGCCGCTCGGGCCATAACACCGAGCGAGGGGGCAACTGGCAGCTCCCGCACAGCAGTTGTCCGACCCTACGGTTTCGGTACCCCCACCGAGATCGAGGAGATCCCCGCATGCTTCACAGACATGCCAGGGCAGCCTGTGCCGCGTTCGCCGCGGTCGGTGCGCTCGTACTGGCAGGGCTGCCCGGCACCGCGTCCGCGGACCCCGCCGCGGTCGCCGCGCCCTCGGCCGCCGACACCCTGGGCGTCGGCAAGGCGTCCCCCGAACTGCTGCGGGCCATGCAGCGCGACCTCGGCGTCACCGGGCAGCAGGCCAGAGTGCGACTGGCGAACGAGGCCGAGGCGGGTGCCGTCGCGGGCCTGCTGCAGAACGCGCTCGGGCGGGACTTCGCCGGTGCCTGGGTGCAGGGCGGCGACTCCGGGACACTGACCGTGGCCACCACCGACGCCGCCGATGTTCCCTCCATCGAGTCGAAGGGGGCACGCGCCCTCGTCGTACCGCACACCCTGCGGCAGCTGGACACAGCGCTGGCGAAGCTCGACAGGGCTGCCGCGGCGACAGTGGCGACGGACGTGCCCGTCCGCTTCGTGAACGTCAGGACGAACCAGGTGACCCTGCAGGCGCTCCACACGGCCGCCGGGAATGCCCTGGTCGCAGCCGCCGGTGTCGACCCCTCTCTCGTACGGACGGAGAAGTCCGCGCAGCAGCCCCGCCCGCTGTACGACATCAGGGGCGGTGACGCGTACTACATGAACGGCAGCGGCCGCTGCTCGGTCGGCTTCGCCGTCACCAAGGGAGCGCAGCAGGGCTTCGCCACCGCCGGACACTGCGGGCGGCCCGGCACCACGACCTCCGGCTACAACCAGGTCGCGCAGGGCTCCTTCCAGGCCTCCACCTTCCCCGGCCGCGACACCGCCTGGGTCGCCGCCAACTCCAACTGGACCTCGACGCCGTATGTGAAGGGCAGCAGCGGAAACGTCCAGGTCACCGGCTCGACGCAGGCAGCGGTCGGCGCCTCCGTGTGCCGGTCGGGATCCACCACCGGATGGCACTGCGGCACCATCCAGCAGCACAACACCAGCGTGACCTACCCCGAGGGGACCATCAGCGGGGTGACCCGTACCTCGGTCTGTGCCGAACCGGGCGACTCCGGCGGCTCGTTCATATCCGGCAGCCAGGCGCAGGGCGTCACCTCCGGCGGCTCCGGCAACTGCAGCTCCGGCGGCACGACCTTCTATCAGCCGATCAACCCCCTGCTCCAGGGGTACGCCCTGACCCTCAAAACCACCTCCGACGACCCGGGTCCCGGCCCGGGTGAGCCCGGCGGCACCTGGGCGGTGGGCACCGTCTACGCGACGGGCGCCCAGGTGACGTACGGGGGCACCACCTACCGGTGCCTCCAGGGCCATCAGGCGCAGGAGGGCTGGGCGCCCCCGAACGTCCCCGCCCTCTGGCAGGCCGTATGACCGCCGCCTCCTCATAGAGGCGGCGGCGCAGTAGGCAGCAACACAGCATGCAGCAGCGCAGTAGATCGTCGTCCGGTGCCGCGGTCCGCGGCACCGGACGCACTGCTGTGGCGGCGAGGGGCGCGGCGGCGAAGCTTGTGGCCGCGAAGCTTGTGGCGACAGGGGATGTGGCGGCGGGGGATGTGGCGGAAAATATGCGGCCGATCTTCCTCTGTACCGTGTCGCTGGTAGGCCGTACGGGTGAGGGGCGTCAGAATTGCCGGATGCAGATACAGCACGTGGGTGGGGTGATTCGGTGAGCAGGTATGACGTCACCGACGAGCAGTGGGAAGGGCTCGCCCAGGTCGTACCGCTGCGCAGCCGCAACGAATGGCCGTCCAGGACCGATCACCGGACGATGCCGCAGGAGTACGAGGCGGTGGAGCAGCGGCGGATGATCGTCCTGCGGGTGCAGATCTTCTCGGACGCCCGGGAGGTCGCCGAGTACCTGATCGCGCAGATTCCGGTGCTGCTGGACCTGACCAGCGCGGAGACCGACGTGGCCAAGCGGATCCTGGACTTCAGCAGTGGCGTGGTCTTCGGGCTCGGCAGTGGGATGCACCGGGTCGACCGGAACGTGTTCCTGCTCGCGCCGGTCGGCATGGAGGTCGAGGGCGCCGAGGCGGCGGCGGGCCCCCGGTCGTAGGAAGACCGCGGCGGCTGTCCCTCGATCGTAGGAAGGCTGCCCAGGTGTAACGGTTCGTCAGTGAGGTGGGTGCATGCGGATGCATAGCGTCCGCATCATGACTGTGCCTTCGCTCGCCCGCCCGTCCGTTCTCTCCTCCGCCACCTCCACCTCCGTCCCCACCTCCGCGGCTGCCGGTTCCGCTTCGGCTTCCGGTTCCGCTTCCGCTTCCGCTTCCGCTTCTGTACGCCCGCACCGCCCCGAGGTCACCGAACTGCGGCTCTCCGCCTTCGGTCCGCACCGCGGGGCGGTCTTTCCGCTCGCTCCGCTGACCTTCTTCGCGGGTCCGAGCGGGAGCGGCAAAACGACCGTGCTGCGGGTGTACGAGGCGCTGGCCAGGCTGGCGGCCGGCGACGAGCTCGGCGAGGTGTTCCCGGAACCGGCCGACTGCGTGCCGGAGCGGGTGGCAGCCGACGGCCAGGGGCGCCGCGGATTCCGTATCGGCTGCACGGTCGACGGCCCGGCCGGACCCGTACATCTCGATCTCGCGGTCCAGGCGGAGCCGGAACTCAGGATCGTCAGCGAACGTTTGACGTGCGAGGGGCAGGAACTCCTGACCACCGTGCTGTGCGACCCGAGGCAGAGCACGGTCCAGGCGGCCTGGTACACGGCGGGTGCGGTGCTGATGACGCGCGCGCCGCTGCCGGACGACCGGCTGGGTACGGCACTGCTGCCGCTGCGGGTGGCAGGCAAGACGGAGGGGCAGCTGCGGGTGCTGGCCGCGGCCGAGCAGGTGCTCGTCGCGCTGCGGTCGGCGTACGTCTGCGACCCCCAGCCGCAGCGGATGCGCGCACCGGTGGCGCTCGGCGAGGGGCTGCTGCGGCGCGGCTGCGACAACCTCGCGGCGGTCCTGCGGCGTACGGGAAGCGAGTGCGCGATCCGCCACACGGCACTCGTCGCGGCGGCCCGGGAGGGGTGCGCCGGCCCCGTCGAGGACCTGACGGCCCAGGACCTGGCCGACGGTTCGGTCCGGGCGGTGCTCGGCCGGGGCGCGCGGGGAGCGACACCCCTCGGACGGCTGGGCGAGGGCGAGTTGAGGTATCTGGCGTTCGCGGTGGTACTGCTGACCGGGCCGCGGGTGCTGGACATGGAGTACGTGGCCGAGGTGCCCGACGCGCACCAGGCGCTCGCGGTGCTGGCCGACGGCTTCGACCGGGGGCTGGACCGGAGGCAGGCGCGGGCACTGGGAGAGCTGGCAGGGAGGATGTGCGGGCGCGGTCACATCAGGCTGGTGGGTACGGTCACGGACGCCTCGTGCGTGCGTGAGACGGCAGGTGTGACGGTGGTAGACCTGTAGCCGTGAGAGACGATTCGAGAACGGTGGCGGGCGTGAACGGTACGGAACCCGAGGTGGCGGTGGGCCAGGTGGCGGAGCTCCAGCGCCGGCTGGCCGCGTTCGCCGCGGCGCGGGACTGGGAGCAGTACCACACGCCCAAGAACCTGGCGGCCGCGCTCAGCGTGGAGGCGTCCGAACTGGTGGAGATCTTCCAGTGGCTGACCCCGGAGCAGTCCGCCCGCGTGATGGAGAAGCCGGATTCCGCACACCGGGTGGCCGACGAGGTCGCGGACGTACTGGCCTATCTGCTGCAGTTCTGCGAAGTGCTGGGGATCGACCCGCTGGCGGCGCTGTCCGCGAAGATCGAGCGGAACGAACTGCGTTTCCCGGTACCGGGAGCCGGGGGGCCGGAAGCCGATGTTCCGGAAGTCATGGAGAAAGAGGTCCGTCACTCTTCGGAGTGACGGCAATATCCACAACCGCTTTTGTGTCCACAGATTTCCGCATAGCCCTGGTTTTCCTGGCCCCTTCCCCTCACTCTGGGTAGTGGACAGGGAGTGAGTGGGACGGCAACGGGGGTCGCTGATGGACGCGGTGAGACTCATTCGGGTCGGCAGACATGCGCTGGCGCAGAGTCAGGCGCCGCTGGACATCCTGACAGAGGCCTGGCAGGCACAGGCACTGACCCAGGCCATCGGCGGGATGCTGGCCATGAAGGGCCCGCCGGAGCTGCGGGGCGAGGCGCAGGGGCTCTGCGAGGCAGGCGGCAGGGGCTGCGGGACGATCGACTGGTCGACCCTGTGCGCCGGCGGGTCGTCCGTGCCGGGCTTCCCGGCCGGACAGCCTCCTGAACTGCGGCCGCGGGCCGCCCAGCTCGTCGAAATCGCCGATGCGCGGGGGGCGTTGGTGGGACTGGGCGCCCTGCTGGGAGAGGTGGGGATCGCGCTCGTCGGGGTGGCCTGCGCCTCGGACGAGGAAGGGTTCTACTGGCAGACCATCGAGGCGATCGACGCCGCCGACGAGTCGAACGACCGGGTGCGCGGACTGCTGCGCCGGCTCACGATGTGGGAGCACGGCAGGCTGCAGGGCGCCGCCCATGACTCGGCGGCGGGGCCGTCATGACCCTGCTCCGGTCAGTGGGACCGGTCGCGGCCGCCCTCGTGGCGGCCGGTGTCGCGGCTTTCGCGGCTTTCGCGGTGACCCTCCTGGCTGCCGGTGGTGCCGGTAGTGCCGGTGGCCGGCGGGCGGTCGCCCGTGGTCTGCAGATCGGCGTCGAGCTGCGAAAGGTCGGCGGTCAGCGCCGCCATCAGTTCCTCCATCTGCTGCAACAGGCCCTTCGGAGCGGCCTGCTGGCCCGGTACGGACTGCTGCACCGGATCTGCGGACGCGGCCTGTTCGGGCACGGCTTCCTGGGACATGGCGGCCTCCTCGGCCCAGGCCCTCCCGGTGGGGGAGAGCGGTGTTGCTGTCAATGCCCCGGCAGCGGTCGTCGGAGCGCGGGCCGGGCTGTCCGGCTCCGCCCGACCAAACGAGCACTTCGGGCACGGGTCACCGGCACGGCAGTGCGAGGACCCCCACGGTGACGAGTTTTCACCCGACCGGGCAGATGGGGGACAGGCGAGGTCAGCGGGGTTGACGACAGTTCGAAGGTGCAGGATGGAGGCATGGATCTTCGAATCTTCACCGAGCCCCAGCAGGGGGCGAGCTACGAGAAGCTGCTGACCGTCGCAAAGGCCACCGAGGCCCTCGGCTTCGACGCCTTCTTCCGGTCCGATCACTTTCTGAAGATGGGCACTGTCGACGGGCTGCCCGGACCGACCGACGCCTGGATCACGCTGGCCGGGCTCGCCCGGGAGACCGAGCGGATCCGGCTGGGGACGCTGATGACCGCGGGCACGTTCCGGCTCCCCGGGGTGCTGGCCATCCAGGTCGCACAGGTCGACCAGATGTCGGGCGGGCGGGTCGAACTGGGCCTGGGAGCAGGGTGGTTCGAGGAGGAGCACAAGGCGTACGGAATCCCCTTCCCGAAGGAGAAGTTCGGCAGGCTGGAGGAGCAGCTGGCCATCGTCACGGGGCTCTGGGAGACGGAGGTGGGCCAGACCTTCAGCTATGACGGGACGTACTACCAGCTGGCGGACTCGCCGGCGCTGCCCAAACCGGCCCAGCGCAAGGTGCCGGTGCTGATCGGAGGCCACGGAGCCGTCCGTACGCCGCGGCTCGCCGCGCAGTACGCCGACGAGTTCAACATTCCGTTCGCCTCGCTGGACGACACCGCGCGGCAGTTCGGCCGGGTCAGGGCGGCGGCGGAGCAGGCCGGGCGGAAGGCGGACGACCTGGTGTACTCCAACGCGCTGGTGGCGTGCGTGGGGAAGACCGACGCGGAAGTGGCGCGCCGGGCGGCGGCCGTCGGACGGGAGGTGGAGGACCTCAAGGCGAACGGACTGGCGGGATCGCCCGCCGAAGTGGTGGACCGGATCGGACAGTTCGAGGCGATCGGATCGTCCCGGGTCTATCTCCAGATGCTGGACCTGGACGACCTCGATCACCTGGATCTGATCTCCTCGCAGGTGCTGTCCCAGCTGAGCTGAGCCGGCCCGGCCGGCCCAGCCTGGCCCAGCCCGGGGCTGAGCCGAGCTGAGCCGGCCTCGTTCCTTCGTTCGTTGTCAGGAGTTCGTCGTGCAGCCCACCCGCCCGCTCGCCGCTGTGCTCGCCGAGGGGACCCTCGTCCTCGACGGCGGGTTGTCCAATCAACTGGAGTCACAGGGCTGCGACTTGTCCGACACGCTCTGGTCGGCGCGGCTGCTCGCCGACGACCCGGAGCAGATCCGCGCGGCCCACGCGTCGTACGTGCGGGCGGGTGCGCAGGTGCTCATCACCTCCAGCTACCAGGCGACATACGAGGGGTTCGCCGCGCGGGGCACGGGGCGCGCGGAGGCGGCCGGGCTGCTGGCCCGCAGCGTGGAGCTGGCACGCGCGGCGGGCGCGGCCGGGCCGCTGCCGGTGTGGGTGGCCGCCTCGGTCGGGCCGTACGGGGCGATGCTCGCCGACGGCAGCGAGTACCGGGGGCGGTACGGGCTGTCGGTGCGGGAGCTGGAGCGTTTCCACCGGCCCAGGGTCGGGACGCTGGCCGAGGCCGGGCCCGATGTGCTCGCGCTGGAGACGGTGCCGGACGCCGACGAGGCCCAGGCGCTGCTGCGGGCGGCCGAGGGGTGCGGTGTGCCCCTCTGGCTGTCGTACAGCATCGCGGGGGAGCGGACCCGGGCCGGGCAGCCGCTGGCCGACGCGTTCGCACTGGCGGCGGGCAACGACCAGGTGATCGCGGTCGGGGTGAACTGCTGCGAACCCTCCGACGTCGACCGGGCGGTGGAGATCGCCGCCGAGGTCACCGGGAAACCGGTCGTCGTCTACCCGAACAGCGGCGAGGAGTGGGACGCGTCCGGGCGCGGCTGGAAGGGGGACGGCACCTTCGACCCCGGCCGGGTACAGGGCTGGCAGTCGGCCGGAGCACGGCTGGTCGGAGGCTGCTGCCGGGTAGGACCGGAGCAGATCGCCGGACTGGCGGCGAGCGTGGGGCCCCGCCGCTGAGTCGCAGGGCCGCGGAGTTGGGTTCGGGAGCTGAGCCCGCGGAGTTGGGTTCGGGAGCTGAGCTCGGGGAGCTGGGTCCGGGGGGGGGGGGCTTCGGGGGCTGGGCTTCCTTCTGGGAAAACCCATGGTCGTAGCGGGCGAACCGGGTGATACTCGGACGCGTGTTCATGACGATCAGTACCACCGGCACCCAGGAACGCCCGGCGACCGACCTCGGATTTCTGCTGCACAAGCATCCCGGGCGGAAGCAGACGTTCTCCACCTCGCACGGCACGGCGCACGTCGTCTACCCCGAGGCGACCGCCGAGCGCTGCACGGCCGCGCTTCTCCTTGAGGTGGATCCGGTGGCGCTGGTCCGGCGAGGCAAGGGCAAGGGGCGCGGCGGTTCCCCCGACGCGGCGCTCTCGCAGTACGTCAACGACCGCCCCTACGCGGCCTCTTCACTGCTGGCCGTGGCGCTGAGCACCGTCTTCAAGAGCGCCCTGCACGGGGTGTGCAACGCCCGCCCGGAGCGTGCCGCCGAGCCGCTGCCGCTGCGCATCGAAGTCCCGGCGCTGCCCGCGCGCGGCGGCGTCGCACTGGTGGAGAAGCTGTTCGCACCGCTGGGCTGGAGCACGGTGGAGGCGGTGCCCGTGGCACTGGACACCCAGTTCCCGGAGTGGGGCGACTCGCGTTACGTACAGCTTGTGCTGGAGGGGGAGCTGCGGCTGGCCGATGCGCTGCGGCACCTCTACGTACTGCTGCCGGTGCTCGACGACGCCAAGCACTACTGGGTCTCGCCCGACGAGGTCGACAAGCTGCTGCGGGCCGGTGAGGGCTGGCTGCCGCAGCACCCCGAACAGAAGCTGATCACCAGCCGGTACCTGTCGCGGCGCTGGGGACTGACCCGGCAGGCCACCGAGCGGCTGGAGCTGGCCAGGCTCGCCGACGCCGACGACATCACGGTCGAGGAGATCGACAACGCGGTGGCCGAGGAGACCGAGACCGAGGAGCGGCCGACCCCGCTCTCCGTGCAGCGGCGCGAGGCGATCCTCGCCGCGCTGCGCGGGGCCGGAGCGGGCCGGGTGCTCGATCTCGGCTGCGGGCAGGGGCAGTTGGTGCAGGCGATGCTCAAGGATGTGAAGTTCACCGAGATCGTCGGTGTCGACGTGTCCGTGCGCGCGCTGACCATTGCCTCGCGACGGCTCAAGCTGGACCGGATGGGCGAGCGGCAGGCCGAGCGGGTCTCGCTGCTGCAGGGCTCGCTGACCTACACCGACAAGCGGCTGGCCGGGTACGACGCGGCCGTACTGAGCGAGGTCATCGAGCACCTGGACCTGCCGCGGCTGCCCGCGCTGGAGTACGCGGTGTTCGGGTCCGCGCGGCCCCGGACGGTGGTCGTGACCACGCCGAACGTCGAGTACAACGTGCGCTGGGAGGCCCTGCCCGCCGGACACGTCCGGCACGGCGACCACCGCTTCGAGTGGACGCGGCAGGAGTTCCGCGACTGGGCGGGCACGGTGGCCGAACGGCACGGGTACGGAGTCGAGTTCGTGCCCGTGGGGCCGGATGACCCGGAGGTCGGGCCGCCCACCCAGATGGCGGTCTTCACGATGACCGAGAAGCCGGGTACAGAGAAGCCGAGTGCCGAGAAGACGAGTAAAGACAAGACGAGTGCCGAGAACGTGAAGGAGGCGAAGGTCGCATGAGCAGCACCACCGAAGCAGCACCGAGCACCACCGCACCGCGCAGACTGCCGGTCACCGACCTGTCCCTCGTGGTACTGGTCGGAGCCACCGGTTCCGGCAAGTCCACCTTCGCGAGCAGGCACTTCAAGCCCACCGAGGTCATCTCCTCGGACTTCTGCCGCGGCCTGGTCGCCGACGACGAGAACGACCAGAGCGCGAGCCGCGACGCCTTCGACGTGCTGCACTACATCGCGGGCAAGCGCCTCGAAGCCGGCCGGCTGACCGTCGTCGACGCCACCAACGTCCAGTCGGAGAGCCGCAAGCAGCTCGTCCAGCTCGCCAGGAAGTACGACGTCCTGCCGATCGCGATCGTCCTCGACCTGCCAGAGGAAGTGTGCGCGGCCCGCAACGCCGAACGCCCCGACCGGGCCGGCATGCCCCGCCACGTCATCCAGAGGCACAAGCGCGAACTGCGCCGCTCGCTGCGCGGACTGGAGCGCGAGGGGTTCCGCAAGGTGCACATCCTGCGCAGCGTCGAGGAGGTCGACGCCGCCGGGATCGTTCTGGAGAAGCGCTACAACGACCTCACCCACCTCACAGGGCCCTTCGACATCATCGGCGACATCCACGGCTGCCGCTCCGAACTGGAGACGCTGCTGGGGAAGTTGGGTTACGAGGACGGGGCGCACCCGGAAGGGCGCACCGCCGTTTTCGTCGGCGACCTCGTAGACCGCGGCCCGGACAGCCCCGGCGTACTGCGCCGGGTCATGGGAATGGTCGCCTCCGGAAACGCGCTGTGCGTGCCGGGGAACCACGAGAACAAGCTCGGACGTTGGCTCAAGGGAAGGAACGTCCAGCACACCCACGGACTCGCGGAAACCATCGAGCAGTTGGACAAGGAGGAGGATGACTTCAAGGAGCAGGTGAAGGTCTTCATCGACGGCCTCGTCAGCCACTACGTCCTCGACGGCGGCAACCTCGTCGTCTGCCACGCCGGGCTGCCCGAGAAGTACCACGGGCGTACGTCCGGACGCGTCCGCTCCCACGCGCTGTACGGGGACACCACCGGCGAGACCGACGAGTTCGGCCTGCCCGTGCGCTACCCGTGGGCCGAGGAGTACCGCGGCCGCGCGGCCGTCGTGTACGGACACACACCTGTCCCCAACACCTCGTGGATCAACAACACCATCTGCCTCGACACCGGCGCGGTGTTCGGCGGGAAGATGACCGCGCTGCGCTGGCCCGAGCGCGAACTCGTCGAGGTCCCCGCCGAGAAGGTCTGGTACGAGCCCATCAAGCCGCTGCTCACCGAGGCGCCCGGCGGGCACGACGGGCGTCCGCTGGACCTCGCCGACGTCGCCGGGCGCCGGATCGTGGAGACCGGTGAGCACGGGCGCGTGGCGGTCCGCGAGGAGAACGCGGCGGCGGCGCTCGAAGTGATGAGCCGGTTCGCCGTCGACCCGCAGCTGCTGATGTACCTGCCGCCGACCATGGCGCCCACGGGGACGTCCCGGGTGGACGGCTACCTGGAGCACCCGGCCGAGGCGTTCGCGCAGTACAGGTCGGACGGGGTCGCGAAGGTCGTGTGCGAGGAGAAGCACATGGGCTCGCGCGCTGTGGTGCTGGTCTGCCGCGATGCCCGGGCCGCGCGGGAGCGGTTCGGCGTGGACGGCCCCACCGGGGTCGTGCACACGCGCACCGGACGGCCGTTCTTCGACGACGCGGCAGTCACCGAGCTCGTGCTCGACCGGCTGCGCACCGCGGTCGATGAGGCCGGGCTCTGGGACGAACTCGCCAGCGACTGGCTGCTGCTGGACGCCGAACTGATGCCCTGGTCGCTCAAGGCCTCCGGCCTGCTGCGGCAGCAGTACGCCGCCGTCGGCGCCGCGTCCGGGGCCGCCTTCCCCGGAGCGCTCGCCGCTCTTGAAGCTGCCGTGGCGCGTGGTGTCGAAGGTGCGGACGAGCTGTTGGTGCGCCAGCGGGAACGGGCGGCGGACGCCGGCCTGTTCACCGAGGCCTACCGGCGGTACTGCTGGCCGACCCAGGGCCTGGACGGGGTGCGGCTCGCGCCCTTCCAGCTGCTCGCTGTGCAGGGGCGCTCGCTCGCGGACGTACCGCACGACCGGCAACTCGCCTGGCTTGACCGGCTGGTGGAGCACGACTCGACCGGACTGCTGCAGACCACCCGCCGGCTGGTCGTCGACACGGGCGACGAGTCGTCGGTGCAGGCGGGTGTCGACTGGTGGCTGGAGATGACCAGCAGGGGCGGCGAGGGCATGGTCGTCAAGCCGCTCCAGGCCCTGGTGCGGGACGGCAAGCGCCGTCTCGTGCAGCCGGGCATCAAGGTGCGCGGCCGCGAATACCTGCGGATCATCTACGGCCCCGAGTACACCAGGCCGGAACAGCTGGAGAAGCTGCGGCAGCGGTTCCTCGGGCACAAGCGTTCGCTGGCGCTGCGGGAGTACGCGCTCGGGCTCGAAGCACTCGAACGGCTGGCGGCGGGTGAACCGCTGTGGCGGGTGCACGAAGCGGTGTTCGCGGTGCTGGCGCTAGAGTCGGAGCCGGTGGACCCGCGTCTGTGACCGACCGGCCGCCGCGTCTGTGACCGGCCGATCCGCCGACGTTGAGGCCGTAGCCGAAAGGCTGCGGCCTCAGCCGTTTCCGGGCGGGCCGGGGCCTCGTCCGTTCCCCTGCATCGCATGTGCTTTCGATCTGAGTGATCATCAACTGTGCTTCTGCAAAAGAGGAGTTGATCGTTCTTGACTAGTGTCTGGCGGGGTGCCTAGTCTTCCTTTCCTCTCAGCTTGACGCATCGTCACCACGTCGCGTCCTAGGCGCCATCGGGGGCGAGGCGATGAGTCTGTTCGGGCAGGGCCGTCCCTTTCTCGACGCCCTCACGAGGCAGGACCGGGAGAGCCTGTTGGCCCTGGGCGTGCCGCGCACCTACGAACCGGGGCAGGTCATGCTCCAGGAGCGTGACACCGGCACCTTCGTGCTCGCCGTGCGCAGCGGATGGTCCGTCGTCTCCGTCTCCACCGAGCGCGGCGCCCGTCTCATCCTCGCGCTGCGCGGAGCCGGCGAAGTAATAGGAGACCTCGCCGCGGTCGACCAGGGGCCGCGCAGCGCGACAGTGACCGCGCTCGGTCCCGTCGAGGCGACCTCCATCAGCGGGGAGCGGTTCCGGTACTTCCTCTCCGCGCGGCCGCACGCCACCGCGCTGATCATGCGTCAGCTCAGTGCGCGGCTGCGCAGCGCGGACAGCGAGCGGCGTTCCCTCGCTTCCGAGACGGTCCTGCGGCGTCTTGCCGTACGGCTGCTCGAACTCGCGCAGCGGACCGGGCGGACCGGCGACGACGGTGCGGTGGTCGTCGAACTGCCTCTTCCCCAGCACGACTTGGCCTCCGCGGTGGGTGCCACCCGGGAGGCGGTCGCCAAGGCGTTGCGGCTGCTGCGCGAGCAGGACGTCGTGCACACCGGAAATCGGAGGGTGACCGTGACCGACATGGAGTTGCTCCTTCTGCTGGCCCAGGGCAGGGCCGGGCCCGGGTCGGGGACCGGATCCGGGCCGGGGAAGAAAGCCGGACCGGATGTGTAAACGGCTACATCGCGCGGTGGCGGACGGTACGAGAGTGAAACCGGCGGACGAGCACGCAGGAGGCGACGGTGTACGGATCGACAGGCGCGGGGGCGAACGGGGAGGGACCGGGCGGGCCGGGAACGCAACCGGCTCCGGTCAACCGGCTCGTGGTCTTCGGCGACGTCTGCGGGTCCGGGTCCATGGGCCTGGAGACGAAGAAGCGGATGCGGACGGCGATGTACGCCGCGTTCGGGGAGGCGTTCGAGGTCGTCGGGGTGTCGCCCGGCAGACTCCACCAGGAGGACCGGGGCGACGGGATCCTGGCCGCGCTGCCCGCCGACATGCCGTCCTCGCTGATGGTCGGGCGCTGGCTGAGCACCCTCTACGAGAACCTGCGGGAGCACAATCGCGACAGGTCCGAGCGGTTGCGGATGCGGGTGGGGATGCACGTCGGGCCGGTGCTGGACGACGGGCGGGGGCTGGTGGGCAGAGCCGTCGATCTGACCTGCCGACTGTGCGACAGCGACACCGCGAAGCGGGTCATGGAGGCGGCGCCGGCCTCCGGGCTGATGCTCGTCGTCTCCGAGTGGCTCTACGCGAACGTGGTCGCCGAGGGTGGCCGGTACATCGAGCCGCAGCAGTATCTGAGCGGTCGGGTCCGTGCGAAGGAGACCGACGAGACCGCCTGGTTCCATGTCCCGGGGCTGGAGGCGCCGCCGATGGAGGCGGTGTCCTCACCCCGGGGTCCGACCGCGGTGAAACAGGCCGCGGAGCCCGGACGCGGCGGTGGGCCGAAGGGGGACAGCCCACCGCCGCCCGGTGTGCGGGGCGGGGAGCGTCCCGGGCCGGGGCTGTCGCAGGAGTTCCACGTCGGGGGCGACAACCTGAGCGTCACCGGGAGCACGATCAACGGGGGTTTCACCGGGTTCCGCAAGGACGCGCGAGGAGAAGCGGCACGGGGCGAAGAGACGCGGGTCGAAGAACCGCGGGGCCGGGACGAGGACGAAGAGCGCCCCGTATCCGCCGGTGAGAGCGAGGACCGGGCATGAGCGATCCGGACGAGGGCGCCTCCCCGGAAGTCGCGGCCGACCCCCCGCAGGACCGGGGAGCCGGTCAGGGAGGGGGCGGCAGAGGCGGGGACAAGGGCGGGGACAAAGGCGGGGGCAAAGGCGCCGACAAGGGTGGCGGCAGGGACAAGGGTGGCGACAACAAGGACGACAAGGCCGCCTCCCCGTCCGCCGACGGCAGCGACGAGGACGCCGAGCAGAAGCCCGAGGCGAGCCCCTTCGACCAGGTGGGGCGCGGCCCGCTCGGCGGCGCCGGCGGCGGCACCGGCGGTTCGGGTGCCGCGCACGCCGCGCTGCAGAACTTCGCCGCGCTCGGTGCCCTCGGCGCGCTGGGGCAGCGCTTCGACACGCACGGCGACAGCGTGCTGCTCCAGGGCAACCACGTGTACAACCAGTACGGTCCCTCCGGGCGCGGCGGCAGTGCCATGGTCGCGGGCCCCGTCCCCAAGGAGGAGCTGGACCGGCTCGCCGACGTCTACTGCGAAGCGGCCGGCTACCAGCGGATGAAGGACCTGCTGCGGGACTGCCGGCTCCTGGTCCTGTGCGGCGAGCCCGGCAGTGGCCGCACCGCCACCGCGCTCACCCTGCTCTCCGAGCTCACCGGCGACCGCGTCGACCGGCTGGACCCGAGCATCCCGCTGCACCGCATCGAAGCCTCCGACATCGAACACGGGCACGGCTATCTGCTGGAACTTCCCCCCGATGCGGGCAGTCAGCAAGCGCTGCACGAACGAGAGTTGAGGGGCTTCGAGCACTCGGCCCCGTACCGGCCCGGTCCCGGCCGCCCCACCGAGCTGCACCTCGACCGGCTCAGCGGACTCCTCGCGAAGCCCGGGGCCGAGCCCGGGGCCGAGCCCGGTTCCGAGCCCGAGGCCGGTTCGGAGCCCGGGGCGTACGCGGTGGTGCTGGCCGGGGGCGGGGAGCTGGCGAGCCAGTTCCTGCGCGGGAGGTACGGGCTGCTCTGCCGGCCGCCTCGCACCGAGGCGGTGATCCACCGCCATCTCCGCGTACTCCTCAAGGAAGAGCCCGAAGAGGCTCTGCGCGACGCGCGGCGGCTCTTCGCCGAGGAGGGTCTGCAGAAGGCGCTAGGGCTGGACGAGCTGCGGCCCAGGGAGGCCGCACGGCTCGCCGGTCAGCTCGCGCGCCGACAGCGTGAGGAGCTGACGGACGAGCAATTACGGCTGGACTGCGGCTCGTTCGTACGGGCGCAGGCGCGTGCGTGGTTCGCCGACGCGGACCGCCCCGGCACCCTTCCGGCGGCCGCGCCCACCCTCGGTGTCACCGCCTTCCGGATCGCGGTCGCCGTCTTCAACGGTTCTCCGTACAGCCTCACCGCGGAGGCGGGCGAGCAGCTGGCCTGGGAACTCGCGATGACGCTCGATCCCGAACAGGCGGTGGGGCGACGGCTGTTCGGGGTGCACGACGAGGACCGTCCGGCCCTCGCGCGGGCCGTGGTCGAGGACGGTGAACTCGACCTGGGGGACGCCAGGGTGCCGGTGCGGGCGGTCCGCTTCCAGGGGCAGGGGCTCGCCACCGCAGTGCTCCAGGAGGTGTGGCACGGATACCACAACTCGCGTGGCCCGCTGGTCCGCTGGCTGCGCTCGCTCTGCGACGACCC
This sequence comes from Streptomyces sp. NPDC048442, assembly GCF_040651475.1. Classification (NCBI taxonomy): domain Bacteria; kingdom Bacillati; phylum Actinomycetota; class Actinomycetes; order Kitasatosporales; family Streptomycetaceae; genus Streptomyces; species Streptomyces sp. NPDC048442. The sequence goes on from NZ_JBEZKB010000003.1 coordinate 81,724, forward strand.
GCGCCCCCAGCTGTGGGTGCGGGCCTCCATCGCCGCCGGGGTGCTGTGCTCCTGGGACTGGGTGTACGGGGCCGGTGAACTGCTCGGCCCGATGGCCGCGTTGGACAGCCCCACCCTCCAGATGGCCGCGGCGACCGCGCTCGCCGAGGCCTCGCGCGAACCCTCCGTACGTCCGGCCGCCCGCGCGCTGCTGAAGGAGTGGGCGCGAAGCGGCGACGAGGCGCTGGTGTCGACCGCGCTGCTCACCCACGGCTACGGCATGACGGCCGGGTCCGTCGGGGCCTCGCTCGACGAACTGGCCAAGGTGGTACGGCGGGAGGAGACGGACCTCGACGAACTTGTCACCGCCGCCTTCAGCGTGACGCGGCTGCTGGCGGGCGCGGAACCCGCCACCGTCGTCGAGCGGCTCGGCAGCTGGCTGCGCGAGGACCGCAAGGATCTCGCCAACCTCGTACTGCTCGCGGTGATCGGCGCGGTGCGCACCAAGGCCACGTACCTCTGGGGGCTGCACGAGGACGAGGAGATGGAGCAGCACGGGTCGAAACCGCTCGTCGCCGCGCTGCTGGCGACCCGGCCGGAGCTGGCGAGGAGGCTGGCGGACCTGATCCGGCACGGCCTGTCCACCGCCCGTTCGGGCGAGGCCGCGCTGGACGCGCTCGCCAGTTGGATGCGCCGGGCGGCGGGGGACGCGGAACAGCTCGCACTCCTCTGCCGCTTCCTGCCGCTGATCGCCGTCGACCGCCGCGACCGCGACCGGCTGCGGCACCTGCTGGACCGGCTGGTGCACGACCCCGGTGACGCACTGGACAGAACGGCGGCCCACCGGATGTGGAACGCCGTGGGAGAGGGAGCCGAAGCATGACGGACAGGGAGCCGAACGGGCGGCGGCCGGAGCAGCCGCAGCGGCAGCAGCAGCCGCAGCGCCAGGACCGGCAGGACGAGCGGGCCCGGCAGGACGGACGAGGTCGGCAGGACGGGCAGGGTCGGCAGGACCGGCAGGGCGGGCAGGGCATCGGGGACCGCGCGCAGGATCCGCCCGTACGGCAGATGCGGCCCGGGCAGCCCCAACAGCCGCACGCATCAGTCGAGTCGGGGCAGGAGGCGCAGCCCAGGGGGCCGCTGATCGGCGAGTACGCGCCTCCGTACGTCCACCGGAGCGGCCAGGTCGCGGCCGTGCTGCTCTACAAGAAGGGCGGGTACAGCGTCCTGTGGCCCGATCGCCGCGAGGACTTCGACAAACCGTGGATGGGCTCGCCGTACACCGTCTTCGAGGTACGGCTCGGCTGGTATCTCACCTCCTTCGACCTGCGGCTGCCCGCATCGGGCGACGCGGCGTTCTTCGACGCGACGGCGCGGGTGCGCTGGGAGGTCGTCGACCCTCGTACCGTCGTGCGCCAGAACGTGCGGGACGTCGGCGAGCTGTTGCGCGACGAACTCCTCGCCGCGCTGCGGAACGTGTCGCGCCGCTTCCGGCTGACCGAGTCCCAGCGTGCCGACGACGCCGTCAGAGCGGCGGTGGAGGCGGGGCACATCGACCTCGGCCGGGAGCTCGGTCTCTCGACCCGCGTCCATGTCTTCATCGACCTCAGCGAGGACGTCAAGACGCGTGTCCACGAGAAGGACACCATCGCCATCGACATGGACACCGATGGCCTGAAGGCGGAGGCGGAACGGCGCAACGCGGCGCGCAGGCGCGAGGCGCTGCGCGAGGAGGCGGCGGAACTCCTGCACATGCTCAGGCAGGGCGACGACAGCGAGATCGCCTACCACATGGCCACGAATCCGGACAAGCAGTGGGAGATCCGGCAGGCGATCCGGGAGGAACGCCGGGAGGGCCAGGCCGACTTCATCGGTCTGTTCCACAAGCTGCTCGACACCGGGAACCTGGAGCGCCACGACATCGGCGAGCACATGTACGAGGTCCTGCAGTACTTGCGGGAGAACTCGGGCGGCGTCCTCGGCGGCGTCACGGAATCCGTCCTGCCGCCGCCCCGGCGCGGGGGGCCAGGCCGGGCGCTGGGCAGGGCCGGGGGCCAGGGCAGGGGCAGCGGCGGTGGCAGGGAATTGGAGAGCGGAGGCGGCCGGGGGGAGCGGGCCGAACCCGGGAGGCCGTACTGGGAGGAGGACGGGCCGGACTCCGGGTCGGGGGCGCAGCCGCCCGGCCGTCAGCGGCACGTGCACGAACCGACCCGGGTCGACTCCTCGGCGGACCTGGAACTGGAACGGGACCGGGGCCGGGACCGCGAACAGAACCGGAACCGGAACCGGGACGAGGAAACGGGCCGGGAACGCAACCGCGGGCGCACCGCAGAGCGTGGTCGAGGTCAGGACCCGGATGTCGACTGGCGCGACGGGTGGGACAACGACGCGTACGCCCAAGGGAGTTCGGGCCGCGGTGGCGGCTCCGGCGGCAGTTGGGGCGACGACGGGCGGGAGCGCGGAGGCGAACAAGCAGGCCGGGGCGGTGGAGGACGAGCCTCCCGACCGAGCGCGGATTTCGACGACTGGGACGACGAATGAATACGGAACCGCGCCGCCGCACGACGGGCACCCGGCGTGCCCCGGATCCGGTTCCCGAACCCGCCCAGACGCCCGCGCCGGTTCCCACCCCTGCGCCGGCCCCAGACCTTGGGCAGGTTCCGGTTCCGGTTCCGGGCCAGGGTCCTGAGCCAGGCCGGGACTCAGCCACCACCCCCGACGTGCGGTTCGTCGCCGAGCGGGTGCTGGACTCCGTGCGCGAGGACATAGGGCGGGCCGACGCCAAAGCGGCGGTTCTGCTGTCCGGAGGGCTGGCGTTCCTGGCCGTGGTGTGGGTCAGGGACGGGTCGGTCGTTCCCGAGGGGGCAGCGCTCGGACTGGTGGTGGCGGGTGGACTGCTGTGGCTGGCAGGGCTGTTGATGCTCATCGGCGTGGTGCTGCCGCGTACCCGGATCGGCGCGGACATCACGTTCCTGCGCGATCTGAGCGTCGGCGCGTCGCCCGAAGCGCTGCGGGACCGGCTGACCGTGTCCGGTGCGGATGTCGTGCGTTGGATGATCAGTGAGGCGACCGTCCTCGGGGCGGTCCTCACCGCCAAGTACCGCTGGCTGCGCGCGGGGGTCTGCTGTCTGACCCTCGGCGTGGTGCTTTCCGTAATCGGCCAGGTGTGGTGACGAGACGATGAATCAGCAGATGAAGCAGACCGCACGGAGTGGCCGTGGCCGTGGGTGGGTGCGGGGCCGGACGCCGTGGCGTGCGGCGGGGGCCGGGCTCGTACTCCTGGCGCTGGCAGGGGCCGCCGTACCCGTACAGGCACAGCAGCAACAATGGCGACAGGTTGCCGAAGGGCCCGATCCGATCGACTTCGCCGTCGTGGTGGACCTCTCCAAGAGCCTCTCCGAGAAGGACCTGGCCCGCGAAGTGGAGGCCGCCGCGCTGCTCAGCCAGGGCGAGATATCCGAGCGGTCGCGCGCCGCGGTGATCGGATTCGGGAGTTCCGAGAAGGCCGGGCAGTCCGCCGTGCGCGAGGTGTGCGGGCTGACCGTGTCCGACGCGGCGGGCCGCCAGACGCTCAGCGACTGCGTGCAGCAGCTGGGGAAGCGGGACAAGAACGGCACCGGGCCCGGCACCGACTTCCCGTCCGCCGTCCGGCAGGCGGTGAACCGGCTCACCAAGGAAGGCAGACCGGGCACCCCCAAGGTGGTGTTCCTGCTCACCGACGGGAAGCTGGACGTCGGCGACAGCCCCTCGTACGGACCGGACCGGCCGTCCCGGCAGGCCAACGCCGCCAAGCAGCTCACCGACGAACTCGCCCGCGCCCAGCGGGAGTCGGTGCAGATCTGGCCGCTCGGCTTCGGCAACGAGATCGACCGCGGGGCGCTCGCCGCGATGGCGAACGGCGGCTACCGCAACGGCTGCGCCGACCTCCCCGACGCCACGCCCCGCATGCGCGTCGTCGACAACTCCGAGCAGATCGACAAGGCCCTCCAGGAGACCTTCGCCGCCGCCCGCTGCGCCCAGGTCGTCGAGGGCACCCGCGGCAAACCGCCGGGGGAGCTGTCGGTGGTCATCCCGCCGATCGCCACCGACGGCTCGATCACGGTCAGCAAACACGACCCCAAGGTCTCGGTGACGTACTACGACCCCACCGGCAAGAAGGTCCCCACTAGCGGTTCCGCCGACGGGTCCAGCTTCGAGGTCAGCGGCAGGGACGGTCCTGTGGAGGCGCTGCGGGTGAAGAATCCGCTGCCGGGCAGGTGGAAGGTGCGGGTCGAGGCGCCCGAGGGACACCGGGGCCAGGATGTCGCCGTACGTGCCATCTGGCAGGGCAGGCTCAGCTCCACGATCATCCTCGACCCCTCCTCGCCGCGCGCCGGTGAACAGGCCGTCGTGGAGATGCAGATGCAGACCAGGCGCGGTGTCGTCATCGACCAGAGCCAGCTCAAGGGCATCCGGGTCGGCGTCAAGGTCACCGGGCAGGGCTTCGGGCCGGTCGACGCCACGCTCAAGGACGACGGGACCAAGCCCGACGCGAAGGCAGGGGACGCCCGCTTCACCGGCACCGTCGACATCCCCAAAGGGGCCGCCGGGAACATCGAGGTCATCGGCGAGATGTCCGCCCCGGGAGTGACCGGCGACCACCGGCCGCTGCACACCACCCTCGCCTCCGGCGCCGCGCAGGTCGAGGGCCAGGTCACCGTCGAGCGCAGCACCGTGTACCCCGGGGGAACCCTCCGGGGGACCGTGGACGTGACGAACAAAGACACCGTTGCGCACACCCTTGGCCTCGCTCTCGCGGGCCGGCCCGCGGGTTCGCCGCTGAGCGTCACACCGGTCAAGGTGCGCGCGGAGCCCGGCAGTTCGCACCACACGTTCACCGTGTCCGTCGGGGCGGACGCCCCCCTCGGGGAGCTGGCGGGCGGCGTCGTGCTCACCGACGCCGACGACGGCGGGCGCACCCTGGACACCACCTTCCTCAACGCCCTCGTCGAAGCGGAGCCCACCTGGTGGGACCGCTGGTGGTGGGGTGTGGTCGGCGCCGTCGCCCTGGTGCTGGCCGTCGCCGCGTTCGTGGTCGTACGGGTGAAGGCCGGCGCCAGGCGGCGCGACCTGACCGGCGTACGGCTGGAACTGCGCAGGGACGGGCGGGCGGTCGACGAGCTGACCGTACGGTCCGGGCAGGGCGGCGGCGAATTCCGCTTCGCGGTGGAGCGGGCGAGCGGATCCGTGCCCAAGCTCAAGCGGGTCAGCGGTGGCGGGGACGTGCACCGGGTGCGGCGCACCACCGCCGGAGTGATCATGATCAAGCCGTACCGCGGCGGCGAACGGGCCCTGCCCGCAGGAGAGTCGGTCGAACTGGGCGAGGGCATCGAGCTGCTCGTCCACGACAACCGCCGGGCCCCGGGCGGAGGTTCCGTTTCCGGCCGGCCACGGCGAGGTCCCTTCCGGCCGAGGCAGGGCCGCAGGGAGAGCGGGGCCGCACGGGGCGGCGGCCGGGGCGGCGCCCCCCGGGATCCGGGCGCAGGTTCCGGTTCCGCCTCCGGTTCCGGTTCCGCACCCGGCCCCCGTCAGTACGACGCCAACTTCTGAGCCCGGCCCACGGGGCCCGCCAACCCGGGGCCCAGGCACCAAGGGGAGACAAGAGACGACATGAAGATCTACCAGCCCATGCTCTTCGTCGGACTGGGCGGCACCGGCGGCCGCATCGGCGCCGAGCTGGAACGCGGACTGCGCCGCGAGCTCTGCGGTCCCGACGGGACCAAGCTCGCCGGCGACGACCGGCGCAAGCGCTTCCAGCTGCCCGACTGCCTCCAGTTCGTGTACGCGGACTTCAGCGAGTCCGAGCTCGACCAGCTGCCGCACCTCCAGGCCAAGGGCGCGGAGGCGGCCGCGTACGCCCGTACCTCCAGGGTCGTCCACGACCTGCTGCCCGCCGACTACGACAGCTCTCCGGACGTCGCCCGGATGCTGCGGGTGGCGCTGCACGACGAGACGAAGAGCTGGCTGCCGCCCAAGGAGCGCGAACCCCGGGTCGCCCCGCTGCACAACGGGGCCGGTCAGCTGCCGACCGTCGGCAGGTCCGCGCTCTTCGCGACCCTGCGCGGCGGCCTTGACCCCGTACTGGGCCAACTCGGCGCGGCCATCAGCCTGATCAGCAACTCGGCGGGCGACCTGCGGGACGTGGGAGGGCGGCAGATCCGCGGCTGCGACGTCTTCGTCGCGTTCTCCGTGGCGGGCGGCACGGGCGCCGGGATCTACTACGACTTCATCCACCTCATCGGGCACGAGTTCCGCAAGTCCAAGGTGCCGGGGGTGAAGATCTACCCGCTGGTGGTCATGCCGTCGGCGTTCCCGCCGGGGGCGGGCGGCGGCCGGGACGCCGAACTCAACGCGGCGCGCGCCCTGGTGGACCTCTCCCGGCTGGTCGACGACCAGAACGTGCCCAGCGCGCAGTCCGACTTCGGCGACGTCGAGCAGCGCGGTTCGCTGGCGGTGCGCTACCCCAGGGAGGGCGTGATCCGGCTGCGCCCCTCCACCGTCCAGACGGCGTTCCTGTTCAGCAAACCGTCCGGGATCCGGCCGGAGGACCTGCGCCGGTCCGCCACCGCCATGGTGATGTCGCTGATCGGCACCGAACTCGGCGACAACACCACGAACGGCCGCACCGAGGGCGACTACCAGTCGTTCGCGGCGAGCTTCGTCAACAAGAGCGTGGAACGCTCCACCCCGTCCCGCTCCGGCATCGGCTACCGCGGCATGTCGACCAGCCTGGCGGCCTCGCTGACCGTGCCGGTGGACGACCTCGCGGAGATCGTCGCGAGCAGACTGCTGGCGCAGGCCGTACGGGACATGAGCGAGCGTGCGAAGAAGGGCGACGAGCAGGGCACCGAGCGGGTCCGCGACATGTTCGACCGCTCCGGCGTCGGCAGGCTCTGGACCCGGGAGGCCCCCGAGGTGCCGGCCCCCGACCCGTTGCCCAAGGGCACCCAGGACATCGGGCAGGCCCTCCGGGACCGGATCGGCGACATGGACGACGGCCTCGTCCGGCTCAACCGGGAACTGGACCGTGAAGTCCCGCGCATGGTCGAGGACTTCAAGCCGGGTGTCGGGGCGCGTGAACTCCTCGGCCTGATAGGCCCGTTCAGGGCCGAGCGGGTACTGCTCGGCCTTCCCGAGCACGAGCAGCGGGCCGCCGCGGCCGGCTTCGCCGGGATGCTCGACAACCGCAAGAACGACCCCGAGAAGCCGGACGGGGTCAACGCCTCCGCGCCCCAGGTCCCCCGGATCAGGCGCAGCGTCGGCGGCCTCGTCCCGGCCCGCTGGGGCGACCCGGACGTGCAGGAGGCCATCGAGGAGCAGGACCGCTGGTACCAGTGGCGGGCCAACCGGCTGTGGCACCGCAGCTGGAAGGACCACGAGCTGCGCTGGCGCTCCCCACTGGTCCGTACGGTCAAGGAAGTCACCGCGCTGGTAAGGGCGTTGAAGGTGCACGAGGAGGACGAGCGCAAGTCTTTCCGCGACCGCCGCAAGGAGCTCTACCGCGACGACCGCACCGGAGTCTCCTACCTGCTGCCCCCGCAGGGCACCCTCAGCGCCTTCTACGACGACGTCGTCACCCGGCTCCAGGAGAACGAGGGGCTTCCCCCGAACCCGAACGCCGCCGGCCTGCTCGACAAGCTGGTCCAGCCCGCTGACTGGCAGCTCGCCCTGGATGCCGTACGGCGCTCCCCGCACGACGCGGTCAAGCAGATCAAGCAGGTCGTCGAGCGGCGCGTCAAGGGCCTCTTCGGTGAGGCCAGCATGCTCAACGACCGCCCGCTGCTGCCCTCGCTGGGCGTGCTGCTCCAGGCGGCGGCCGGGGACGAGGACGCGGAGGCGTCGGTCGACGCGCGCTGGCTGGAGCAGTTCCGCTCCCAGCTCGCGAGCCTGCTGCCGGTCGGTTTCACACCGGACGGCAACGGCCCGCTGAAGGTTCTGATCGTCTACCCGCAGAGCGAGACCAACGAGCGCAACTCCCAGTTCCTGCAAGAAGAGTTGAACCTGCCGCGCGATCTCGGCGGAAGGCCGGAGAGCCGGGCGGTGGACACCCAGGCGATCACCGTGGTGCTGTTCCGCAGCGGGATGAGCCTCACCGACGTCTCGGAGGCGCGGCACGTGCTGCGGCTCTGGGCGGAGTCCCGGGACGCCGCCGGAACCGACGACTTCCTGCACTGGCGGCAGCGGCTCGGCTACCGCGACGACTGGCTCGCCAGTACGGAGGACGACCGCCGGCGCATCCTGCACCGCATCCTGTGCGCGATGTGGAACGGGCGGGTCGAGGTGCGCGGCCCCGCCGCCTCGCCCGAAGCCATCCGGATCCGTCTCCAGGACGGCGACTCCGCGACGATGACGCTGCGGCTCGAAGCGTTCGACGAGTCGGTCTCCAGCTGGTCGGGCCTGCTGCGGGCGTACGAGCAGTGGGCGCTGCTCGACGAGGGGCAGATCATCGAGGACTTCTGCGACCAGCTGATGGCCGCCCAGCCGCACGGCCTCACCACCACGCCCACCCCTCCCTCGGGCCTCTTCCGCACCCTGGTGGAGGAGGTGGCGCCGCAACAGCTCGTGCGTCTGGAGGAGTTGGCGGGGCAGTACGGGGCGGAGGGCGAGGAGTGGATGGTTCCGCTGCGTGGCTTCTGGGAGCACACCTTCCAGGGGGCGCTCGACCTCCGCTTCCCCGGCGCACAGCGCCCGATCCACCCGAACCTGCGGGCGCTGTACGGGCGTTACGGGCAGGGCAGGGGCGCCGGTCCCGGCCCGTACGTGAACGGACGTCCCCCGGCGGACGAGTGGTCCGCGCCGGACGGGCGGCCCGCACGGGCGGGCCACCTCCGGACGAACGGCCACGGTCCCGAGCCGGAGCCTTTGCAGGGGGAGTGGCGTCAGGGCGAGAGGCAGAGCGAGAGGCCGGGCGAGCGGCAGGCCGGGCGGCAGTCCGACCGCGCCTGGGACGACGCCCCCGTGTGGGCGGCGGACGAGGCCGAGTGGCCTGAGGAGCCGTACGAGGCGTACGAGAAGTACGAGTCTGGTGAGGAGTACGGGGCGGACGGGGCGGACCAGCGGGGAAGGCCGACGGGGCCGGAGCGGCACACGCGGCCGGAGAGGGCGACGGGGCCGTTGGGGCCCGAGCGATCGGAGCGGCGGGAGCGGTCGACGGGACCCGAGCGACCGGAGTGGGTGAAGCGGGCGGAGGAGTCCGGCGGGCGGGGCGACCCCGAGTGGTCGGACGGGGCCGGTCACGGCCACGGCGAGGACGCCCGGCCCCAGGGCGGTCGGAGAGCGTCCGACGGCGCTCCCGCTTCTGACGGCCGGCCCGCGTCCGGCAGCCGGTCGACGCCCGACGGTAGTCCCGACTTCGACGCCGACGGCCGGGACCCCCGGGACCCCCGTAAGCCCTCCGGCGACGACTGGGCGGAAGGGGATTCCTGGTGAGCGTCGAACAGGGAGTGCCGGGGCACGCGGTCCGGCTCGATCTGCGGGACGCCGCCGGGCCGGGCGCCGGGCCCGGCGACGGTGCCCGTGCCGTGCGCGACGCGCTTGCGCTCGTACGGTCGTCGCAGGCCCGGCGGCGGTTCCTCGTCGTGGACGACGCCGCCAGGCTCGACCGTAACCAACTGCTCTACGAGCAGCTCTTTGCACACGGCTCCGCCCGTATCGTCTGCCTCGCGGTCGGAGCCGCCGACGGCTGGGATCCGGCCGATGCGCAGGGCGCCGCCCCGGTCGACGGGATGCTCGGGGCAGTGGTCCGGCCGTTGGCGCGGCCGTTGTCGCTGCGGCCGCCGGACGCAGGAGTGCTGTGGGTTCTCGACGCGCTCGCGGGGGAGACGGCTTCCGCGGGCACGGGCGACGACGTCCTGCGGCCGCTGACCGAGGTGCTGTCCGAGCCGGGGGTCTTCGACGCCGTACTGCACGCCCTCGGGCAGGTCATGGACGGCGTCGCCGTGCCCGCCGTACGCATCCTCGAACACGACCTGACCGAGGCCGCACGGCACCGGGCCTGGCGGCAGGCGCTGGACACGCTGGCCGGTGAGGAGGTTCCGGCACCCGCGCTCGTCACGGCAGCCTCGCCCGCCGCTCACTCCGGTTACGCCGACGACGACCTCGGCGAGACGGCCGGCGGCGGGTCCGCCGGGGCGTCGGAGGCCGTGCCCGCCGAGCTCGCCCCGCTGCTCGGCGGCGGTGTGCCCAAGAGCATCCGGGAGCGGGCCTGGCTGGTGCAGGGCGGGGACGCCGAGCACAAGCACCGCCGCTGCGAGCAGGCGCTGCGCGAGGCGACGGGGGCGTACGAACAGACCTGGCCCGCCTCCGGCCTGTTCGCCTCCGCAGGCCGACAGGCGGACGTGGCCGGCCCGCTCGTGGAACTCGCCGACGCGTTCCACGACTTCCGCGAAGCCGTCGCAGGCGCCTTCACCGACGGCGACGGCCTGCGCCTCCTCCCCGAACAGCGCAGCCGCCTCAGCCGGCGCGGCATCGAGCTGCCCGAGATCACCGAGGTGTCCCGGGAGAGCGTCGCCCCCGGTCTGCGCGGCTACACCGAGCGGCTGCTCGGCCGGGGGCTTCCGCTGCGTTCGGTCGCGGCCAGACTCGGGGCGCTCTCCGACCTGTCCGCGCCTGCCGGCAGCGCGGCCCGGCTGACCGAGCTCAAGCGGATCTGCCCGGGTGACTACCTGCGGCGGCTCGCCACGCCCGCCCTCTTCGTGGTCCGGGAACGGCCCAGGGCCGCCGACTTCTCCCTGGCCTTCCTCCTGGCGTTCGTCGCCGGACTCTGGCCGTGGCTCGGCTGGCTGATCGGCCCGCTGGCGGGCGCCGCGATGGCGGTGCCCGCCCTGCTGATGCTGAAGCGCAGGCCCAGCCGCTCGCCGGACGGACGGCTGGACGGCGGTGGTGACACGGCCTGGCTCGGCCGTCTCGCCGCCGGAGCGGTCGGCGGGGTGGTGGGCGGTCTTGTCGGACAACTCGCAGGTGTACCACGCTGGTTGGGGGCCTGCGCCCTCGTGCTGGCGGTGGCCGCCTCCGTGCTGCTCTCGGTGCGCGACTGGACACGCTCGGTGGAGGCCTGGTGGGCGGAGATGCGAGTGGACGAGGCCGCACAGTGCCTGCAGAGCATGGACGCCCTGATCGCCGAAACCGCGGTGCACGACTGGCTGTTCGCCGATGCCCGTTACCACTGCTCGGACGGTGCACGGGCAATTGCCGCACTGCTGCGGAGAGTTGCGGTGAACGTGGAGACGTACGAGGTACGCCAGTCGCTTCCGCAGCAAAGGCAGCAAAGGCAGCAGAGGCAGCAGGGGCAACAGCAGCCCGATCCCTCGGAGGTCGGGCACGGCTACGAGTACGAGACCGTGGGTCATGACGATCCGGACCTCGCCCCGGAGCCCGACCCGGACCCGGCTCCCCCGTCCGACCCGGCCTCCACCGCATGGAGTTGGGACAACTGGAGCGAAGCCATCGAGGCCGAGCCCGCCGGTGGCGGACTCGACGATCCCCTCCCGCCGCCGCCCAGGCCTGCCGCTCCGGCCCCCGACCCCTCCGCACCCTCCCGCACGGGCGCGAGTACGCGCGAACTCCGGGCGGATGAATGGCAGTTGGACGAGCCCGTGCAGCCACCATGGCTGGAACGGGAGACCGGTGACGGCGGTGCCGCCCTCGTCCCGACCCTCGTGTCCGACCTGGTGGACGGCATCACCCAGCTCCTGGGCACCTGCTGGGCGACCGTCGAACGCGATCCGGAAGCCGCCGGCCGCCTCAGGCTGGCCCCGAAAGTGGGCGAGTTGCTGGAGCAGGAGCACGCGGCCCTGTGCCGCGACGCCGCTGCGGCGCCACCGCCGTTCGCCCGTACCTCCGGGGACCGGCCCGGCGTCGCCCTGCTGATCGGCGTCGCCATCGACCGTACGGCCGAAATGCTCGACTCCGACGGCTTCGGCGGGCGGACGGTACGCCTGTGCGCCGCCGAACACCGCCGGATGCTCTCCAAGGACCCGGAAGCGGAACGCCGGGTGCGGTTCGCGCCCGAGGCCGCCCGCCGGGGCGCGGAGACGGTGGACCCGGACGGCTGGCGCGGCGCGACCGACGACGTGGTGTGGACGCCGGGCGGCCGGCGCGCGGGCGTGCTCGGCCTGGTGCCGCTGCGCGCGGGGGGCGTCCGCACGGTGCGGTCGTACGACGGACCGGAACCGGAAGCGGAGGGCGAATACGCATGACAGGGGTACTGCCGGTCGAAGAGCTGGAGATCTTCCTGCCCAAGGGGGGCTCCATCCGCTTCGCGGCCGGGTTCGGCGAGGACCGCAGGGCACCGGGCCGGGCCGGGACGCTGACCCGCGACGCAATCCTCGGCGAGGGCTGGCAGGTGGTCCAGCACCGGCTGCCGCTCTCCGCCCGGGGCAACCCGTCGGCGTACGACGCGCTGGAACGCGAGATCGCCGCCGCCATGACCGTCGAGTGGAGCTACGGGGAGGAAGAGTACGGCGAGATCTTCACCCGGCTCGTCGGGTACAACCTGGAGGTCGCCGAGCCCTTCGTCCTCTACCCGCGACCGTCCGGTGAGCCGCTCGCGTCTCTCGCCGGGTCGCTCGGCATCCAGGCGCAGCGCAATGTCATCGGCCAACTGGTGCTGTCCGTAAGGCTGTTGGGGTCGGCCGGGCTCGTCCACCGGGACCTGACCCCGCACACCGTCCGCTGGGACGGTGCCAAGGTGCAGCTGACCGAACCGTACTGCGCGGCCCGCGTCGGCGACCCCCGGGACGCCTTCGGCACCGGCCCCTGGGCCTCGCCCGAACAGCGCGCGGGCCAGGGCGACGCCGACGAGCGCGACGACGTGTGGTCCGTCGCCCAGCTCGCGTACACCCTGCTCTCCGGCCGGCCGGGCAGCGGAGCCGGCCCGCCCGCCGACCTCGCCGACTACCGCCAGCTCGCCGCCCTCGGCAACAGTGGGGCCTTCAAGTCGCAGGTCGCCGAACGCCCTGCGGCGGCAGGTCTGTTGCGGCTGCTCGGCGCCCCCGACCCGCTCGCCGCGGCTCCCACGCGCAGCGACCCGCTGCAGCGCGCCCGCGCCGACTTCGACACCCGTTCGGCGGCGAAACGGCAGGCCAGAGGGATAGCCGAGCCCTCGTACAACGGTGCGTCCGGTACGAACGGGCCGGGCGACGCCGACGGTGTCAACGGGCAGGGAATGTACACCGGTTCCGAGTACCCACCGTCGCGCTCCGGTCGCCGTTCCCTCCCGGGCTGGTTCACCCGGGGCACGCCGCGCCGTCGCTCCGCACCGTCCGAAGCGGAACCGGAAGCGGAGTCCACGTCCCCGCCGTTCGCCACCCCGCGCCCGCCGCTCTGCCCGCACTGCCGGCTCCCCGTCGTCTACGACGAGGGCCGGCTCTTCGCGCGCAACGCCAAGAAGGAGTACAAGCCCCTCGACCTCGCCGCGGAGCTTCGGCCGATGCACCGGACGGAAGCCCTCCGGCACGCCTTCCAGAAGTGCCCGCACGCCCCCGGCGACCGGCCGCACTACCTGCCCGTCCCGTACCTCACCCACGGCGAACCGCTCACCGTCGCCATGGTCGGCAGTTCCGCAGCGGGCAAGACCCACCTGCTGGCGGCGATGCTCGGCGAGATCGAACAGGGCGGCCTCGAACCGTACGGACTGACCTGCCTGCCGTTGAACCCGGACTGGCACCGGGAGTTCCTCCAGGAGAAGGTCCAGCGTCTGCACCAGGGCGAAATGCTCGACGGCACCATCCAGGAGCCCTTCGCGGACTTCGCCGACGGGCTGCTGGTCTCCGGGAACGGGACGACCCGCCCGGTGCTCTTCTTCGACCTCGCGGGCGAGGACCTGGCGCAGGACAACGAGGTGACCCGCTTCCTCGGCGAGGTCGGCGCGTTCATCTTCGTACTCGATCCGCTGCGTGCGCTGCGGCTGGCCTCCCTGGACCCGGTGCGCGAGCGGGTCGGGATCCAGCAGCGGAACCTGGGCGACGAGGCGTTCACCACCGTCCTCAACCGCATCCCCAGGAACGGGCGTTACGTCGAAGCAGCCGCGGCCGTCGCGGTCAACAAGAGCGATCTCGTACGGTTCGACCCGGCCGTGGACCGCTGGCTGAACCGGCCGCCCGCCGCCCGCTTCGACAGGGGCACGGTGCGCGAGGAGAGCAGGGACGCCTACGCGTACGTCCAGCACCACGGCAGCCGGGCCTGGCTGAAGCCGTTCGACGACTGCGGGCGGTGCACGCTGCACTTCGTGGCGGCCACCGGCGGACAGGAGCGGGACGCGGCGTTCCCGCACGGGGTGCGGCCCCGGCGGGTGCTGGCCCCGCTGCTGTCGATCTTTGCCATGTGCGGGCTGCTGCCCGGCGCGGACCGGGAAGAGGTGGGGACCTGATGGGCGGCACGACAGGCAGACGGCAGGACGGGCAGAACGGGCAGGACGGGCAAGCGGGGCAGGGCGAGCAGGACGGGCGGGACACGCAGGACGGGCAGTACGGGCCGCCCGAGGAGCTGGTCGATCAGATCGTCTTCCGCTGGGACGCCGCCAACCGGTCGGGCAACACCGGCTTTGGCCCGGTCGCCTGGTCCTGTGAACGCACCCAGGCGCAGGAACTCCTCCGCAGCAGCGTCGCCCCGCTGCTGCGGGGGAACTTTCAGGCCTCCGACGGGCCGGACGCCTCCGGCCTCGTACGGCTGAAGCAGCACGGGCAGGGCAACGCCATGCTGCTGCGCCGCACCCCGCACCGCGAACCGGGCGGCCGCCCCGGCACCCTCTGCCACGCCCTCATCGGCCCCGCGCAGGTCCTCGACCCCGACACCTGCATCGGACTGGACAGCTGGGCCTGGGCGGACGACTTCTTCGGCGACGCGGACTGGGGAGAGATCCAGGGGGACCTGCCCCCGGTCCCCGGCAGGGCACTGCGCGAATCCGCACTGCGGGGATACGCCGAACTGGTCGACGAGGTCGACGGCACCGGGCCGGATACGGCCCGGTCCCTGGTCGCGGCGGCGGCGGAACTGCTCCGGCACCCCAAGCGCGTGCAGATGCTGCTGGACCGGGAGGGCGGGCGCAGCGCGTGCCGCACGCTGATGGGCCTGTACGGGATCTTCAGCGGCATCGTCCCGGACCGCTGGACCTACGCGACCCGGGACACCGCCGAGTCCACGCTGATCCGGTTCGCCTTCGTACGCCGCTGGCCGGGCTCGGCGGCGCCGGACACCCAGCGCACCCGGGTGGACCCGGACGAAGGGCGCGGCGACCGCGCCGAGGAGCTCGCGCACCACCTGGTCGGCCACTATCTGGCCCGGGTCGGCAGGCAGTCCCGGATGTTCGAGGTCGCGGACGCGCTCGGCCACGCCGCCGAAACGAACCGCTCCGCCCCCCTGGACGCCGAGCACATGCACCGTACGGCCGAACGAGCCCTCCGCGAACTGGAACACCAACAGGCACACGCCCAACGGGAGTTCCAGCGTCTTCAGGACCTCAAGCTCCGCGAGGAACGGGCACTTCAGCAGGAACAGGACCGCGTACGCGAACGCGAGGAACTGCAGGCCAGCGCCCTGGAGCGGCGCCTCGCCCACGACCGTGAGAAGGAACGCCAACTCCAGCTCCAACTGGAACGCGAACGCAACCTCCGCCGCGAGAACCCTGCCCGGCCCGCGGTCTCGTATCCGCCGGCTCCGTACCCTCAGGCCTCGCCACCCCCGGCTGCCCCGCCCCAGGCCTCTCCGCCCCAGACCTCTCCGCCCGAGGTCTCGCCACCCCCGATCTCTCCGCCTCCGGCCTCTCCACCCCCTGTTGCCCCACCCCCTGTGGCCCCACCCCCTGTGTCTCCACCGCCGCCCGGTGGGCAGCCGGAGTCGTACGCCGCCGCCCACTGGGCCGTCCCCTCCGGGGCCCGGCGCGCACGGCAGGTGTGGCGTCGCAAGCCGTCGCTGTCGTACCCCGACCTCCTCGACCGGCTCCGTCCGCTCGACGAGCGGACCGCCGACGAGGAGCTGCGGCAGGTGCTGGCCGATTTGCCGGAGGTCGCGGACGCTGACCTGGTCAG
This sequence comes from Streptomyces sp. NPDC048442, assembly GCF_040651475.1. NCBI lineage: Bacteria > Bacillati > Actinomycetota > Actinomycetes > Kitasatosporales > Streptomycetaceae > Streptomyces > Streptomyces sp. NPDC048442. Next base: position 97,767 of record NZ_JBEZKB010000003.1, read on the forward strand.
GGCGGTGCGCGAGGACTTCAGCTACACGGCCACGACACTCCTCGTCACGGAGGTGGCCGAGCGCCTGCCGCAGTGGAAGGAGGCCGTCCGCCACCAGCTGTGCGAGGCCGTGCTGGACGTGGAACTGTTCCTGCCGCGCTGGCAAGGGCCCGCCGGTAGCTACCCCGGCGACGAGACCCGGGCCGCCAACGCCGCCGCCCTCTACCGCTGGGCGGTCCAGCCGCTGGCCGGCGAGGACGGGCCGAGCGCGCGGCTGGCGAAGCTGCTGCCCGCGCTGCGCACCGGACCCGACCCGGCCGCCAGGGCCGCCGTACGGCAGATCCTGGAGGAGGGCGAACTGCCGGGGCTGCGCGAGGAGGTGTGGCGGGCGCTGCTCACCAGGGGGCGCGAGCCACGTGGCAGCGGGTCCACAGGGCAGGAGGGGCCGGACCGACCACCCCCGGAGGGCGCCCCGCACCCAGTGGCGGCGCGGCCCTCCGTACCCCCCACACCCGCCGTACCCCTCATATCCGCCGTACCCCCCACACCCGCCGTACCCTCCGCCCCGCACGAGGACGGCGACGGCTATGAGCGCCGGATCCGGTACGTCCTCATCCTGGTCGGTGCCCTCGTGGTGCTGTTCCTCACCCTGCTGGTGGTGGTCGTGGTGGCGCTCTGATCCTGGCCATCAGCAGGGCGCGGGCCGCCGGTCTCGGCCAGGATGGGAGCCATGGGATTCCATGTTGATTCCGAGACCGGGCGGCTGCGCCGCGTCATCCTCCACCGCCCCGATCTGGAGCTGAAGCGGCTCACGCCCAGCAACAAGGACGCACTGCTCTTCGACGACGTGCTGTGGGTGCGCCGGGCCCGCCAGGAGCACGACGGGTTCGCGGACGTACTGCGTGACCGGGGCGTGGAGGTGCACCTCTTCGGTGACCTGCTGACCGAGGCCCTGGAACTGCCGGACGTCAGACGCCTCGTACTGGACCGGGTCTTCGACGAGAAGGAGTACGGGCCGCTCGCCACCGACCATCTGCGCGCCGCCTTCGACGAACTGCCCGCCGCCGAGCTGTGCGAGGCGCTGGTCGGCGGAATGACCAAGCGGGAGTATCTGGAGCGGCACCCGGAACCGACCTCGGTCCGCTTCCACGTCATGGACCTGGACGACTTCCTGCTCGGACCGCTGCCCAACCACCTCTTCACCCGGGACACCTCGGCGTGGATCTACGACGGGGTGTCCATCAACGCGATGCGCTGGCCGGCCAGGCAGCGTGAGACCGTGCACTTCGAGGCGATCTACAAGCACCACCCGCTGTTCACAGGACCGGAGGCGGGCGGCTTCCACACCTGGTCGCAGGGGCAGAGCGACTACCCCTCGACCATCGAGGGCGGCGACGTCCTGGTCATCGGCAACGGTGCGGTGCTGATCGGGATGAGCGAGCGGACTACCCCGCAGGCCGTGGAAATGCTGGCCAAGGGCCTCTTCGCGGCCGGCTCCGCGCAGACCATCGTGGCCCTCGACATGCCCAAGCGGCGGGCCTTCATGCACCTCGACACCGTGATGACGATGGTCGACGGCGACACCTTCACCCAGTACGCGGGCCTCGGCATGCTCCGCTCGTACACGATCGAGCCGGGCGTCGGCGGCAACGAGCTCAAGGTCACCGACCATCCGCCGGAGCACATGCACCGGGCGATCGCCGCCGCGCTGGGCCTCGACTCCGTACGCGTACTGACCGCCACACAGGATGTTCATGCGGCGGAGCGGGAGCAGTGGGACGACGGCTGCAATGTCCTCGCCGTCGAGCCCGGGGTGGTCGTGGCGTACGAGAGAAATGTGACGACAAACACCCACCTGCGCAAACAGGGCATCGAAGTGATCGAGATCAGGGGCAGCGAACTGGGCAGGGGTCGGGGCGGGCCACGGTGCATGAGCTGCCCGATCGAACGTGAGGCCGTATAGTGATGCGCTTCCACGCATACAGTTTCACTGTTGGCGCGGTTCCCTAGTCACCTGGTTACTCGTCTAGTCGCATCCGGAGCGTCCCCATGGCGTCATATCTCGAAGGCCGTCACTCCCTGAAGGGCCGGCACTTCCTCAAGGAGAGCGACTTCTCCGCAGCGGAGTTCCGCGGTCTGGTCGAACTGGCCGCCGAGCTCAAGGCGGCGAAGAAGGCCGGCTCCGAGGTGCAGTGGCTGCGCGGCAGGAACATCGCGCTGATCTTCGAGAAGACGTCGACCCGCACGCGCTGTGCCTTCGAGGTCGCGGCGGCCGACCAGGGCGCCTCGACTACCTACCTCGATCCGGCGGGTTCGCAGATCGGGCACAAGGAGTCGCCGAAGGACACCGCGCGGGTGCTGGGCCGGATGTTCGACGGCATCGAGTACCGGGGCGACGCCCAGGCCACCGTCGAGGAGCTCGCCGCGTACGCCGGGGTCCCGGTCTTCAACGGGCTCACCGACGACTGGCACCCCACCCAGATGCTCGCCGACGTGCTCACCATGACCGAGCACAGCGACAAGCCCCTGGAACGGACCGCCTTCGCCTACCTCGGCGACGCGCGCTTCAACATGGGCAACTCGTACCTGGTGACCGGGGCGCTGCTCGGGATGGACGTGCGGATCGTCGCCCCCCGGGCCTACTGGCCCGCGGAGGAGATCGTCGCGCAGGCCCGCGAGCTCGCCGGGGCCAGTGGTGCCCGCATCACCCTCACCGAGGAGGTCGAGGAGGGCGTGCGCGGCGCGGACTTCGTCGCCACCGACGTATGGGTGTCGATGGGTGAGCCCAAGGAGATCTGGGCCGAGCGCATCGAGGCACTCGTCCCGTACGCGGTGACCATGGACGTACTGCGTGCCACAGGCAACCCGGACGTGAAGTTCCTGCACTGCCTGCCCGCCTTCCATGACCTGGGCACCAAGGTCGGCCGGGAGATCCACGAGCAGTACGGTCTTTCCTCGCTCGAAGTCACCGACGAGGTCTTCGAGTCGGCGCACTCCGTCGTCTTCGACGAGGCCGAGAACCGGCTGCACACGATCAAGGCCGTGCTGGTCGCGACGATGGCCACCCCGGCAAGCGCCGAATAGCAATGCACCTAATTGGGTGAATATGCAGTGCAGTGGTTACCATTGCGGTGCTTGATGGGGTTCGGGCTCACATGCCCGGACCCCATTTGCTTGTTCACATAGGCACCAGAGATGAGAACCACCCCCCATGCAACGCGTCAAGTCCCCCGCCCTGCTCGTCGCCGAATCCGGCGCTGACCTGGAGGGTCATGGCCTGAAGCGCACCATGGGGCTCTTCCAGCTGGTGTGCTTCGGCGTCGGCGCCATCGTCGGCACCGGCATCTTCGTCGGCCTGTCCGACAGCGTCGCCGAGGCAGGCCCCGCGGTCGTCGTGTCGTTCGTACTCGCCGCGATCACCTGCATCTTCACCGCGTTCTCCTTCGCAGAGCTGGGCGGCGCGATCCCGGTCTCCGGCAGCTCGTACTCCTTCGCGTACGCCACCCTCGGCGAGCGCATCGCCTTCCTCGTCGGCTGGTGCCTGCTCCTGGAGTACGGCATCTCAGTCTCGGCGGTCGCCGTCGGCTGGGGGCAGTACCTCAACGAGCTGCTCAACAGCCTCGTCGGCTGGCAGCTGCCCGCCGCGCTCTCCAGCCCGCCCGGCGACGGCGGCATCGTCAACATCCCGGCGGTCGTCGTGATACTGCTGGCCGCGCTGCTCCTGGTGCGGGGCGTCCGGGAGAGCGCCCGCGCCACCGCGGTGATGGCCGTCGTGAAGATCGCCGTGCTGATCCTGTTCTGCGCGATCGCCTTCACCGCGTTCAACTCCGACAACCTGTCGCCGTTCGCCTCACACGGCCTGATGGGCGTCACGTCCGGCGCCTCGGTCGCGTTCTTCTCGTACATCGGCTTCGACGCGATCACCACGGCCGGCGAAGAGGTCAAGAACCCGCGCAAGAACATCCCCATCGCGATCATGATCTGCCTCGGCGTGGTCACGCTGCTCTACTGCCTGGTCGCGATCGCCGCTATCGGTGCCATGTCCGCCGACGACGTGGCCTCCAAGCCCGCCGCACTGTCCCTGATCGTCAACCAGGTGACGGACTCCTCGCTCGGCGGTGGCATCATCGCCTTCGGCGCGGTGGTCGCGATCGCGTCCGTCGTGCTGGCCGTGATGTACGGGCAGACCCGCATCCTGATGTCGATGTCCCGGGACGGCCTCATCCCGCGCGTCTTCGAGCGGGTCTCGCCGAAGACCTCCACGCCGGTCGCCAACACCTGGATCGTCGCCGCCGTCTTCGCGATCCCGGCGGCCGTCGTTCCGCTCGACGTCGTCATGAATCTGACGACCATCGGGACCCTGGCCGTGATGGCCGTCGTGAACGTCGCGGTGATCGCGCTGCGCCGCCGCAACCCGGACCTCCAGCGGTCCTTCCGGGTGCCGCTGTTCCCCGTGCTCCCGGCGCTGGGCGTGCTCTTCTGCCTGTACCTGATCTACGGAACCGGCTGGAAGACCTGGCTCCAGTTCGGCGTCTTCCTGGTCGTCGGCGCGGTGGTGTACGCGCTCTACGGGCGCAGGCACTCGCGGCTCGGGGCTTCCCCGGCAGGCTCCCCGGAGGTCAGTGCGACGCCCGGAGCGTGAAGCGGGTCAGGGCGGGGCGTGCGTGTGTCACTGAGACGCCGGGAGCGTGAACCAGACCGCCTTGCCGGAGTCCGTCCGCCGGTGCCCGCAGTCCGAACTGAGCGTACGGATCAGCAGCAGCCCGCGGCCGTGCTCCTGCCAGGGGTCGGGGCACTGGTCCGCCGTCGAGGATTCGAGATTGCCGGGCGGCCCGGGATCGCCGTCGTGCACCTCGACCTGGCAGCCCGTCGGCAGCAGTTCCACCACCAGCTCGATGGGGGAGGAGTCGCTGGTGTGCTCCACGGCGTTCGCCACGAGCTCCGCGGTCAGCAGCTCGGCCGTGTCGCTGTCCGCCGCCGGGGTGTCCAGATCCGCCAGCGCCGTACGGACCAGGGCGCGCGCCAGGGGCACCGCGGACGGCGAGTGCGGCAGTTCGATGCGCCAGGAGGTGGGGCCGGAGGCAGGAAGCACGGTGGGGTCCGATCGCGGAGCAGAGTTCCTCTCTTCCACCGTACGAAGCGAATAGCTGTTCCCCTAGGGCCGTCCTCCGGAAGTGCATGGGACCTGCGCCACACCATCGCGGGACCTAAGACGTACGGACGCGCTGGGGAACGGGTTATCGCGTACTCGTGACGGAAGTCACGGACCGGTGATAACTTCGAAGGACTGGCATCGGCATCGGGAGGCCGCGTCCCATGAGCCCGTTCCTCAGTTCCGCCCCGCGCACCGAGAAGTGGCACCACTTGCGGCTGACCCTGGACGACGGGGTGGCAACCGTTACCCTCGCCCGCCCGGAGAAGCTCAATGCGCTCACCTTCGGGGCCTACGCCGACCTGCGCGACCTCCTCGCCGAGCTGGCCAGGGAGCGCACTGTGCGCGTCCTGGTGCTGGCCGGCGAGGGACGCGGGTTCTGCTCCGGCGGGGACGTCGACGAGATCATCGGTGCCACCCTCGGCATGGACACCGCCCAGCTCCTCGACTTCAACCGGATGACCGGGCAGGTCGTACGGGCGCTGCGCGAGTGCCCGTTCCCGGTGATCGCGGCCGTGCACGGGGTGGCGGCGGGGGCGGGGGCGGTGCTCGCGCTCGCGGCGGACTTCCGGATCGCGGACCCGACGTCCCGGTTCGCGTTCCTCTTCACCCGGGTCGGTCTCTCCGGCGGTGACATGGGCGCGGCGTACCTGCTGCCGCGGGTCGTCGGGCTCGGCCACGCCACCCGGCTGCTGATGCTGGGCGAGCCGGTGCGCGCCCCGGAGGCCGAAAGGATCGGCCTGATCAGCGAGCTGACCGAGGAGGGCGAGGCCGACAGCCGGGCCGCCGCGCTGGCGCGCCGGCTCGCCGAGGGCCCCGCGCTCGCATACGCCCAGACCAAGGCGCTGCTGACCGCCGAACTCGACATGCCGCTGGCCGCCTCCGTCGAAATGGACGCCGCCACCCAGGCACTGCTGATGAACGGCGAGGACTACGCGGAGTTCCACGCCGCCTTCACCGAGAAGCGGCCGCCGAAGTGGCAGGGACGGTAGTCATGCCGATGCCGCCGCCCCAGCCGCTCTCCGTCACCTCTTCCGCCTCCCGCACCGCCCGCACCTCCTCCGGTACGCCCCTGCGGATAGCCGTCGTCGGCGGCGGACCCGGCGGGCTGTACGCCGCGGCCCTGCTCAAGCGGCTCGGCCCGGACCGCGAGGTCACCGTCTGGGAGCGCGGCGCCCCCGAGGACACCTTCGGCTTCGGCGTCGTCCTCTCCGACGAGACCCTCGGCGGCATCGAACACGCCGACCCCGAGGTCTACCGTGCACTGACCGCCGAGTTCGTCCGCTGGGACGACATCGACGTCGTGCACCGGGGCCACCGCCTCACCTCCGGCGGGCACGGCTTCGCAGCCCTCGGCCGCCGCAGGCTCCTGGAGATCCTGCACGCCCGCTGCCTCGCCCTCGGCGTCGACCTGCGCGTCCGCACCGAGGCCCCGCCCACCGCAGAACTCTCCGCCACCCACGACCTGGTGATCGCCGCCGACGGAGTGCACAGCCTCACCCGGCAGGCCCACGCCGACGTCTTCGCACCCCGCATCACCTCCCACCGCTGCCGCTACATCTGGCTCGCCGCCGACTTCGCCTTCGACGCCTTCCGCTTCGAGATCGCCGAGACCGAACACGGCGTCATGCAACTCCACGGCTACCCCTACGCACAGGGCTCCTCCACCGTCATCGTCGAGATGCGCGAAGAGGTCTGGCGGGCCGCCGGCCTCGACACCTGCGACGAGGCCGAGTCCACCGAGCGCTGCGCCAAGATCTTCGCCGACGCCCTCGGCGGACGCCCGCTCAAGGGCAACAACTCCTCCTGGATCGCCTTCCGCACCGTCGTCAACGAGCGCTGGTCGCACGGCAACATCGTGCTGCTCGGCGACGCCGCGCACACCGCCCACTTCTCCATCGGCTCCGGCACCAAGCTCGCGGTCGAGGACGCCCTCGCGCTGGCCGCCTGCATCGAGGAACAGCCCGACCTGCCGACCGCCCTCGCCGCGTACGAGACCGAACGCAGGCCCGTCGTCGAGTCCACCCAGCGCGCGGCCGCCGCCAGCCTGCGCTGGTTCGAGGACCTGGCCGGCTACCTCGACCAGCCGCCGCACCAGTTCGCCTTCAACCTCCTCACCCGCAGCCGCCGTGTCACCCACGACAACCTCCGGCTGCGCGACAGCACCTTCACCGAATCCGTCGAGCAGGACTTCGGCTGCCCCTCCGGCACACCCCCGATGTTCACCCCCTTCCGGCTGCGCGGTCTCGAACTGCGCAACCGCGTCGTCGTGTCACCCATGGACATGTACTCCGCCGAGAACGGCGTCCCCGGCGACTTCCACCTCGTGCACCTCGGTGCCCGCGCCCTGGGCGGCGCCGGGCTCGTCATGACCGAGATGGTGTGCGTCAGCCCCGAGGGCCGCATCACCCCCGGCTGCACCGGCCTCTACACCCCCGAACAGGCCACCGCCTGGCGGCGGATCACCGACTTCGTGCACCAGCAGGCCCCCGGCACCGCCATCGGCGTCCAGCTCGGCCACTCCGGACGCAAGGGCTCCACCAGGCTGATGTGGGACGGCATCGACCAGCCGCTCGACGAAGGCAACTGGCCCCTCGCCGCCGCCTCCCCGCTGCCGTACCGTCCCGGCGTCAACCAGGTCCCGGCCCAGCTCGACCGCATCGGACTGACCGACATCCGCGAGCAGTTCGCCGCCGCCACCTGGCGGGCCGCCCGCTGCGACTTCGACCTCCTCGAACTCCACTGCGCCCACGGCTACCTGCTCTCCGGCTTCCTCTCCCCCCTCACCAATCAACGGACCGATTCCTACGGCGGAACCCTCGACCGCCGCCTCCGCTTCCCCCTCGAAGTCTTCGACGCCGTCCGCGGCATCTGGCCCGACGACAAACCCATGACCGTCCGCATCTCCGCCACCGACTGGGCCGCCGGCGGCACCACCGAGGAGGAGGCCGTCGAGATCGCCCGCGCCTTCGTCGCACACGGTGCCGATGCCATCGACGTCTCCACCGGGCAGGTCGTCTCCGACGAGGCCCCCGAATTCGGCCGCTCCTACCAGACCCCGTACGCCGACCGGATCCGCAACTCCCTCGGCGTCCCCGTCATCACCGTCGGCGCGATCTCCTCCTGGGACGACGTCAACTCCCTTCTCCTCGCCGGCCGCGCCGACCTCTGCGCCCTGGCCAGGCCCCACCTCTACGACCCGCACTGGACCTTGCACGCCGCCGCCGAGCAGGGCTACTCCGGTACGGGCGCACCCTGGCCGCTCCCGTACGGCGCCGGCAGCCGCAGGCCCCCGACCGGTCGCACCGACGGCCCCAAACCCCGGCTCAGCCTGAGGAGTTCGTAGCAGCCGCTCCTGCGGAGCCCGCGGCGGCCCCGCCCGAACAGTCCGCAACGGCCCCGCCCGAGGAGTCCGTAACGGCCTTCACCGCCCCGGGCCCCGCGCACTCGTGACACCGGCACGGGTCCGGGTGCGGCGAACCCCGCCAGTGGCCCTCGCGGTTCTCCCGCGCCAGCGCCTCCAGCCGAACCGCCCACTCGCGGGCGGACTCCGGATCGCCCGCCCCGATCCTGTCCGGCCTGGGCCCGACAGGTCCGACGGGCCCGTAGTCGGCGTGCCGCCGCAGGACCGCCGGGCTGTGCACCGAGGAAGCCCGGAAGGTGTGCAGATTGCGCACCGGTATGTCGATGGTGAGGTACGCCCCGGTGCGCCGGGAACGGCCGACCACCGTCACCTCCTCGTACCCCATCCCGGGGTACCCGCCGACGAGGTACACCTTGGCGCCGCCCTTCAACGCCTTGGTGCCGGGCCGCAGTTCCTGTCCTCCCTCCCCGTAGCGCCGGAAGCGGACCACGTTCGCCACAACCAGCCACACCGGCGGTGATTCTCCTGTCGGTTCCGTCACTGCCTCCTCGTCGGTCATGCTGCGCAGATCACCGTCCTGTCCATGACCGGCCGGTAGCCGATCCGCTGGTAGATGCCGTTGCTGGTCGGGTTGGCCAGGTCCGTGAAGAGCAGCACATCCGGTGCCCCGGCGGTAAGCGCGGCCCCGCTCATCGCCGCCGTCACCGCACCCCCGTACCCATGACCCCGGTGCTCCGGCGGCGTGTAGACCGGGGCTATTCGCGCTGTGCCCCCGGCCGGGCGGCTCATCCCCGCCATGGACACCGGAACCCCGTCGAGCACCCAGAGCATCAGCCCGCCGTACGACAGCCGGTCGTCCACCGCGGTCTCGGCCCCCGCCACCTGCACGCCGGTGTCCCGGCCGAAGGCCCGGTACCAGTCCACCAACAGGGCGCGGTCGGCGACTGCCGCCTCCCGGGCCTGCCCAGGAGGCGGGGGCGACGGTGGTATCAACTCGCCCAGCCGGTACAGGCGTTGGCGCATCAGGACCCGGTGCGCCGGCCACTCGGCGGCCAGCAGCCCCGCGGTGCCCCGGTCGGCGTTGACCATCGTCACGCCGTGCTTCTCGCAGCTGCGGGCCAGCGGGGCCACCGCCTCGGCGGGAACCGCGCTCACCATCAAGGGATGCGGTGGCGCCCACACCGCCGCACCCTCCACCGCGCCGCCCGCCCCGCGCCACCACCCGAAGAGCGGCGCAGCGTCTCCGTACGCCTGCGCGCCGCGTCTGCGGAGCGTCGCCACGACGGTCAGCAGCAGAGTGTTCTCCACCGGGCGGGCGGCCACTGCCTCTGCGGCCACACCCAGATACGTATCGAGGTCATCGCTGAATTTCCAGGTCATGCCTCATCATGCGCAGGCCCGCACGGGCCGTGCGCGCGACTTTCCACAGGGGCGGTCTATGGTCGTACAAATGCGGCGCCCGCATCCCGCAGCCGGCTGTGCAGCTCTGCGAAGACCTCCGCCGAGCGCCCGCCCGGCCAGTCATCGGGCAGCAGCTCGACGGGCAGTCCCGGGTCCGCGTACGGCAGCCGGCGCCAGGAGTCCAGTGCCTGCAGATAGTCCCGGTACGCCTCCTCGGCATCCGTCCCGCCGGCCGTCGGCCGTGACTCCCACGCCCGCAGCACCGGCTCGTGCCGCTCCAGGAAGTCCTCGTGCTGCTTGGCCATCCCCGGTAGGTCCCACCAGCGCGCCACCGAGGCCGCCGTCGCCGCGAAGCCCAGATGATCGCCTCTGAACAGATCGACGTACTCCACCAGTTGGAGCCGCTCCAGGGTGTGCCGGGTCTCCTCGTACAGCCCGCCGGGCGCGATCCACACCCCCGGCGCCGCCGTCCCGAAACCGAGCCCGGCCAGCCGCGAGCGCAGGACGTGCCGCTTGGCGCGCTCGGCCTCCGGCACGGAGAACACCGCCAGCACCCATCCGTCCGACAGGCGCGGCTGGGCACGGCCGTAGATGCGGCGGTCGCCGTCGTCCAGGAGCTGCCGGGCGTCGCCGGACAGCGCGTACCCGGCCGCGCCGTCGGCCGTACGTGCGGACACCAGCAGCCCGCGCCTCTTGAGGCGCGACACCGCCGACCGTACGGACGGTGCGTCGACGCCGACGGCAGCGAGCAGCCGGATGAGCGCGGCGACGGGCATCGGCCGGTCACTGTTGCCGTCGCTGCTGCCGTCACTGTCGCCGCGCCCGTAGGCGCCGTACAGCGTGATGATCAAAGAGCGGGGAGTGTGCAGGTCAGCCACTTGATCACTGTACGTTCCCGGCGCTCCGCAGGCGGAACCGCTGCAGCTTCCCGGTAGGCGTGCGCGGCAGCACCTCCAGGAAGACGATCTCGCGCGGGCACTTGTACGGCACCAGCTCCGCCTTCACGAAGTCCCGCAGCAGCGCCACCGTGTCCTCGCTCCGCGGCACCCCGTCCCGTACCACCACATAGGCGGTGACGACCTGTCCGCGCAGCTCGTCGGACCGGCCGACCACCGCCGCCTCCAGTACGTCGGGATGTCGCAGGAGGGCGTCCTCCACCTCGGGGCCGGCGATGTTGTACCCGGCCGAGACGATCATGTCGTCCGCCCGCGCCACATAGTGGAAGTACCCGTCGGCGTCGCGCACATAGGTGTCGCCGGTGAGGTTCCAGCCGTGCTGTACGTACACCTGCTGCCGCTCGTCGGCCAGATAGCGGCAGCCCACCGGCCCCCGGACGGCCAGCAACCCCGGCTCGCCGTCCGGCACTTCGATGCCGTCCGCCGCCACTACGCGCGCGTGCCAGCCGGGAACGGGCAGCCCCGTGGCCCCCGGGCGGGTCTCGTCGTCCGCCGCCGAGATGAAGATGTGCAGCAGCTCGGTCGCGCCGATCCCGTTGATGATGCGCAGCCCGGTGCGCTCGTACCAGTCCTGCCAGGTCGCCGCCGGAAGGTTCTCGCCCGCCGACACACAACGGCGCAGAGCGCTCAGATCGTACGAGGCGGCCGCCGCCAAAGCCGGGGGCGCCGCCAGCTCGTCGAGCATCAGCCGGTACGCCGTCGGCGCCGTGAACACCACCGACACCCGGTGCTCGGCGAGCGCGGGCAGCAACTGCTTGGGGCCAGCCTGTTCGAGCAGCAGCGCCGAGGCCCCGACCCGCAGCGGGAAGATCACCAGGCCGCCGAGCCCGAAGGTGAAACCGAGCGGCGGGCTGCCCGTGAACACGTCGTCCGGCTCCGGTTTGAGCACGTGCTTGGAGAAGGTGTCGGCGATGGCCAGCACGTCCCGGTGGAAGTGCATGCAGCCCTTCGGCCGTCCCGTCGTCCCCGACGTGAACGCGATCAGCGCGACGTCGTCCGACGCCGTGTCCACCGCCTCGTACCGCGTCGGCTTGATCGCCGCCCGGCGCACCAGGTCGTCCGGTGCGTCCCCGCCGAACGCCGTGATCCGAAGCCCCGGCACCTCGGCCTTCACCAGGTCCTCCACCGTCCGTGCGTCGCACAGGGCATGGCTGACCTGCGCGATCTCGCAGATCGTGGCCAGCTCCGACGCCCGCTGCTGCGCCAGTACGGTCACCACCACCGCGCCGGCCTTCAGCACGGCGAGCCAGCAGGCGACCATCCAGGGCGTGGTCGGGCCGCGCAGCAGGACGCGGTTGCCGGGAACGACGCCCAGATCGTTCGTCAGCACGCACGCGATCTGGTCGGTGTGCTCCCGCAGCTCGCCGTACGACCAGATCTCGCCGGACGGGACCCGCAGTGCCGGACGGTCCGCGCGGAACTCCTCAAGAGGGCGGTCCACCAGCTCCGCGCCACAGTTGAGGCGGTCGGGGTAGTGGAGTTCCGGCAGCTCGAAGAGGAGCTCGGGCCACTGTTCGGGGGGCGGCAGGTGGTCGCGCGGAAAGGTGTCGGCGTGGGCCGAGGGGTGCAGTTCCATGGCCATGGCGGGTTGGCCCCCTTGCAGCGAGCAGTCCGGGATGCGACTGGCGATCTGACGGGTGGGTGATCCTGCAGTGCGATGCTGCCGCACTGTGGTGCCGTTCCGTGTGGTGTCGCGGTGCTGTGTTCGTGGTGCGGTGCGTAAGTGCGGCCGTCTGCAGTACTGGTGCTCCCGAGCGTATCGTGATGGTGACGACAGTCAACGGTCCGCGATAACACGCGGGGTGAGCGAGCTGAGAGGGGCCGCAGATGCCCGGATTCGCACTGGAGCCGGAACAGCTGACGTGGTGCGAGAAGTTGCGCACGCTGGCGGAGGAGCGGTTGCGCCCCCTTGCCGAGAAGGGGGAACCGGGGCAGCTCAACCGTCCGCTCGTCGCGGCCTTGGGGGAGCTCGGCCTGCTGGAGCGGCTGTTCACTTCGGGGGCGCTGGACCTGTGTCTGATGCGGGAATCGCTCGCCCGAGGCTGTACGGAGGCCGAGACCGCCCTGGCGCTGCAGGGGCTCGGAGCGGCCCCGGTGGCCCGCGCGGGCACCGATGAGCAGCGCGCCCGCTGGATGCCCGGAGTGCGGGCGGGGCAGGCCGTCGCCGGGTTCGCGCTGAGCGAGCCGGGGGCGGGATCGGACGCGGCGGCACTCGCGCTGGCGGCGGAGCCAGAGGGGAGTGGGGGAGCGGGTTGTGAAGCGGGATCCGACACTGGTTCCGGAGCGGGTTCCGGAGCGGGTGGCTGGCGGCTCAGTGGTGAGAAGTGCTGGATCTCCAACGCGCCGTACGCCGACTTCTACACCGTCTTCGCCCGTACGACACCGGGCGCCGGTGCGCGCGGCATCACCGCGTTCCTCGTGCCCGCGGACCGGCCTGGACTGACCGGGACCGCGCTCGACATGCTGTCCCCGCACCCCATCGGGGCGCTGGCCTTCGACGGCGTGCGGGTCACTTCGGCCGATGTCGTCGGCGTACCGGACAAGGGCTTCCGGGTCGCCATGGACACCCTGAACCTCTTCCGGCCGAGCGTGGGCGCGTTCGCGGTCGGCATGGCGCAGGCCGCGCTCGACGCGACGCTCGCGCACACCGCCGGACGGACGGCCTTCGGTGGACCGCTGAAGGACCTTCAGTCCGTGTCCCACCGGGTCGCCGAGATGGCCACCCGCACCGAGGCGGCCCGGCTGCTCGTGTACGCCGCTGCGGCCGCGTACGACAGGAACGAACCGGGCGTGCCGAAGAGTTCCGCCATGGCGAAGCTCTTCGCCACCGAGGCCGCCCAGTTCGTCGTCGACTCGGCGGTCCAGCTGCACGGCGCCCGCGCACTCCAGCGCGGCCACCTCCTGGAACACCTCTACCGGGAGGTCCGCGCCCCGCGCATCTATGAGGGTGCGACCGAGGTCCAGCGCACGATCATCGCCAAGGAGCTGTACGCATGAGTCCTCAGCAGGACAACACCTCTCAGCGGGACAAGCCCTCTCAGCGGGCCAACGCCCCTCAGCAGGGGACCCCCTCCAGGCGGGACAACCCCCTCCAGCGGCACAACCCCGCCGCGCTCTCCCCGCCCACCGGCTTCTCGCACGCCGTCAGTGTCGCGGCGAGCGGCTCCCGCCTGGTCTTCCTGGCCGGGCAGACCGCGCTCGACGGGGCGGGCAAAGTGGTCGGGCAGACGCTGGTCGAGCAGTTCGAGACTGCGCTCACCAATCTGCTGGCCGCGCTCGCCGAGGCCGGAGGCGCCCCGGGCGATCTCGCCAGGGTCACCGTGTACGCCACGGACGTCGCTGACTACCGCGAGAACGCCCACGAACTCGGGCGCATCTGGCGGAGGCTGGCGGGCCGCGAATACCCCGCGATGGCGGTGATCGGCGCGGTCCGGCTGTGGGACGAGCAGGCACTGGTGGAGCTGGACGGAATTGCCGTGCTCTGAGGGGCGGTTGAGGCGGGGGAGCCTCAGGATCCCTTGGCAGCCACTGTGTCGTGTGACATATTACTGATGTGTTCACGAGACGCCCTCTTGATGTTGCCGTCGTCGGGGCCGGAGTTGTCGGCGCCGGCGAGGGCAACCCGCCCGTCTCCGACAAGGAGCCGGGACCCGGGCCGGACCTCGCGCTGCTGTCCACAAGACCGTGGCGCGAGCTTGCCGAGACCCGCAGCCCGCGCCGCTACCGGGGCGCACATCCCCTCCATGCACTCTCGGTGAACTCGCCCATGAAGAGCGTGAGTCGGCCCCGAGGCCCTCTTGCCCGGCCCGTATGGCATTCAATAAAATGTCACACACCACTCTAGGGAGTTCTTGCATGAACGCGATGGACAGCAACGCAGGCAGCGACGCAGACAGCACCACGGGCAGCAGCACCACTGCGACCCCCACCCGCCTCCGCCCCTGGCACGGCGTCATGGTCGCCACCACCCTCCCCTTCCGCGACGATCTCACCGTCGACTACGACGCTTACGCGGCCCAGGTGGCCCGTCTCCTCGAAGCGGGCTGTGACGGCGTCGTGCCCAACGGCTCGCTCGGCGAGTACCAGACCCTCACCGACGACGAGCGCGCCCGCGTCGTCCGCACCGCCGTCGAGGTCGCGGGCGGCGACCGCGTCATGCCCGGCGTCGCCGCCTACGGCAGCGCCGAGTCCCGCCGCTGGGCCGACCAGGCCGCCGGGGCGGGAGCCGGTTCCGTGCTGCTCCTGCCGCCCAACGCCTTCCGGGCGGAGCCGAGTTCGGTCCGTGCGCACTTCGCCGAGGTCGCCCGCGCGGGCGTGCCCGTCGTCGCGTACAACAACCCCTTCGACACCAAGGTCGACCTGACTCCGGACCTGCTCGCCGCGCTCCACTCCGACGGAAGCATCGTTGCCGTCAAGGAGTTCAGTGGCGACGTCCGCCGGGCGTACGAGATTGCCGAACTCGCCCCGGATCTCGACCTGTTGATCGGTGCGGACGACGTACTCCTCGAACTCGCCCTCGCCGGAGCAGTCGGCTGGATCGCCGGATACCCGAACGCACTGCCCGTCTCCTCCGTCGCCCTCTACCGGGCCGCCGTCGCCGGGGACCTCGCCGTCGCCCTGCCGCTCTACCGGGCCCTGCACCCGCTCCTGCGCTGGGACTCCAAGACCGAGTTCGTCCAGGCCATCAAGCTCTCCATGGACCTCGCGGGGCAGCGCGGCGGCCCCACCCGTCCGCCGCGCTTCCCGCTCCCCTCCGGACAGGCGGCAGCCATTCGGGCCCTCACCGAGAAGCTCATCGCCGACGGTCACCGCTGAAGTCCGGACCCCACAACACCCTTGCCCGGAGGCCATGTTGCGCACCCGTCACGTCTTCCACGCCGTCGACACCCACACCGAGGGGATGCCTACCCGCGTCATCACCGGCGGCTTCGGCACCCTCCCCGGCGCCACGATGGCCGAACGGCGTCTGAACTTCGCCGAGCACCGTGACGACCTCCGCACCCTCCTGATGTACGAGCCGCGCGGCCACGCCTCGATGAGCGGCGCGATACTCCAGCCGCCGACCCGCCCCGACGCCGACTACGGCGTCCTGTTCATCGAGGTCTCCGGCTACCTCCCCATGTGCGGCCACGGCACCATCGGCGTCGCCACCGCCCTCGTCGAGACCGGCATGGTCGAGGTCCACGAACCCGTCACCACAGTCCGGCTCGACACCCCCGCCGGGCTCGTCTCCGTCGACGTACAGGTCAAGGACGGGGCCGCCACCGCCGTCACCTTCACCAACGTCCCCGCCTTCAGCGTCGCCCTCGAGCGCAAGATCGACGTCCCCGAATTCGGCACGCTCACCTACGACTTGGCGTACGGAGGCAACTTCTACGCCTTCGTCCCGCTGGACTCCGTCGGCTCCGACGGCATCCCCTTCGACCGCTCCCGCAAGGAAGACATCCTCGCCGCCGGACTCGCTCTGATGGGCGCGGTCAACGCGTCCCCCGACCACCGGCCCGTACACCCCGAGGACGACCGCATCGGCGGCCTCAAGCATGTCTACTTCGCCGCCCCCGGCTCCGACGCCGTCCGCTCCCGGCACGCGATGGCCATCCACCCCGGCTGGTTCGACCGCTCGCCGTGCGGCACCGGCACCTCCGCCCGCATGGCCCAGCTGCACGCCCGGGGCGAACTCCCGCTCGGCCGCGACTTCGTCAACGAGTCCTTCATCGGCACCGAGTTCACCGGCCGTCTCATCGACACCACAACTGTGGGCGGCATCCCCGCAGTTGTTCCCACCGTCACCGGGCGGGCCTGGATCACCGGCACTGCCCAGTACTTCCTCGACCCCACCGACCCCTTCCCCGGAGGATTCCTCCTGTGACCGGCACGCCGGTGGGCCCTCTCCTCTCCTCCCGCGTCGTGTCCCGCAACCCGTCGGATCCAAGAGACGTCGTCGTCGACGTGGCAAGCACCGGTGTCTGGCGCACCGTTGAGGCGGCAGACCACGCCCGGGACGCGTACCGCTCCTGGTACGCGGCCGGGGCCGCCGCCCGCTCCGCGGCGCTCACCGCCGCCGCCCACTCCGTCGAGCAGGCGGCCGCCGAGCTGGCGGACCTGGCCGTACGAGAGGTGGGCAAGCCCCTCACCGAAGCGCGCGCCGAAGTGTCACGTACCGTCTCGATCCCCCGCTGCTACGCCCAACTCCCGTACGAAGCAACGGGATCCGTTCACGAACCGGCATCGGGCGCCGGCCTCCTCCTCACTCGCCGGCGGCCACGCGGCGTCGCCGGGCTGATCACGCCCTGGAACTTCCCCTACGCCCTCCCCGTCTGGAAGGCGGCGCCGGCACTCGCCGCCGGAAACACCGTCGTTCTGAAGCCCGCCCCCGAGGCCACCGCCTGCGCACTGCGCCTCACGGAACTACTCCAACAGGCTCTGCCCAAAGGGGTGTTCACGCTGGTTCCCGGTGGTGCGCCCGAGGGAAACGCCCTGGCCTCCGCCGTCGACGCCGTCTCCTTCACCGGCTCCGCGGCCACCGGCAACGCGGTCGTCCGCACCGCGACCGCGCACGGCATCCCCGTACAGGCCGAAAGGGGCGGTCTCAACGCGGCGCTCGTCCTGCCCGACGCGGACCCGGCCCGTGCCGCCGCCCACATCGCCACCGCGATCGCCGGATACGCGGGCCAGAAGTGCACCGCCACCAGCCGCGTCATCGCTGTCGGTGCGGCGCTCGGGCCCCTGCGCGACGCGCTCGCCGACGCCCTGCGTGCGATCCCGGCCGCCGACCCGGCCCAACCCACCACCCTGTGCGGCCCGTTGATCTCGGAACAGGCGCGCCGGAAGGTGCTGGAGGCGGCCCGCGACGTACCCTTGTTGGCGGGCGGAAAGCCCGTGGAGGGACCCGGCTGGTACGCCGGACCGACGCTCGCCGAGCAGGTGCCGTCCGGTCATCCGCTGCTGCACGAAGAGATCTTCGGGCCCCTCGCGGTCCTCCTGCACGCGACCGACCTCGACCAGGCGGTCCGGATGGCCAACGCGGTCCCCTGCGGCCTCGTCACCTCCGTCCACACCGGCGACCTCGACGCCACCCTGCACGGGCTCAACAGCCTCGACACCGGCATGATCCGCCTCAACGCTCCCTCGACGGGCGTCGACTTCCCTCTCCCCTTCGACGGTACGAAGTCCTCCAGCCACGGCCCGCGCGAACAGGGCCGCAGTGCACTGGACTTCTACACTTCCACCCACACGTACTCACTGCACCGGGCCACTTAACCTGCAACGTGACATTGTACGCTGGGCAGTCCGCAGCAACCCGGAGGACCGCCATGGGCGAACTCAAGCAGCAGCGCCACCTGATCACCGCCCAGGAACGGCTCCGCGACCAGGTGGCCAACGCCCTGCGTGCGGCCCTCATCGCGGGCGAGCTCCGCCCAGGATCGGTCTACTCCGCACCCGGCCTCGCCGCGGACTTCGGCGTCTCCGCGACGCCCGTGCGCGAAGCGATGCTCGACCTGGCCCGCGAAGGGCTCGTCGAACCCGTACGGAACAAGGGCTTCCGGATCACCGAGGTGAGCGAGCGTGACCTCGACCAGTACAGCGAGATCCGTGCGCTCATCGAGGTGCCGGTGATCGGGCAGGTCACCAGGACCGCCACCCGCGAGCAGCTGGAGGCACTGCGTCCGGTCGCCGAGGAGATCGTCGCGGCGGCCCGCCGGCACGACCTGATCGGCTACCTGGAGGCCGACCGCCGCTTCCATCTGACGCTGCTCGGGCTCGCGGGCAATGAGCGGCTCGTCGAAACGGTCGGTGACCTGCGCAAACGCTCCCGTCTTTACGGGCTGACCCGGCTCGACGAGCGCAACGAACTGCTGCCGTCGGCCGAGGAGCACATCGAACTCCTCGATCTGATGCTGACCGGGGACGCGGCGGCGGCCGAGGCCTGTATGGCCCGCCACCTCGGGCACGTGCGGTCGCTGTGGGCGCAGTCCCGCGACGAACCGGTGGAGACCGCGCTGCCGACCGCCCGGAAGCTGGGCGTCCGCTAGCGGACGGTGGGGGGTGCGTACCAGGATGGGGACCATGCGGCCGCTCGGCCGTGCAGCGCCCCAATAGCGGAGGCCCCTTATGGAATGGACCCTCGAAGTCGTCGCCGTGCCGGTCTCGGACATCGACCGGGCGAAGGACTTCTACGCGGAGAAGTGCGGATTCAAGGTCGACGTCGACATGCAGATGGGTGCGACGTCCCGGGTCGTGCAGCTGACTCCGCCGGGCTCGCGCTGTTCGATCGCCCTCATGGAGGGGGTGGCCCCGCCGGCGGAATGGGTCACTCCGGTCGTTCCCGGCTCGCTCCAGGGGCTTCAGCTGTGTGTCGTCGACATCGCTGCGGGCCGGGAGGAGCTGGCGGGGCGCGGGGTGGATGTGAGCCCCGTGATGCACCTGGGGGAGAAGGGGTGGGAGGAGGGGAAGGGGGACACGTGGAATTCGTGGGCCTACTTCAGGGATCCCGATGGGAATGGGTGGGTGGTGCAGGAGGTGCCGGCGGGGTTGGGGGAGCGGTAGGGGGTTGGCGGTCGAGGCCGAGGTCGCGGTGGGGCTGGGCCGTGGCGAGCGCGTGCCGGAGCGAGGGGGCGGCTCCGCCGGGGCCGCCCCTGTGCCCACCCTTCCCCAAGCTCTCGGCTTCGCTCGAGCAGGGGAGACCCCAATCGCCCCCAGGGGCGTCCCTGCTGCCCACAGCGGTGGGCGGCGGCGTCCCTGCTGCCCACAGGGGCGGCGGCGGGGCCGCGGTGGGGTTCACCCCAGTAGGTCGCCCATCCAGTTCTCCACGGCTGTTGCTTCGCGGGGGAGTGCGCTCGACATCAGGCGGGCGCCCTCGGACGTGATCACCAGGTCGTCCTCGATGCGGACGCCGATGCCGCGCAGTTCCCACGGCAGTGTTTCGTCGTCCGGCTGGAGGTAGAGGCCGGGTTCCACCGTCAGGACCTGGCCCTCCTCCAGCACGCCGTCGAGGTACTGGTCGGCCCTCGCCTGTGCGCAGTCGTGCAGGTCGAGCCCCAGCATGTGGCCCGAGCTGCACAGCGAGTACCGGCGGTGCAGCCCGCTGTCCGCCCGCAGCGACTCCTCCGGCGAGACCCGCAGCACGCCCCAGTCGTGCAGCCCCTCCGCCAGCACCGCCGAGCACGCCCGGTGGAAGTCGCGGAAGCTCGCACCCGGCTTGAGGGCGGCGATCCCCGCGTCCTGGGCGGCCAGCACCAGGTCGTACACCTGCCGCTGGACCGGTGAGAAGCGGCCCGACAGGGGGAGGGTGCGGGTGATGTCGGCGCAGTAGAGGGAATCGGTCTCCACGCCCGCGTCCACCAGCAGGAGCTGGTCGCGGTCCAGCGGGCCGTCGTTGCGTATCCAGTGCAGTACGCAGGCGTGGGCACCGGCGGCGGCGATGGTGTCGTAGCCGGTGCCGTTCCCCTCGGCGCGGGCGCGCAGGTTGAAGACGCCCTCGATCCAGCGCTCCCCGCGCCGGTGCGCGAGGGCGGTGGGCAGCGCCCGTACGACGTCCTCGAAGCCGACCGTGGTGTGGTCGACGGCGAGCTGGATCTCCCCGATCTCCCAGGCGTCCTTCACGAGCCTCAACTCGCTCAGTGCCGTGGCCAGTTCGGGATCCCGGTCCGCGCGCCGCGCGGTGGTGGCAGGTGCGTAGTCGTCCAGATGGGCGCACCGGATGCCGGTCAGGTGTGCGGCCTCGTCCAGGTCGGGCCGCCGGCCCACCCAGAACTCCCCGTACCTGCGGTCCCGGAAGAACTCGCCGCGCCCGTCGCTGCGGGGCGAGCGCGGCCGTACGTACAGCACCGCGTCCCCGTCCGGCTCGATCACCAGCACGTGGCCCGGCTGGTCCTCGGTCGTCAGCCCGGTCAGCCACGCGTACGCGCTGTGCGGCCGGAATCGGTAGTCGCAGTCGTTCGACCGCACCTTCAACTCGCCCGCAGGTACGACGAGTCGCTCGCCGGGGAAGCGCGCCGCGAGCCTGGCGCGCCGCCCCGCGAAGTGTTCGAAGCCGGGCACCCGGGCGCCGGACGAGGAGGAGGGAGGCGCCCACCGGTCGCCCATGTAGGCATCGAGGGCGGGCGAAACCGGCAAATCGTGGCTGACGGTGTTGAGTTGGGGAGATTCGGGAGATTCGGGGGATTGGGCGGCTTGCGGGGTTTTCGCGAGGTGTGAGGTCACGTTTTCGCCTCCGGAGGCAGGTGAGTTGTCTGAAGTCTTGTCAGTGCAATTTCACATTACTATGTTACGGGTCACACCTCGGGGTGCGGAAGCCGACGGCACTCGTCGACGCCGGCCCCGTCAACTCCCCACACAGATACCGGAGATCCAGGTGTCACACCCGCGTATGCCGCGCAGGATTGTGCTGGCCGCCACTCTCGCCGCCACCCTCGCCCTCCCGGCCATCCAGTCCGCCCAGGCCGCACCCTTGCCGCCCGTGCAGAGCTCCGCCGCTCCGAAGCCGCAGCCCCGTGCGGTGACCTCGGACGCCAATCCGTTCGACGAGGTCCAACGCCTCGCGACCGCACCGAAGTTGGCAAAGGAGGCCGCTCCCGCACCCGGTGCGCTCACCGAGCGGGGCCGGATACCCGGAGCCCAGACGAAGGCCCTGAAGGGGGACGAGAGACCCGGCGCGAGATCCGCCGCGCCGAGAGCGGCCGTCGCCCCCTGCACCCTCGACGGCATCACCGGCCTGTCGCCCGAGCAGTTCGCGGACTTCCTCGCCGACCCGGCCGTCACTGGCGACGGATGTCTGCGCGACCTCATCTGGAAGTGGGACGCCCGGCTTGTCCCGGTCATGTCGGACGCCCACGTACAGGCCGTCGCCCGCCGCGTATCGAGCATCGCGTCGTCCCACGACGGCAAGAACACCACGCACCTGTACGAGATGTTCACGTACCTGCACGCGGTCGCGTACCACGACTTCTCGCGTGACGAGATCGACACCACCGACTCCGCCACCGTCGAGACCGTGCGCCGCGCGGTCAACGCCTTCGGTACCGCGGCCCGCACCTTCGACGTTACTCCGAGCAACGCCACCACCCTGCGCGAGGCGCTGTACGCGGCCAGCGCCCCCGGTCTGCGCCACTCCCAACTGGGCCTGATCCAGAAGGTGCTGGCCACCATGGACCAGTACCACAACACCCAGTACAAGGACCCGGCCTGGGGCGGCGCCGCACTCGCCGCGCTCTCGGTGAACTACCTCGGGGTCTACCCCGGAAACAAGGACACCGCGTTCCACACCGTCGTCACGCAGAACGCCACCTACCGGGAGGCGTTCAAGAAGTTCGCCGGCTACGTCCACCTCAAGGGCACCCCCAACGAGTGGGTGGTGCGCGACGCGCTGGGCGAGTACGGGCGCTTCGGCGAGATCCCGGCCCTGAAGACCGAGACCGTCGCCGGCCTCGGCACGCTCCTCGGCCTCACCAAGCAGAACTTCGGGGAGGGCAGCCAGCCCTGGGCCAAGGTCGCCGGCTGGCTCAACTACTACGGCGCCTGCGAGCAGTACGGGGTGTGCAAGGGCGACATCGAGAAGCGGATCTTCCCGTACACCTACGTCTACGACAACGGCGCCATCAAGGTCCGCACCGCCCTCGACCGCGCCACCGTCGACCAGCTCTACTACGCGTCCAAGCAGGTCAAGGCCCAGTTCCACCGGGTGGTCGGCTCCACCGAGCCGATCGCGGGCGACACCAACACCAGCCTCAACATCGTGCTGTACGCCTCCCGCGCCGACTACGAGACGTACCACCCGCTGCTCACCGGCATGGACACCAACAACGGCGGCGTCTACATCGAGAGGGGCGCCACCTTCTACACCTACCAGCGCCGCGTCCCCCAGGACTCCTCGCTCACGCTCGAAGAGCTCTTCCGCCACGAGTACGTCCACTACCTCAACGGCCGCTTTGCCGTGCACGGTTCCTTCGGCGAGGGCCCCTGGTACCAGAACGACCGCACCACCGCCATGGACGAGGGCACCGGCGAGTTCTTCGACGGGGCCACCCGCGACGACGGCATCGCCGTACGCAAGTCGCTGGTGAAGAGCATCATCTCCGACACCGCGGGCGGCGGGCCCCGCATGACGGTCAATCAGCTTCTGCACGCCACCTACAACGGCGACGGCTTCCGCTTCTACTCGTACGCCGGAACCTTCTTCGAGTACCTGTGGCGCGACCACCCGGGCAAGCTCCAGGAGATGTACAAGCACCTGCGCGCCAACGACCCCACGGCCTTCGACGCCTGGCGCAACCAGCAGGGTGCCGACGCCAATCTGCAGCGCGGCTACGACGCGTTCCTCGACCAGCAGATCGCCATCGTCAACGACCTCTTCGTACCCAACACCCAGTACACACCCAACGGTTCGCTGAGGTACACGTCCGCCGCCGACGTGCAGAGCGCCTTCAAGTCCGCCACCTCCATGGACCCCGCCTGCAAGGACGACGGAGGCAAGGAACTGGGCCGGTTCGTGTGCACCGGCCGCATCACCGCCAACCTCAGCAACTCCGGTGATGCCAGCAAGGTGTTCAAGGACATGACCGAGACGGTGGACTACTTCATCCTCGACCGGTCCAAGCCCGCCGCCAACAACCTCGCCGACATGAACTGCTCCTTCGGCAAGGTCGACGTCTGGTCCAGTGGCCAGGCCGGCAGCGCCGACTACGTCTGCGAAGGCCCGCTGCGCCGCTAGCACGGAAGGGCGGTCCCCCTGGAGGTGCACCTCCAGGGGGACCGCCCTCGCTCTGCGGCCTCAGACCTCCAGAGTCTTTCGCAGGAAGGCGAGTTCACGCTCCATCAGCCGCTCCCGCACGCCGCCGGGCGTCATGTGCGACACCCCGGGCAGGGTGAGCAGTTCGTGCTCGCGGCCCGCGTCCGTCAAGGCCTGGGACAGGGCGAGGCTGTGGGTGGGGTGGACGTTGTCGTCGGCGAGGCCGTGGATCAGCAGGAGGGGACGGCTCAGATTCGGGGCGTCCTTGACGAGGCAGTCCGCCTCGTACACCTCGGGGTGCTCGGCCGGCATCCCCAAGTAGCGTTCCGTATAAGCGGTGTTGTACGTACGGAAGTCGGTGGGCGGTGCGCCCGCGATGCCGACGTGGAACACGTCCGGCCGCCGCAGTACCGCGAGAGCCGCCAGATATCCGCCGTACGACCAGCCGCGCACCGCCACCCGGGACAGATCCAACTCCGGGTACAGATCGCCGAGTTCGCGCAGCGCCGCCACCTGGTCGTCGAGGGTGACCTTGGAGAAGCCCCGGTACATGGCGTACGTGAAGGCCGGTGAGACGTTCGAAGTGCCCCGGTTGTCCACCGTCACCACCGCGAAGCCCTGGTCGGCCCACCACTGGCGGTGCTGCTGTGTGCGCGGGTCGTTCGTCACCGCCTGCGCACCGGGGCCGCCGTACACATCCACCAGTACCGGCAGCCGCCGGCCGCTAACGTGCCCGCGCGGCAGGACCAGAGCGGTCGGCAGCCGGTGCTCGGTGACCCGGGCGAGGCGGGGAACGGTCCGGTACGGGAGCGGCTCGGAGAGGTCCCGAAGGGCCAACTCCCTTCCCTCTTCGGCGTGTACGGTCCGCCGCACCGGCCCGTCGGGGCCGGCGGAGGTGATCAGCAGGGCCCCCGGCGACACCGTGACGGCGTGCACTCCGGGGCCGTACGTGAGCGGGCGCAGCTCGCCACTGTCCGGGCCGACGAGGACGACGTGCTGGTCGGCCGGTTCGTCCAGGGCTGCGGTGACGACCAGAGCACCACCGAATTCCCCTTCGACGGACCGTACTTGAAGATCGTCGCCGGTCAGCAGCCGACCGTCCACGGCCAGGCCGCGCGCCGCGCCGCCCTCGGTGTCGGCGGCCGTCAGCATCCGCCCGTCCGCCAGCCGGGCCGGTGTGCCCGGGAGTCCGTCGACCCACAGCGGATGCGTGGTCCGCGACAGCACACGGGTGGCGCCGGTGGCGGGGTCGGCGGACAGCAGCAGCACCTCGCGCTGGAGCCGGTCCCGCACGGTCAGGAGGATCTCGTCGTCGGACTCCCAGCCCGCGTCCGTGACGTACGGGTACGCTGCCGCGTCCCACTCCAGCCGTACGGGATCCCCGCTCTCCAGCACCCACAGCTGCACGTCCGCGTTCGGCCCGCCCGCCCTCGGGTAGGCGAACTCGCCGCCGTAGTCGAGCCGGGGCAGCGCCGACTCGTCGACCCGGGCGGCGAGCAGCGCACGGCCGCCCGGAGCCCACCAGTGCCCGCGCGAACGGTCCAGGTCCTCCGCCACTGCGGCCTCGGCGATGCCCCAGCGTGCGCCGTCGTCCGGGGAGACCGGGCGCGATGCGCCCCCGGCGCACTCGGCCACGTACAGCCGGTCCTCGCTGACGTACGCGATGCGCGAGCCGTCGACGTTCGGGCGGGGGTCGAAGACGGGCCCGGCGGCCTGGATCTCCTCAGGCTTGCCGTCCGGTCCCGTACCGACCCGGAACAGGCGGCCGTACAGAGCGAAGACCGCGAACAGGCCGTCACCGGAGAGGGAGTAGAGGCCGATCCCCGCAGCGACGAGCCGGATGCGCTCCCTCAACTGCCGCTCGACCAGTGGCGGTTGACCCCCACCGGGGATCAGAGCCTGAGGATCGGCGAGCTGCCGCTCCTCGCCCGAGACGGTGTCGAGCACCCAGAGGCTGTCGCAGGGGTCGGCGGGGCCGGCCGAGCGCAGGAAGTACAGCAGCCGTCCCCCTTCGGTGAAGGTCGCGGCGCGCGGGGCGCCGTGGGTGAACCGGCCGGTGCGGGCGGAGAGGCCGAGGAAGGGGTCGGTGAGGGGTGGCAGAGGCATGAGGAGATCGTCGCCGGTCGTACGGCCACGGTCAAGGATGTGACATATGAAATGGCATTGCCCTTGGCGGGAAGCTTCGGGGCCCTGGAATCGTGGAACAGCGCGAAGGGGCGGGGGAGACACAATCCCCCGCCCCCGTACGTCACTTGTCCTTGCCGGCCACGTCCCCGAACGTCAGCCCCGTCCCGTTGAGGTCGGCCCGGATGCCCTCCGGCTCCACCTTGACCTCCCGCAGCCGCAGCTCGCCCGGCGTCTTCGGCAGCCGGAACGACATCGACAGCTTCTCCGACAGCTCCGGCGGACGCATCGCGAGCAGCGAGGCGATCATCTTCGGGTTGATGCCGACCTTCTCCAGCAGCCACGGGTGGTCGATCACCACATCCACCAGGTTGAGGCTCATCAACTGCTTGACGAACTGCGGCGACCCGGTCAGCCGGTTCAGCTCCGCCTCGCTGCTCAGCGCCTTCTTCACCCACTCCTTCGGTACGCCGAGCCGCTCAACCACCGAGGGAACCGCCAGCAGCGCCTTGATCCGCTCACCCTGCCGGGCCAGTTCCGCCGCCGCCTGCGGGTGCAGCCGCAGCCCGGAGGTGGCACGGTCCTTGCCCGGCCGGTACGTCACGATGCCGGGGAGGTCGAGGCGCATGTGGTCGATGGTGGTGGAGACGGCCTGGTCGCCGTCGCGCTTGATGTGCGCCTCCGCGCCGATCAGCACCTTCGTTCCGGCAATCGGAAGTTCACCGCTGACCTTGATGCGGTCGTGGCCGTCCTTCTTGAACTTGGCCTGGGAGGAGCCGAGTTCACGGTTCAGGTCGTCGAAGGAGAGCAGTACGTCGCCCTCCACGCTGCCGATGACGGCGCCCTGGATCGACGACGGCAGACTGCCCACGATGCTGATGTCGCGAGCCGTCGCCCGCACCTCCGCGATGGACACCCGGTCGGCCGCGACGTCGGGCACGGCGACGTCGACGCGGTCCAGACGCTTGTCGAAGACCTGGGTGAGGAACGGGAAGCCGTGGATCTTGACCTCGGGGGCCGTCGCCAGCTTCATCGACTTCTTCAGCTGGTCCTCGGCCTTGTCCTGCGCGTACATCAGCGCGAACCGGTCCGCGAGCAGCGCGAACGCCACCACGACGACCCCGGTGACGGCCACCTTGAACACCACGGGAACGGCGCGGAGGCGGCTCTTGCCCCGGTGGTTCGGCGGCTGCCACTCGTCGTCATCGTCGTCGTCGGACTTCAGGCCGAGACCGAGGAGCCCTTCGTCCGGTTCGTACGCCGCGTAGTCGGGTTCGGGTGGAGCGAGACGGGCGAGCTCGTCGTACGGATTCCTGGGCTTGCTGGGTCCACTGGGCCCGCTGGGTCCGCTGGGATAACTGGGGTTGCTGGGATTGCTGGAGTTGCTCAATTCATTCCGTATGTGGGGGGATTCGGGATGAGGGTTCATGCGTGTGGGGGTGCGCATCGCGTCATCCCACCATGCGCACTACCCTCGAACGCAAGCTCGATGACCGGCTTCGCCGCGTTTGGGGCGCTTTGTGGTACGGGAAGGGAGTCCGGTCGGCAGTTACGGTGGGCGGGTGACCACCGAAGTGACCGCCGGGCCGAACGCGGAGTCGAACACGGGGCCGAACGCGGGGCCGAGCGTCGGGCCGACCCCCGGGGAGGCCCTCCGGCCCCAGTCGCTGATGCTGACCTTCCTGGGTGACCAGGTGCTGGGCCGGGACGTGTGCGTGTACTCGGGCAGCGTCATCGAGCTGTTCGGGCGGGCGGGCGTGGGGGAGCAGGCCACCCGCTCCACGCTGACCCGGATGGCGGGCCGCGGGCTGCTGCGCAAGCAGCGAGAGGGGCGCCGCATGTACTTCGGGCTGACCGACAGGTCGGAGGCGATCCTGCGCGACGGCGACCACCGGATCTGGCACACCGGTGCGGTCAACAGCGACTGGGACGGCACCTGGACCCTGCTCGGCTTCTCGCTTCCCGAGGCCTGGCAGCGGCAGCGGCACGACCTGCGCTCACGGCTCGTGTGGAGCGGATTCGGGCCACTGTTCAGCGGACTGTGGATCGCGCCGGGAGAGGTCGACGTCGCTGCCCTCGTCGCCGAGCTGGGCCTGTCCTCCCACGCGAAGGTCTTCCGCGCGCACGCCGACGCGGGCACCGATATCGGCGCGATGATCGAGGAGGCCTGGCAGCTGCCCCAACTCGCTTCGCGGTACGAGGAGTTCCTGGGCCGCTGGCTGCCGTTCGCGCAGGACGGCGTGGAGGTCCGCGACGACGACGCGCTGGTGCTGCGGCTGCGGATGGCCACCGAATGGCTGCAGATCGTACGGGGCGATCCACGACTGCCGGTGAAGCACCTGCCGGACGACTGGCCGGCCGAGGAGGCCGAGAAGACGTTCCGCGCCGTGCACACCCGGCTCGACGCGCGGGCGCGGCGGTCGGCGAAACGCCTCCTCGACCTGGTGCCGGTACGGACGGGGACACCGGCTCAGGCATAGAACCGGGGCACCGGCTCAGGCGTAGAACCTGGAAACGCTCTCCAGTACGCAGGCGGGCTTGGCCCCGCCCTCGATCTCGATCGTGCCGCCCACGGTGATCTGCACCCCGCCCGCGACGTCCGTCACTTCGGTGAGCTTCGCGACCAGCCGCAGCCGGGAACCAGCCGGGACGGGCGCGGGGAAACGCACCTTGTTCAGACCGTAGTTGACCTTGGTGCTGACGCCCTCGACGTCGAGCAGCTCGGTGAAGAGCGGAATGAAGAGGGAGAGCGTCAGATATCCGTGCGCGATGGGTGCGCCGAACGGGCCGTCCTTCGCGCGCTGCGGGTCCGTGTGGATCCACTGGTGGTCCCCCGTCGCGTCCGCGAAGCCGTTGATCCGCTCCTGCGAGACCGTGATCCAGTCACTGGCGCCGAGGTCGCTGCCCGCGAGCTTCTTGAGTGCGTCGAGGCTGTTGACTGTGGTCATGGGTGAAGGGCCTTTCAAGTAAGGGGAGTTGGTGGATCACATGCCATGAAGACGGGGGGATCACATGCCGTAAAGGGCGCGGACCCGGGGCTTGGCGAGCTTTCCGGACGCGGTGCGCGGCAGCTCCCGCGCCACCACCACGGATTTCGGGATCTTGTACTTGGCGAGCCGCCCGCCGAGCGAGCCGAGGATCTCCTCGGGCCCGGCCGCCGAACCCTCCCGCACGACGACGACCGCGCGCGGCACCTCGCCCCACTGCGGGTCCGGGACGCCGATGACCGCACATTCGACGACATCGGGATGGGCGAGCAGCACGTCCTCGACCTCGGCGGGATACACGTTCTCGCCACCGGAGACGATCATGTCCTTGAGTCGGTCGACGATGGTGACGAAGCCGTCCTCGTCGACCCTGGCCATGTCCCCGGTACGGAACCACCCGTCGTGGAACGCCTCCGCGCTCTCCGCCGGAAGCCCCCAGTAACCGGGCATGACATGCGGTCCGCGCACCTGGATCTCACCGGTCTCGCCGGGGGCGACGGGCACGAGATCCGGACCGACGACGGTCACGTCGCTGAAGAAGTGCGGCACGCCCGCCGAACCCGCCTTCTCGACGGAGTGCTCCGCGTCGAGGAACAGCGTGCCGGGCGCCGCCTCCGTCATCCCGTATCCCTGCTGGAAGTTGAGGCCGCGCCGCTGGTACGTATCGATGAGGCCGGTCGGCACCGGGGCGCCGCCGCAGTTCAGGTGCCGCATCGAGGACAGGTCGGCGTCGGGCCAGCGGGGGTGGCGGGCGATCCGCTCGTACATGGTGGGCACGCCGAACATGAAGGTGATGCGGTGCTCCTCGATCAGGTCGAGGGTCTCGGCCGGGTCGAAGGACTCCACGAGGACGCAGGTGCCGCCCTTGAGGAGCACGGGCAGCGTGAGCATGTTCAGACCCGCGGTGTGGAACAGGGGAGCGGAGACCAGCGCGCGTTCGTCGGCGGCGAGGTCCTGGTCGACGAGGACGTTGACCGCGTTCCAGACGAGGTTGGCGTGGGTGAGCATGGCGCCCTTGGGGCGGCCGGTGGTGCCCGAGGTGTACATGATGATGCAGATGTCGTCAGGGGAGACGGGCTCGTCCAGCGGTACGGCGGAAGCCCCGGCTATCAGCTCCTCGTACTCCCGACCCACTTCGAGCAGGTCAGGAACGCTTCCGGCGGCATTGTCAGTGGCGTCGTACAGACTGGGTGCGTGGACGAGGACCCTGGCTCCCGAGTCCGCGAGCTGGTACGCGATCTCCGGCGCGGCCAGCCGGATGTTGAGCGGAACGAAGACCGCACCGAGGAGACCGGTGGCGAAGAGGGTCTCCAGGAAGGAGGGGTGATTGGGGCCGAGAAAGGCGACCCGGTCGCCGCGCCGTACACCGCGTGCGTGCAGGACGTGCGCCAGGCGGGTGGTGCGGTCGTGGAGATCGGCGTAACTGAACGCGCGGTGTCCGTCGGCGAGTTGGTGGATCAGCGCGGTGCGGTGCGGGGTCTTGCGGGCACGGCGTGCGGGCCAGGAACCGATTCCCTCGTTGCGCATCGTTGCGTTCCCCTTCGAAGGTGGCGGATCACAGTGGGCCGGAGCCGGAGCCGGAGCCGGAGCCGGAGCCGGAGCCGGAGCCGGAGCCGGAGCCGGGGCCGAGGCCGAGCAGCCGGGCGGCGTTCTCCTTCAGGATCTTCGGCCGGACCTCGTCCTTGATGGCGAGCTTGTCGAAGTCGGCGAGCCAGCGGTCCGGGGTGAGGACCGGAAAGTCTGAGCCGAAGAGGATCTTGTCCTTGAGGAGGGTGTTGGCGTACTGGACGAGCTGCGGCGGGAAGTACTTCGGCGACCAGCCGGACAGGTCGATGTGGACGCCCGGTTTGTGGGTGGCGACCGCGAGGGCCTCGTCCTGCCAGGGGAAGGAGGGATGGGCAAGGATGATCTTCAGATGCGGGAAGTCGGCGGCCACGTCGTCGACGTACATCGGGTTGGAGTACTTCAGCCGAATACCTCCGCCGCCCGGCACCCCGGCGCCGATGCCGGTCTGCCCGGTGTGGAAGAGCGCGACGGCCCCGGCCTCCTCGATCACCTCGTACAGCTCGTAGGCGATGCGGTCGTTGGGGAAGAAGCCCTGGATGCTCGGGTGGAACTTGAAGCCCTTGACGCCGTACTCCTCGACGAGCCGGCGTGCCCGCCGGACCCCCGCCCTGCCGCGGAACGGGTCGATCGACGCGAACGGGATCAGTACGTCCGGGTGGGCGGCGGCCGCCTCGGCGACCTCCTCATTGGGGACCGGCTCGGTGCCGGTGGCGTGCTCGGCGTCCACGGTGAAGACCACCGCGGCCATCCGCCGCTCCCGGTAGTACGCGGCGATCTCGGGCAGCGTCGGCTTGCGGTTGCGGCCCTCGACCTTGAAGTACGCGCTGGACGCGTCGGCCAGGTCGTCACCGAGGGAGGCGTGCCCCTTGGCGGAGACCTCGGCGTGGGTGTGGACGTCGATGGCGACGAGGTCGTCGACGTTCATGGCGTTCGCGGCGGGTGCGCCGGTCATGCGGATCGGGCCTCCGGGGTCGACGGGACCTTCGGGGCGGGGATGCCGACGGTCTGCGGCTCGCTGCCCACCGAGGTGTGCCAGGACTCGGCGATCGTCTCCGGGCTCCAGCCGCCGTCCGCGTACGCCACCGACACCTCCTGCGGGTGCGACCACAGCGCCAGCTTGTCGCCGCCGATGCCGATGCACTGCCCGGTGACCCCGCGCGCGGCCTCCGACGCGAGGAAGGGGACGAGCGCCGCACAGTCCTCGGCGGTGCCGAAGCCCTCGCCCTTGCGCAGGAAGCCGGGCAGCGGCTCGCCGCCGCGCAGTGCCTCCACGTACGGGGCGAACGCCGGGACGGTCTCCGTCATGGCGGTCGCCGCCACCGGCACGATCGCGTTGACGGTGATGTTCGCGCGGTCCAGCTCCATCGACCAGGTGCGGGCCATCGCCGCGATACCGGCCTTGGCCGCCGCGTAGTTGGTCTGCCCGAAGTTGCCGCGCTGCCCGGCGGGGGAGCCGACCAGGATCAGGCTGCCGCCCTCGCCCTGCTCCCGCATCCGTACCGCGGCTGCTCGGGCGCAGGTGAACGTACCGCGCAGGTGCACACCGACGACGGCGTCGAAGTCCTCGTCGGACATCTTCCACAGCACCTTGTCGCGCAGTACGCCCGCGTTGGTGACCAGGACGTCGAGGCGCCCGAACTCGGCGACCGCCCGTGCCACGAGGCGGTCGGCGGCCTCGGTCGTACCCACTGTCACGGCTTCGGCGACCGCGCGGCCGCCCGCCTCCCGGATGGTCTTCGCGGCCTGCTCGGCCACCGCCTCGTCGAGATCGTTGACGACGACGGACGCACCGGCGGCGGCCAGCGCCTGCGCATAGGCGAGCCCGAGGCCGCGTCCGCTGCCGGTGACGAGGGCGACCTTTCCGGTCAGATCGAGAGTGGGCACAGAAGTGTCCTTACGTAGCAGGTGGGTTGGGGGAGCGGGCGGCGGACCGGAGCCGGACTCCGTCGCCCAGATCGAAGCTAAGGACAATCATTGTTGACGTCAATGGTTGTTGGCACATTCGATCTGCGTCATGCTGTGGCCCGTACACGCCGAATGGCCGCCCCGTGCGCCCCGAACGGCCGCCCCGTACGCCACGGCCGCCCCGTACGCCCCGAACGACCAAGGAGTCCGTCATCACCAGGTCAGCAGCCGCCCCGACCTCCGAAGCCGAAGAGCCGATCGATGCCCGTGAGCCCTGGATGCGCGGCCTGCACGCCGACACCGGCTATCTGCTCTACCGGCTCGGCCTGCGCTCCGGTCAGCTCTTCAATGCCTCCCTCCAGGAGTTCGGCCTGCGCCTGCGGCACTACGCGCTGCTGCGTTTCCTGGCCGGCTCAGAGGGTGCGCTGCAGCGTGAGTTGAGTGCCCGGCTCGGCTACGACCCGAGTGCGATCGTCGGCCTCGTCGACGACCTCGAACGCCTCGGGTTCGCCGAACGCCGTCCCGCTCCCGGCGACCGCCGCAGTCGCGTCGTCGTCCTGACCGAAGCGGGCCGCGAGTTCCTCCAGGGTGGCGAAGCCGCAGGTGAGCGTGTGACCGACGAGCTGCTCGCACCTCTCGACGCTGCCGAGCGCGACACCCTGCACGCGCTCCTGCGCCGCGTCTCCGAGGCGGGTCTCGCCTGATTGATGTTGTGCAAAACATTGACGGCGGTGAACAAGGTGCCTAACTTCGCGGTGACATTGGCCCTGCCCCAGGGAGTCCCGTC
This sequence comes from Streptomyces sp. NPDC048442, assembly GCF_040651475.1. NCBI lineage: Bacteria > Bacillati > Actinomycetota > Actinomycetes > Kitasatosporales > Streptomycetaceae > Streptomyces > Streptomyces sp. NPDC048442. The sequence continues at coordinate 130,715 of NZ_JBEZKB010000003.1, forward strand.
GTGCAGTCACCCCGTCCCCAAGTCGGACAACCCCCGTCCTCGAAGCAGCAGTTGCGCCGTGTCGCGCTCTCCGGCCTGCTCGGCACCGCAGTGGAGCTCTATGACTTCCTCGTCTACGGCACGGTCGCAGCCCTCGTCTTCGGCGAGCTGTTCTTCCCCGAGGCGGACCCGGCCGTAGGCACCATCGCCGCCTTCGGCACCTTCGCCGCGGGATATGTCGCCCGCCCCCTCGGCGGCATCGTCTTCGGCCACTTCGGCGACCGGGTCGGCCGTAAATCGATCATGCTTCTCACCATGGTCATGATGGGCGCGGGCAGCTTCCTCATCGGCCTGCTCCCGACCTACGACGCCATCGGCGTCTGGGCACCGATCCTGCTGGTCACCCTGCGCGTCGTGCAGGGCCTGGCGATCGGAGGCGAGTGGGGCGGCGCCACCCTGATGGTGGTCGAACACGTCGAGCACGCGGGCGGGAAGCGCCGCGGCCTGTGGTCGAGTGCCACCCAACTCGGCGCCCCGCTCGGCTCGGTGCTCTCCGCCGGCGTCGTCACCCTCGTCTCGGCACTGCCCGACGACGACTTCCGCAGCTGGGGCTGGCGCGTGCCGTTCCTGCTGAGCGTCGTACTGCTCGCCGTCGGCCTCTTCGTACGACTCAAGGTGACCGAGAGCCCACTCTTCAAGGAGGCACAGCTCAAGGAAGCACAGCTCAAGGAAGCACAGCTCAAGGAGGCACAGCTCAAGGACGCACGGCTCGAAGCAGCGCAGCAGAGGCAGGAATCCTCCGAGGCCCCCGCGAAGCCCCCCATCCTCGAACTCCTGCGCAAGCCGAAGCCGGTGCTCCAGGCCTGCTGCGTCGGCATCGGCGCGTTCACCGCCCAGTCACTGCTGACCGGCTTCATGATTTCGTACGCCGTCACCCACGGGTACACCCGCTCGCAGGTCCTCACCGCGGTCACCCTCGCCTCCGTCGTCGCGCTCTTCGTCCTGCCCGCCGCGTCCGCGCTCTCCGACCGCATCGGCCGCCGCCCCGTAGTCCTCGCCGGAGCGATCGCCTCCGCCGCGCTGGCCTTTCCGGTCGTCGCCCTGGTCGACTCCGGCTCACCGGGACTGCTGATCCTGGCGATCTGCCTGGGCCACGGTGTTGCCCAGTCCACGATGTACGGGCCGCTGGGCGCGCTCCTGTCCGAGATGTTCGGCACCCGGGTCCGCTACACCGGTGCCTCGCTCGGCTACCAGGGCGCCACCCTCATCGGCGCGGGCTTCTCGCCGCTGATCGCGAGCAGCCTCCTCGCCGCGTACGACGGCAGCAGTACCCCGCTCGCCCTGCTGCTCTGCTCGGGCGCGCTCATCACCGTCGCCACCCTGTGGCGGATGCGCGAGACCAGCGGCAACACACTGATCACCGACGACATCGCCGCCCCTGCCTCCGCTTCTCCGCAGAGGACGGTCCCGGCGGCAGACACAGAAGGAGTACGTGGATGAAGGCCCGCACCGCCACGCTGCTCGCAGCCGCCCTGATCGCCTCGGTCGTCGCGACCCCCGTCGAGGCGGGATCCACCCCAGCAGGGGCTACCCATGAAGTCCACCTGGAGGGCCAACTCTCCTCGGGCGCAAGCTATGTGATGGACCGCCCGGCCCGCTGGAACGGCACCGTCCTTCTCTACAGCCACGGCTACCGCCCCTCAGGCGCGCCCAACTCCGCAGACAACGCCCCCGGCGCCGAGGTCCGTACGAAGCTCCTCGCCGAGGGATACGCACTCATCGGCTCCTCGTACGCCTCCACCGGCTGGGCGGTCACCGACGCGGTCCCCGACCAGCTCGCCACACTCGACCTCTTCACCCAGCGTCTCGGCCCGGCCCGCCGCACCGTCGCCTGGGGCGAGTCGTACGGCGGCCTCGTCACCACCGCCCTCGCCGAACGCCACCCCGCCCGCTTCGACGCAACCCTCGCCATGTGCGGCCTGGAACAGGGCGGAGTGGCGAACTGGAACAGCACCCTCGACGCCACCTTCGCCCTGAAGACGCTCCTCGCCCCCGCCGTCCCGCTCACCGGCTTCCGCGACCAGCAGGCCGCCCGCGCCGCCGCCGACGCCATGAGCACCGCGACCACCGCCGCCCAGAACACCTCGGCCGGCCGCGCCCGCATCGCACTCGCCGCGGCCCTGCACAACATTCCCGGCCACAACGACGCCGCCCAGAGTGAGCCGTCCCCGACCGACTGGGAGGCCCAACAGGCCAATCAGTTCAGGGCCGTTCAGGGACTCATCAGAACCGGCGGCTTCGCCTGGCGGCAGGAGGCCGAGAGCCGCGCGGGCGGCAACCCGTCGTGGAACACCGGCGTCGACTACACCGCGATGCTCGGCCGCTCACCCCTCCGCAAGGAGGTCACCGAGCTCTACAAGAAGGCCGGACTGCGTCTCGACGCCGACCTCGCCGTACTCCACCGTGCCCCCAGGACCACCGCCGACCAGGCCGCCACCGCCTGGATGCGCAGAACCAGTTCCTTCACCGGCCGCCTCACCAAACCCCAGCTCAACATCCACACCACCGGCGACGGCTTGGTCCCCGTACAGACCGAAAGCGCCTACCGCCGTGCGGTCGACGGTGCGGGCACCCCGTCCAGCCTGTTCCGCCAGGCGTACGTCAGTGCCCCCGGCCACTGCACCTTCACACCCGGCGAGAGTGTCGCCGCCCTGCACACCCTGGAGAAGCGCTTGGACACCGGCCGCTGGAAGACGGCGCCGGAATCCCTCAACTCCCTTGCCCACACTGCGGATCCGGCCAGGCCGGGCCGCTACGTGCGCTACCGTCCGGCCCCGTACCCCCGCCCCTACGACCTCGCCCACGACGCCGGGTGATCGGGCGACCCGGTGACGGCACGGTCATGACCGCCCCCGACCGCCTCCTCGCCGTCCTGGCGTCGTTCGACCATGCGCACCCGGCCCTCACTCTGACCGGCATCAGCCACCGGGCCGGGCTCACCCTCACCACCGCTCACCGCCTCGTCGGCGTACTCACCGACTGGGGCGCCCTGGAGCGCGACGGCACCGGGACCTACCACATCGGGCTCCGCCTCTGGGAGACCGCGGCCCTCGCCCCGCGCGGCCTCGGCCTGCGCCAGGTCGCCATGCCCTACCTGGAGGACCTGTACGAAGCGACCCACGAGAACGTCCAGTTCGCGGTCCGTGACGGCACCGAGGTCGTCTACATCGAGTGGCTGTCCGGCCGTTCCGCCGTCGGCGTCCGCACCCGGGTCGGCGCCCGCTGGCCGCTGCACGCCACCGGCGTCGGCCTCGCACTGCTCGCCCACGGCGACCGCGCGCTCCAGGAGACGTACACGACGCGGCCGCTCGTCTCCTTCACCCCGCACACTCTCATCGACCCGGCACAACTGCGCCGCGTACTGGCCGAAGTCCGGCGTGCGGGCTGTGCGGTGAGCAGTCGTCAGATCACGGAGGACGCCCTGTCGGTCGCCGCACCCGTACGTGGTCCTGGCGGGCCCGTGGTGGCGGCGGTGTCGGTCGTCGTACCCGAACGGGGCGCGCAGGTACCAGCGTTGGTGCCTGCCGTACGACTGGCCGCCCGCGGCATCTCACGGGCACTCGGCTGGCAGCCGGACCCGGCCGCCCGGACGGACCCGGCCGGGCACGAGGATTCCGCCGATCACGAGGACGTCGCTTCCGCCTGACGGAAGTCACCTTGCCGGCAAGCGGCCCGCGTCACGACCGTAGGCACATGACCCCATTCCGGAACTCCCGCACGACGCCCTTCGTCAGGAACCAGTGGTACGTCGCCGCCCACGCCCACGAGGTCGGCCGCGAACTCCTCGGCCGCACGATCCTCGGCGAGCCGATCGTCCTCTACCGCACGGAGGACGAGAACACACCCGTCGCGCTCGCCGACCGCTGTGTGCACCGCCGCTTCCCCCTCTCGGAGAGCCGGCTCGAAGGCGACCGCATCGTCTGCGGCTACCACGGCTTCACGTACGACACGACCGGCACCTGCGTCTCTGTACCCGGCCAGAAACGCGTCCCGCGCACGGCCCGCGTCGCCTCGTACCCGCTGGTCGAGCAGGACGCCCTGATCTGGGTCTGGATCGGCGACCCGGCCCTCGCCGACCCGAGAGCCGTCCCGCGCGCCCGCCACCTCGCCGACCCGGCGTGGACGACGGTCACCGGCATGGAACCCATCGACGCCGACTACGGGCTGCTCGTCGACAACCTCATGGACCTCTCCCACGAGACGTACCTGCACGGCGGCTACATCGGCACCCCCGAAGTCGCCGAAACGCCGATCACCACCGAGGTCGACGAGGACGCGGGCGTCGTGCGGGTCGGCCGGCGCATGGCCGACGCCGAGTGCCCGCCGTTCTACGCCCGCTCCACCGGCATCGAGGGCCGCATCACCCGCTGGCAGGACATCGAGTACTTCGCCCCCTGCCTCTACCTCCTGCACAGCCGCATCGCCCCGGCCGGCGTCCTCCCCGAGGCGGACGGCAGCGATCCGCACGCCTTCCACACCGAGATCACGTACGCCGTCACACCCGCAGCCGAGGGGAAGGTGTACGACTTCTGGGCGGTGTCCCGCGACTTCGCCACGGAAGACACCGAAGTGACCGATTTCCTTAGGGAGTTCAACCACACCGTCGTCATGCAGGACGTCGACGCGCTCAACCTGCTCCAGCGCACCCTGGACACCGAGCCGGACGGATACCAGGAACTCAGCATCAACATCGACACCGGTGCACTGGCAGCCCGCCGCATCCTCGCCCGGCTCGCCGAGGCGGGCGCGAAGCAGGTGGAGACGGTCCGATGACGCTGCCCGACGACCTCGAACTGGTCGTGGATGAAACGCAGTCGGTGGCGGACGGCGTCCTCGCCCTCACCCTCCGCGCCCCGTCCGGCACCGAGCTCCCGGCCTGGGAACCTGGTGCACACATCGACCTCGTACTCACCCAGGACCTGATCCGCCCGTACTCCCTCTGCGGCGACCCCGCCGACCGCCGCACCTGGCGCATCGCTGTACTCAACGAGCCTGCCGGGAGGGGAGGTTCGGCGTACGTCCACCGGAAGCTGACCCCCGGTTCGAAGGTCGCCGTCCGCGGCCCCCGCAACCACTTCCCGCTCCACCCCGCAGCCCGCTACCGCTTCGTCGCGGGCGGCATCGGCATCACCCCGCTCCTGCCCATGCTGGCCGCCGCGGAGGCGGCCGGTGCGGACTGGACGCTGCTGTACGGCGGGCGTACGCGCCAATCCATGGCATATGTCAGTGAATTGACGGAGCGTTACGGCAGTGGCCGGATCCGCATCGCACCCCAGGACGAGTGTGGCCACCTCGACCTGTCCACCGCCCTCGCCGACCCGGCCCCCGGCACCCTCGTCTACTGCTGCGGTCCCGCCCCGCTGCTGGACGCGGTCACGGCCCACTGCGCCGACACCCGGCCACCCACGGCCCTGCACCTGGAGCGCTTCCGGCCCAAGGAGCCGGAGTGGGAGTCGGAGTGGGAGTCGGAGTGCGGGTCGGAGTCGGAAGTCCCCTTGGAATCCTTCGAGTTGGTGCTCGACAGGTCCGCCCGTACCCTCACCGTCGAACCCGGCGTCTCCGTCCTCCAGGCCGTACGGTCGGCCGGTGTCGAGGTCCTCTACTCCTGCACCGAGGGCACCTGCGGCACCTGCGAGACCGAGGTGCTCGAAGGAGTCCCCGACCACCGCGACTCGGTCCTCACCGACGAGGAGCGTGCCGCCAACGAGACGATGCTCATCTGCGTCTCCCGCTGCAAGGGCTCCCGCCTGGTCCTCGACCTGTAAGCAGAGCCGAACCCCTCGCACACAGCAGGGCTGCGCCCCGTCGGGAGCTACAGCCCGTACCTCCGCGCCGACTCCTCCTCCTGGGCCAGCCGGTGCAGGGCGTCCAGTACCGGCCGGAAGAGAATCGCCGCCGCGACCGCCGTCTCGACCTTCTCCGCCTCCGACGGGTGCGTCTCCACGAAGTCGAGATCGCGGATCGCCGCCTGGTGCATCAACTCGGCGTACGGCGCCATGAGTTCGGCGTCCCACTGGTAGCCGAGCCGCATCAGTGTGGCCACCGCCACCACCAGCGAACGGTGCACGGGCGAGAGCGCACCGATCTCCCGCGCCGAATCCCAGCCCAGCTTTCCGAGCAGCCGGTCCACCTCCACCTGCGCGGCCGCCGTCGACTCGTCCTGCTCGGCCTCGGCCTCCGTCTCGTGCGGCAACTCCCACAGGGCCGCGCCCAACCGCATCGTACGGCCGAGGGAATCGTCGTCGACGTGCCCGAGCACCTTGCGTGCCGTCGCCACCGGCAGCCGCCCCACCTGCAGCAGCGCGCGCACCAGCCGCAGCCGCCGCAGATGGCTCTCGTCGTACTCGGCGGTCGTCGCGCTGATCCGGATGCCGGGTGCCAACAGCCCTTGCCGCAGGTAGTACTTGATGGTCGCGAGAGAGACCCCGCTCCGCTCGCTCAACTCGGCCAGCCGCATCCCTTGCCCCTCTCCTTGGGGAGTGCCAGTATCCAACCATCGGCGCTTGGATAGTTCTGTTATCCAACCAGAGTGAAGGCCAGAGCGAAGGCCAGAGTGAAGGGCAGAGCGGTATGTCCGGCAAAGTGAGCATGGGGCGCACCACCGCAGCCGTCGAGGGCGACGTCGTCGTCCTGCTGATCGGGATGCGGATCAACCACTTCTGGGCGGTGCACCACTGGCTGCCGGTGATGCTGTCGATGTTCCGGATGCTCGGCGAGCTGAAGAAGGACCGCGGCAAGGGAATGCGCGGCCACGTCCTGCTCACCGGCTCCCCGCGCACGTACTACGTGGTCCAGTACTGGGAGTCCAAGGAGAAGCTCTACTCCTACGCCTCCTCGCCGGAGATGTTCCACCACCGGGTGTGGAAGTACATCAACGGCAAGGAGCGCGCGGGCAGGGTCCCCGGCCATGTGGGCCTGTGGCACGAGTCGTACATCTCGCCCGAGGGTTCGCATGAGTCCATCTACGCCTACATGCCGCCCTTCGGCCTCGCGGCGGCGACCGGCGTCCTCCCGGTCGAGGAGCGCGGCCGGCGCGCCAAGGACCGCTTCGAGCACCGGGCCGCGCAGAAGACGGAACAGGCGCAGAAGACGGAGCAGTCGCCGGAGCCGGAGCAGGTACCGAAGCCGGAGCAGGTGCCGAAGGCGGACGCCGGCGCGGACGCCGACGCGGGTGCGCCGCAGCCGTGACTCCTAGATGTCCCGGAAGATCTCGATCTGCGCACCCACGGAGTTGAGCCGCTCCGCCAGGTCCTCGTAACCCCGGTTGATCACGTACACATTGCGCAGTACGGACGTGCCCTCGGCCGCCATCATGGCGAGGAGGACGACCACGGCCGGCCGCAGTGCGGGCGGGCACATCATTTCGGCGGCGCGCCAGCGGGTCGGGCCCTCAACCAACACCCGGTGAGGGTCGAGGAGTTGGAGGCGGCCGCCGAGCCGGTTGAGGTCCGTGAGGTAGATCGCGCGGTTGTCGTAGACCCAGTCGTGGATCAGGGTCTGGCCCTGCGCGGTCGCCGCGATCGCCGCGAAGAACGGCACGTTGTCGATGTTGAGGCCCGGGAAGGGCATCGGGTGGATCTTGTCGATCGGCGCTTCGAGCTTCGAGGGGCGGACCGTCAGGTCGACGAGGCGGGTGCGGCCGTTGTCCGCGGTGTACTCGGCGGAGCGGTCGTGGTCGAGGCCCATTTCCTCCAGGACCGCGAGCTCGATCTCCAGGAACTCGATGGGGACGCGACGGATGGTCAGCTCGGACTCCGTGACGACGGCCGCGGCCAGCAGGCTCATCGCCTCGACCGGGTCCTCGGAGGGGGAGTAGTCGACGTCCACGTCGATCTTCGGCACGCCGTGCACGGTCAGCGTGGTCGTGCCGACGCCCTCGATTTCGACGCCCAGTGCCGCCAGGAAGAAGCACAGGTCCTGGACCATGTAGTTGGAGGACGCGTTGCGGATGACGGTCGTGCCGTCGTGCCGGGCGGCGGCCAGCAGCGCGTTCTCGGTCACCGTGTCGCCGCGCTCGGTCAGCACGATCGGGCGGCCGGGGCCTGCCGACTTCTCGACCTCGGCGTGGTAAATGCCCTCGGTGGCCGTGATGTCCAGGCCGAACCGGCGCAGCGCGATCATGTGCGGCTCGATCGTGCGCGTACCGAGGTCGCAGCCGCCCGCGTACGGCAGCTTGAAGTGATCCATACGGTGCAGCAGCGGACCCAGGAACATGATGATGGAGCGCGTGCGGCGGGCCGCGTCCGCGTCCATCGACGCCATGTCCAGCTCGGCGGGCGGGACGATCTCCAGGTCCTTGCCCTCGTTGATCCAGCGCGTACGGACGCCGATCGAGCTCAGTACCTCCAGAAGGCGGTACACCTCCTCGATCCGCGCCACCTTCCGCAGGACCGTGCGGCCCTTGTTGAGGAGGGTGGCGCAGAGCAGCGCCACGCACGCGTTCTTGCTGGTCTTGACGTCGATCGCGCCGGACAGGCGGCGGCCGCCGACCACTCGCAGATGCATCGGGCCCGAGTACCCCAGCGACACGATCTCACTGTCGAGGGCTTCACCGATTCGGGCGATCATCTCAAGGCTGATGTTTTGATTGCCGCGCTCGATCCGGTTCACCGCACTCTGGCTGGTGCCGAGCGCGTCCGCGAGCTGCGTCTGGGTCCAGCCCCGGTGCTGACGGGCGTCACGGATGAGCTTGCCGATGCGTACGAGGTAGTCGTCTGCCATGAGCGGAAGGCTATCTCAGATATGAGATGACAACTCACCCGGCCGGTCCAGGGGGGTGACGGATCTGCCGGTCCGTCAGCTCCGCCCCGCTTCCGTTCAGTCCGTCGCCGGAACGATGTTGCGGTTGTGCCGGAAGAGGTTGCCGGGGTCCAGGCGCCGCTTGAGCTGCGCCAGTCGCCGGTAGTCCGCAGCGCCGTAACCGCTCCTGGTCTGCGCCTGAGAGGCCCGCTCGCCGTCCCCGAACTCGAAGAGCAGCGCCCGGCCCAGCGCCCGCGGCGCGAGCGCCGCCCGTACGTCCCCGTGTACGGAACGGGCGGCCTCCAGTTCCGCGTTCCCGTCGATCGGTGTGACGAGGTGCACAAGGTACTGGGCGTCCCGGTGGCCCACCGCACCCCCGCCGTCCGCCGGAGTCCGCGACATCGCACCGCCGAGATGCCGCACGCCGAGCACGACCATGAGGTCCGCTTCCGGTCCTGTGGCCTTCAGTACGGCGTCGAACGCGTCCTCGTCGAGACCGTCGAGCAGCACGCTCGTACCGCTGTACGCATGCGGGAAGGGCGGCTCGCGGTAGATCTCACCGGCATCGGTGTACGGCATGTCGCCGAGGTCGTCGGAGAGCCGGGGGGCGACCGCGCGCAGCGGTGCGACGAGCCGTTCGCCCTCCTGCGCCGGGCCGTTGAAGACGATCCGGACATGTGCGACGTACCGGCCGCGCAGATCGTCGGGGAGGAACGGCAGGTCCGGGTACGGGATGAAGCCGATCGACGAGGTCAGCGTCTCCGGCACGGTCGCCGACCACTGTGCGTACACCCGCATCAGCTCCGCCGCGTGCTTCCCGTCGAAGAGCAGCCCGCCGCCGTAGATCCGCTCGACCGGGACCAGCCCCACCTCGATCGCGGTCACCACCCCGAAGTTGTGCCCGGCCCCGCGCAGCGCCCAGAACAGGTCAGGATCGCTCGCGGCGTCGACAGTCCTCAACTCCCCGTCGGCGGTGACCACTTCGACCGTACGGACATGGTCCGACGCGTATCCGAACTCCCGCCCCAGCAACGGGACGCCACCGCCCAGTAGATACGAAACGGCGCCCACCCCGGGGAACGAGCCGCTCAGCGGCGCCAGCCCGAACCGGGCCGCCTCCTCGACCACCCGCCCCCACTGCACGCCCGCCCCGATCCACGCGGTGCGCGTCTCGCTGTCGATCCGGACGCCGTCAAGCGCCCGCGTGCTGACGACGACCCCGCCCTCGCTCGCCACGGACAGCCCGTGCCCGGTGGCCTGCACGGCGACCGGCAGTCCGTGCTCTTGTGCGTACGTCACGGCGATCCGCACGTCCTCGGCGCCGCGCGCTGCGACCACCAAGGCCGGACGGTGCCGGTAGGCGGTCTGGAACCCGGCGAGCTCCGTGTCGTACCCCTCGTCGCCGGGGAAGAACACGGAACCCTCAACGGTCGGAAAGTCCTTGCTCGTCACTGTGCTTCGCTCCTCAAGTCTGCGCCGCGACCGCGGCGTTGGGCCTGTGAGAAGCATGATCTCCCGGATACATGACAGGTGCCGTCATATATCCGGGAGCAGCCACGTCAGCCGACGGCGACCTCGACGCGTGCCAGCGAGCCGCTCTCCATCGCCAGCCACAGCGCCCCGTCGGGACCCAGCGCGATGCCGTGCGGTTCCGCTGCGGGGGAGGGGAGGTCGTAGGAGTCGATGCGGGAGCCGTCGAGGGTGATCCGGCCGACCCGGTTGGCACCCCACTCGGTGAACCACATCGCCCCGTCGGCCCCCGCGGTCAGCGCGTGCGGCCGCGCGGCGCGGTCCGGCAGCGGGAACTCGTCGATCGTCCCGGTGGCGTCGATCCGCCCGATCTGCCCCGCCATGATCTCGACGAACCACATCGCCCCGTCGGGACCGGCCGCGAGGCCGACCGGACCGGCGGCCGGGGTGGGCAGGGGATGGATCTCGGCGTCGCCGTCGAGGGTGATCGAGCCGATCGCATTGGCCTGATTCAGCGTGAACCACAGCCGGTCGCCGCCCGGACTCGCGGCGATGACGGACGGGAAGGCCCCGGGCTCGACCGGCAGTGCGAAGTGGGTGATCGTGTCGTCGGCGGCGATCCGGCCGATCCGGTCGGTGTTCATCTCGGTGAACCACATCGCGCCGTCGGGCCCCGCCGTGATCCCGTACGGCCCAGCCGCAGGCAGCTCGTACGCGATCAGCTCGCCGCCGGTCGTGATCCGGCCGATCCGGTGGCCCTGGTACTCGGTGAACCACAGCGACCCGTCGCCGGGGCCCGCCACGATCACCGTGGGTCCGCCGTCCGCGTGCGCGAGCGGGTACGAGGTGACGGCGCCGTCGGGCGCGAGGCGCCCGATGCGGCCCCCGTGCACCTCGGTGAACCACATCGCGCCGTCCGGACCGGCCGCGACTCCGTACGGCCCCGCCTTGCCGTCGGACACGGGAACGTCGGTAATGGATATGCGGGGGCGTGACACGGGCACTCTCCTTGACCGGGTACGAGGCATGGTGGCCGGGTACGAGGGCATGCGAGAACGCCCGACCCGCGCCGCGGCCGCCTCAGAAGGCGACCGGGCATGACCGTACTGCGGTCATGTACTAGAGTTATCTCGACATCGAGATATCTACCCAGCGCGCCGCAGTCGCCACTTCCCGGTAAGGGTTACCTAACTAAGCCTTACCTTAGCGGGTCTGCCCGGAGTCGTGACGGCAGGATTGCTGTATTGCGGTAGAACGCGCACTTTTTTGAAGAAGGAGACTGTCGTGTCGGCGAACAGCTTCGACGCCCGCAGCACGCTGCGCGTGGGTGACGAGTCGTACGAGATCTTCAAGCTGGACAAGGTCGAGGGCTCCGCGCGCCTCCCTTACAGCCTGAAGGTGCTGCTGGAGAACCTGCTCCGCACGGAGGACGGCGCGAACATCACCGCCGACCACATCCGGGCGATCGGCAGCTGGGACTCCCAGGCCCAGCCCAGCCAGGAGATCCAGTTCACGCCGGCCCGCGTGATCATGCAGGACTTCACCGGCGTGCCCTGCGTCGTGGACCTCGCCACGATGCGTGAGGCCGTGAAGGAGCTGGGCGGCGACCCGGCGAAGATCAACCCGCTCGCCCCGGCCGAGCTGGTCATCGACCACTCCGTCATCGCCGACAAGTTCGGCACGGCGAACGCCTTCCAGCAGAACGTGGAGCTGGAGTACGGCCGCAACAAGGAGCGCTACCAGTTCCTGCGCTGGGGCCAGACCGCCTTCGACGAGTTCAAGGTCGTCCCCCCGGGCACCGGCATCGTCCACCAGGTCAACATCGAGCACCTCGCTCGCACGGTCATGGTCCGTAACGGCCAGGCCTACCCCGACACCCTCGTCGGCACCGACTCGCACACCACCATGGTCAACGGCCTGGGCGTGCTCGGCTGGGGCGTCGGCGGCATCGAGGCCGAGGCCGCGATGCTCGGCCAGCCGGTCTCCATGCTGATCCCGCGCGTCGTCGGCTTCAAGCTGACCGGCGAGCTGCCGGCCGGCACGACCGCCACCGACCTGGTCCTCACGATCACCGAGATGCTGCGCAAGCACGGCGTCGTCGGCAAGTTCGTCGAGTTCTACGGTGAGGGCGTCGCCGCCACCTCGCTGGCCAACCGTGCCACCATCGGCAACATGTCGCCGGAGTTCGGCTCCACCGCCGCGATTTTCCCGATCGACGACGAGACGCTGAAGTACCTGCGTCTGACCGGCCGCGACAAGCAGCAGGTCGCGCTCGTCGAGGCGTACGCCAAGGAGCAGGGTCTGTGGCTGGACCCGGCCGCCGAGCCCGACTTCTCCGAGAAGCTGGAGCTCGACCTCTCCACGGTCGTCCCCTCCATCGCCGGCCCGAAGCGCCCGCAGGACCGCATCGTCCTGGCCAACGCCTCGCAGCAGTTCGCCCAGGACGTGCGCAACTACGTCTCCGACGACGAGGAGGCCGGCAAGGAGTCCTTCCCGGCGTCCGACTCCCCGGCGACCTCCAACGGCGTTCCCACCAAGCCGACCCTGGTCACCATGGCGGACGGCTCGTCCTTCGAGATCGACCACGGCGCGGTGACGGTCGCGGCCATCACCTCCTGCACCAACACCTCGAACCCGTACGTGATGGTCGCCGCCGCGCTCGTCGCGAAGAAGGCCACCGAGAAGGGCCTGACCCGCAAGCCGTGGGTCAAGACCACGCTCGCCCCGGGCTCGAAGGTCGTCACCGACTACTTCGACAAGGCCGGTCTGACGCCCTACCTCGACAAGATGGGCTTCAACCTCGTCGGGTACGGCTGCACCACCTGCATCGGCAACTCGGGTCCGCTGGACGAGGAGATCTCGAAGGCGATCAACGACGCCGACCTCGCGGTCACATCGGTGCTCTCCGGCAACCGCAACTTCGAGGGCCGGATCAACCCCGACGTCAAGATGAACTACCTGGCGTCCCCGCCGCTGGTCGTCGCGTACGCCATCGCCGGTTCGATGAAGGTCGACATCACCAAGGACGCGCTCGGCACCGACCAGGACGGCAAGCCGGTCTTCCTGGCCGACATCTGGCCGACCGAGGCCGAGGTCAACGACGTCGTCGCCAACTCCATCGGCGAGGACATGTTCAACAAGTCCTACCAGGACGTCTTCGCGGGCGACGCCCAGTGGCAGGCCCTCTCGATCCCCACCGGCAACACCTTCGAGTGGGACAACGAGTCCACCTACGTGCGCAAGCCCCCGTACTTCGAGGGCATGACGATGGAGACGACCCCGGTCGCCGACATCGCCGGTGCACGCGTGCTGGCCAAGTTGGGCGACTCGGTCACCACCGACCACATCTCCCCGGCCGGTGCGATCAAGGCCGACACCCCGGCCGGCAAGTACCTCACGGAGCACGGCGTCGAGCGCCGCGAGTTCAACTCGTACGGCTCGCGCCGTGGCAACCACGAGGTCATGATCCGCGGCACGTTCGCCAACATCCGCCTGCGCAACCAGATCGCGCCGGGCACCGAGGGCGGCTTCACGCGTGACTTCACGCAGGCCGACGCCCCGGTCTCGTACATCTACGACGCCTCGCAGAACTACCAGGCCGCCGGCACGCCGCTGGTCATCCTGGCGGGCAAGGAGTACGGCTCGGGCTCGTCCCGCGACTGGGCGGCCAAGGGCACCGCGCTGCTCGGCGTCAAGGCCGTCATCGCCGAGTCGTACGAGCGCATCCACCGCTCGAACCTGATCGGCATGGGCGTCCTCCCGCTCCAGTACCCGGAAGGCGCCTCGGCGGCCTCCCTGGGCCTGACCGGCGAGGAGACCTTCTCGATCACGGGCGTCACCGGCCTCAACGACGGTGGCATCCCGGAGACGCTGAAGGTGAAGGCGGGCGACGTCGAGTTCGACGCGAAGCTGCGCATCGACACCCCCGGCGAGGCGGACTACTACCGCAACGGTGGCATCCTGCAGTACGTGCTGCGTTCGCTGATCCGCAGCTAGTACCGGAAGCCACATGAAGAAGGGCCGCATCCCCGACCTCGGGGATGCGGCCCTTCTTCATGTGGTGGACCGATCAGAACATCAGGCGGTACTGCTGGTAGCCCGTGCCGACCTGGCCGCGGGCGGCGACCGGGGCGGCGGCGTTGCCGGTGCCCGAGTGACGCCACAGCGTGCCCGACGAGTCGCGCGCGATGATGTCCACGATGCCGTCCATGTCCAGGTCGCCCGCGCCCTGGATCATGTTGTACTGGTTCCAGCCCGTGCCGATCTTGGTCGGGTAGCTGAACGGCTTGGCGATGTCGCCGGTTCCGGCGTGCAGCCACAGCGTGCCGGAGGAGTCCCGGGCCACGATGTCGGCGTTGCCGTCACCGCTGATGTCGCCCAGGCCCGCGATCTGCGTGTACTGGCCCCAGCCGGTGCCGACCTTGGTGCGGCCGGTGGTGCGGCCGTCCGCGGTGCCCTGGTGGACCCAGAGGCCGCCGGTGGCGTCACGGCCGACGAGGTCGTACGCCGCGGTGCCGCCCAGGTTGCCGGGGGAGAAGGAGCGGTTGTAGGTGTTCCAGCCCGGCCCGACCAGGTAGCTGTCGACGTCGCCGGAGAAGTAGAGGTCACCGGTGGACGTCCAGTCCCAGATGCCGTCGATGGCGCCGTCGCCGTCGGTGTCCACCTGGGCGGCGTTGGTGGCTTCATAGCCGGTGGTGACGAAATTGCGTGCGGCCAGACCACCGTTGAAGTCCGGCTTGTGCATGTACAGGTCCGAGCCGACCAGCCCGAACGTGCCCTTGACCACCGCGGGGGCGGCGGCCGCGACAGCCGCGCGCGACTGCTGCGGGGCGGCGGCACGGTCCGTCTTCTTGACGGAAACGGCCGCATCGGCCGCCTTGTCCCGCTGCGGGTTCTCCGCGGCGTGGGCACCGGTCGTGGTGGCCACGAATGCCGCGGCGAGCGCCGCGACGGTGACGCGGGACAGGAAACGTCCGCGCTGACGGCCAGAGAGTTCGGCCACGTATGACTCCAGAGGCATGAAGGAGCCGTGACGCATCCTCATGGGTGCGTCACGGCTCCGGCAGGATCTATCCACGTCATCTTCACATGCCAATTACCGTCGCGGAATTGGTATATGAAGCACGGAAGAGATCATTCTGGGGCAATTACTGATCAGTTGGGGGCGTGATCAGGACAGCAGTTCCAGCTCGGCCAGCGTCCTTGCGCCGGTGTCCCGAGCGTCCTTCACCAGCCGGTAGTGCCGGTAGTCGCCCGGGGCGGCCACGGTGAAGACCCGGGTCTGCCGGTCCCAGGCGAACGTCTCCTTCCGGCGCTCGTCCAGCACGTCCCACTTCGTGCCGTCCGCCGAGCCCTGGAGCACCCAGCCCGTCGGCGCCTTGGCCGCTTCAGCCGATGTCAGCGTGTACTGCACGGCCTTCACCGGCGACTTCACCGGCAGGTCGAGCGAGGTGAACGCGCCTTCGGTGACGGAGGAGTTGTCGAAGAGCGGACCCGCGCCCTCGACCGCGTCGGTGCGCGGCGACGGCGCCGCGTCGCCCTGCGTGATCGAGACGGGAGCAGCGTTCTTCCCGGTGCCCCAGGCCGACGGCCTCGGACCCATCTCGAACTCGACGGTGCCACCCCGGGCGAGCGTGGCGTGCGGCAGTGCGGTCGACGTCCACCGCTTGCCGTTGACCTTGACGCCCTGCACGTAGATGTTCTGCGCACTGTTCTTCGGAGCCTTCACCACCAGCTTGCGGCCGTTCTCCATGCGGACCGTCGCCTTGGTGAAGAGCGGCGAGCCGATCGCGTACTCGCCGCTGCCCATGACCAGCGGGTAGAAGCCGAGCGAGGAGAAGAGGAACCAGGCGGACTGCTCGCCGTTGTCCTCGTCGCCGTGGTAGCCCTGGCCGATCTCGCTGCCGGTGTAGAGGCGGGAGAGCACCTCGCGGACCTTGGCCTGCGTCTTCCAGGGCTGCGAGGCCGCGTTGTACATGTACGTGGCGTGGTGCGCGACCTGGTTGGAGTGGCCGTACATGCCCATCCGTACGTCACGCGCCTCGGTCATCTCGTGGATGACGCTGCCGTACGAACCGGCGAACTCGGGCGACGCGGTCTCCGGAGTGGTGAAGTACGAGTCCAGCTTCTGGCCCAGGCCCGGCCTGCCGCCGTACAGGTTGGCCAGGCCGCGGCTGTCCTGCGGGGCGGTGAAGGCGTAGCCCCAGCCGTTCGTTTCGGTGTAGTCGTAGCCCCAGATGCGGGGGTCGTACTTCTCCGAGGGCACCCGCCAGTCGCCCTTGAGGTCGCGGCCCTGGAAGAAGCCGGCCTTGGAGTCGTACAACTTCACATAGTTCTGGGCCCTGTTGAGGAAGTACGCCGACTCCTCCCGATAGCGGGCCTTCTTCGTCTTCTTGTAGAGGGCCTCGCCCATCTTTGCGAGCCCGTAGTCGTTGAGGTAGCCCTCCAGGGACCAGGACAGGCCCTCGTGGGTCTTGGTCGAGGCGTAGCCCTGGAAGGGCGAGGTGTCCATGCCCTTGCGGCCGACGCCGGAGAAGGGCGGCAGGACGGTGGCGTTCTTCAGCGCCGCCTCGTACGCGGCGCCCGCGTCGAAGTCGACGCCCTTGACGTACGCGTCGGCGAACGCCACGTCGGACGAGGTGCCGGTCATCAGGTCCGCGTATCCGGGCGAGGACCAGCGGGAGATCCAGCCGCCGTCCTTGTACTGCTGCACGAAGCCGTCGACCAGCTTCCCCGCCTTCTTCGGGGTGAGGAAGGAGTACGCGGGCCAGGTGGTGCGGTAGGTGTCCCAGAAGCCGTTGTTGACGTACACCTCACCGTCGACGATCTTCGCGCCGGTGTGGGTGGGGGTGTCCGGGCCGGTCTGCGGGGAGAAGGGACTGGCGTACTTCGTGGTCGAACCCACCTTCTCGTGCCCGGAGTTGGGGTACAGATACAGCCGGTACAGGCTGGAGTAGAGGGTGGTCAGCTGGTCGTGGCTTGCGCCCTCGACCTCGACGCGGCCGAGGATGTCGTCCCAGGCGTCCTGCGCGCGGTCCTGGATCCGCTCGAAGCGGGAGCCCGCCGGGATCTCCGCCGCCAGGTTCTGCTTCGCCTGGTCCACGCTGATGAGTGAAGTGGCGAGACGGAGCGAGACCTGCTTCTGCGCGGAGGGCTTGAAACGGAGGTAGCCCGTCACGTCGTCGCCCCCGCCGCCGCTCAGCTTCCCGCTCGCGGTCACCGGCGCGTCGAAGACGCCGTACACGAAGAGCCTGGTGGCGCCGGTGGAAAGGCCGCTCTTGACGTCGGAGAACCCGGTGAAGGAACTGCTCGCGGGGTCCAGCGTCAGCCCGCCGTCGTTCGACACGTTGTCGAAGACGATGCTGGCGTCCTCACCCGGATAGGTGAACCGCATCATCGCCGCGTGATCGGTCGGCGTCATCTCGGTCCGCAGACCGTTCTCGAAGGTCACGCCGTAGTAGTGCGGCTTCGCCGTCTCCTTCTCGTGCCGGAAGGGCAGCGCGCGGGCCGTCCGCGAGGCGTCCGGGGTGCCGGGGACCGCGGAGGGCATCACCTGGAAGGTCTGCCGGTCGCCCATCCACGGGCTCGGCTCGTGGCTGGCGCTGAAGGCCTGGAGGGTGGGGAGGTTGTCGGCGTTGTTGCCGCGCGCGTAGTCGTACAGCCAGCTGGTGGAGCCCGCGTTGGTCACCGGCGTCCAGAAGTTGAAGCCGTGCGGCACGGCCGTCGCCGGGATGTTGTTGCCGCGGGAGTACGAGCCGCTGGAGTTCGTGCCCCGGGTGGTGTTCGCGTAGTCCGACAGGCGGGACTGGGGCTTTTCCGGAGCCTTCTCGATGATGCGTACGTCGTCGATCCAGCCCCGGAACTTCGCCGGGCCCTTCGGGTTGTCGTACGCCACCAGGATCCGGTCGACCGTCTTTCCGGCCGCGACCGCGCCGATCCGGGCCGCCTTGTGGTTCCACTGGTTCGCGTACAGCGACTTGGAGGCGCCCTGGCCCTGCGGCGACAGAACCGCGCCGTGCTGGTCGAGGGCGCGCAGGTCACTCAGATAGGTGCCGTCGGTGAAGGCCAGGTCCACCGACACGTTCGTGGCGGGGTAGTTGAGGTCCGCGCCCTTCTCGTCGGCGGGCAGCGAGGGGAAGACGCGGTAGGACAGCTCGGTGTTGCGGCCGATCCGCGTGTTCACGTCGAAGACCTTGTTGTACGAGTACGCCCGGCCGTCCGCCTTGTGCGTGCCCGCGTAACGCAGCGCCCGCTTTCCCGTGAAGCCCGCACCCGACTTCGCGGTGGGGGAGCCCGACGGGCCGCGGTCGACCTGGCTGCGCATGTCCTCGGGGGTCGGCGTCGAGGTGTCCCCGTTCGAGAACTGAACGTCCGCGAGCTGGAGGATCGGAGCGCCGCCGTTGGCCGTGATGTCGAGCCGGTAGTGCGGGTACGCCGTGTCGTTGGCGAAGTCGTACGTCTTGGTCTGGAAGCGCGAGGTGAAGGTCTCGCCCTTCCGGGTGTCCAGCGTCTTCCATGTCTTGCCGTCGGTGGAGCCCTGGAGCGTCCAGTCCTTGGGGTCGCGCTCGGCGTGGTCGTTGGCCGAAGTCAGCGCGTACGTCACCACCTTGGCGGACTCGTCGAGGTCGAACTCGACCCAGCCGGCCGGCAGGAAGGACAGCCATTTGCTGCCCGGCGTGACGTCGATCAGGTTCTCCTTCACCTCGCCGCCCGCCGCGTTCTCGGCGCTCGCGCGGAGCTCGGTGACCCGGTCGGTGACGCTGCCGGGGATTCCGGCGGTGTCACCGCCGTCGACACCGGAGGCCCTCTTGCGGCCCTTCGCATCGGTTTCGACGGTGTTGCGCCAGGTGGGGGCGGGCTCGTCCGCCTCGAAGGAGGAGCTGAACCCCCTGTCGGCAGGCGCGGGTTGGGCGGGCTGTGCGGGTTGCTTCGGCAGGGCGGCCGCGGCCGGAGGGGCCAGTGCGGTCATCGTCAGTGCGGCCGTGACGAGGCTCGCGAGGGCCGCTGCGGCGCCCCTGCCCCGTCTGGATCCGAAAGGTCTGGGTCTGGGCTGCATCCCGAGCGCTTCCTTTACTCAGACAACGTTGTCAAGAGCGTACGTAACACCAGTAGGGAGTCAAGTGGCCAGTGGTGTCAAGGGTGTTCATGGGCGCGTCAGTTGGACAAATGTGCGCCCAGATATCCAAGAGGTCTCAACTCGGGAAAGAACGACGCGCAACCTTGCTTTCGATCTTGCCCAGTTGACGGGAAGTGGACTATACCTATCGGCGTCCGTACTGCTCGGGAAACCGGCGCGGACCAGGGGGTAAGGGACCACGGGGGTGGCATCGAGTGCCCCCTTCGGGCCCCGGAAATCCCGCTGAATCAGCTGAATCCAGAATCGATCGAGTCGTCTGACCGCGGTGGCGGGGCTTCGCCCGAGGTGAATTCTTGTGCGGGCGCACCGGTACACCGCCTGAGTCCTGGAGAGGGCGGGGACTTGAGCATGGGACCCACCAACGTCAACCGTCGTGATGTGCTGAAGAGGACGGCCGCCGCAGGCCTTCTCGCAGTGCCCGGAGTCGGCGCACTCAGTTCCTGCGCCAGTGGTGGCGGCAGTGGCGGGGAGAAGGCCGAGAAGGGCACGAAGTCCGCCAAGAACCCGCTGGGGGTGAAGGAGGACGCCGCGCTGGCGGTCTACATCTTCAACGGTGGCTACAAGGACAAGTACGCCCAGTTCGTCACCGACATGTACAAGAAGACGTACCCGGAGTCCAAGGCCACGCAGAAGGCCACGGAGAAGATCGCCACCCAGCTCCAGCCGAAGATCGTCCGCGGAAAGCCGTCGGCCGACGTCATCAACAACTCCGGTGCCGAGCAGATGAACATCGGCAAGCTGGTGACCAACAAGCAGGTCGCCGACTTCACCGAGATGCTTGACTCGCCCTCCTGGGACGACCCCAAGGTCAAGGTCCGCGACAGCCTGTACCCGGCGATGCAGTCGATGGGCGCCTTCGGCACCAAGGGCTGCTACCAGCTCAACATCGCCATGACGGTGTACGGCAACTGGTACTCCAAGCGGATGCTGGAGGAGACCCTGGAGGTCGCGTACCCGAAGACCTGGGACGAGATGATCGCGGTCTGCAAGAAGGCCAAGAGCAAGGGCATCCACGGCTGGAGCTACCCGGGCGGCCACCCCCGCTACATGCTCTTCTCCATGTACGCGATGTTCGCGCAGGCCGGCGGACGCAAGGTCGTCGAGGCGATGGATTACCTGGAGCCGAACGCCTGGAAGCACGACGCGGTGAAGTCCGTCTTCGAGGCCTTCGAGGAGATCGTCGCCAAGAAGTACGTCCTCACCGGCTTCGACAGCACCGAGGGCCACACCGAGATGCAGACCGCCTGGACCAAGGGCAAGTGCGTCTTCGTGCCCAACGGGTCCTGGGTGGAGAACGAGGCCAAGGACACCACCCCCAAGGGCTTCGGGATGACGGTCGGCGCCACGCCGTCGCTCGACAAGGGCGACGCCCTGCCGTTCGGCACGCTGTACTCGCCGCCCGGCGAGCCCTTCATCGTCCCGGCCAAGGCCGCGAACGTACAGGGCGGCCTGGAGTGGATGCGGATGATGTACAGCAAGGAGGCGTCCGTCAACCTCTTCAAGGAGACCGGCGGAATTCCGGCCCTCAAGGGCGCCATTGACGGAATGCAGCTGCCGTCCGGCACCGACAGCGCGCAGAAGGCCATCACCGCGGCCGGCGACAACATCGTCATCCCCTTCTTCAAGGAGTGGTACAGCGAGCTCTTCACCGAGGACTTCGACAAGACGATGGGCAAGTTCATGAGGGGCGAGATGTCGACGAAGGAGGCCATGGACGCCATGCAGAAGGCCTCCGACCGGGTCGCCAAGGACGACGACATCACAAAGATCAAGAAGGCCTGACAGCCGGACCGGGAATCAGCCTGGGAATCAACGGCCCGACAACTACCGGGCCGAGTACGTGTGCACGCGCGCGGCGCGTGCACGGAGCGGGTGGAATCGGAGCGGCGTGAGTATCGAGAAAAGGGCAGAAAAGCCCCCCAACCAGCTGTTGTTCCTCGCGGCAATTCTCCTGCCGCCCCGATTCACCCCCGAGCGGGTCCGTTACGACCGCAGATACCGCACACTCGACAAATACCGGTTCATCGCGGGATTCCTGGTGATTCCGCTGGTGTTCTACGGAATCTTCGTCATCTCGCCCTTCATCCAGGCGATCTACTACTCGTTCACCGACTGGGCGGGCGGGCCGATAGCGAATTTCAACGGCTTCGGCAACTACGTCAAGATGTGGAACGACGAGCGGTTCTGGGACTCCACGAAGACCAGCCTCACCCTGCTGGTGGTGGCCCCGCTCGTGACCCTCGTCCTCGGCATGTTCTTCGCGTACATGATCACCGCGGGCGGCCGGCACCGTAAGGGCCAGGCCATCGCCGGTGTCGCGGGCTCGTCGTTCTACAAGGTCGTCTACTTCTTCCCGCAGGTCCTCTCCGTCGCGATCATCGCAGTGGTCTGGGGGCGGGTCTTCAACACCAACAGCGGTCTGCTCAACGGCTCGCTGTCCACGTTCGGCATCACCGGGCCGGCCTGGCTGGGCGGCGAGCACATGCTTGCCCTGATCGCCGTGCTCACCGTCATCTGCTGGAGCTTCGTCGGCTTCTACGTGGTGCTGTTCTCGGCGGCGATGGGCGCCGTCCCCAAGGACATCTACGAGGCGGCGCTGCTGGACGGCGCGGGCCGCGGCACGACCTTCTTCAGGGTGACCCTCCCGCTGATCTGGGACACCGTGCGCACCGGCTGGATCTACATGGGAATCCAGGCCCTGGACTCCTTCGCGATCGTCCTCGTGATGATGCCCAAGCACGCCCTGAAGGTGACCCCGGTCTTCCTCTACGAACGGTTCCGGGAGGGCCAGTTCGGCTACGCCACCGCCATCGGCGTCGTACTTCTCGTCCTCAGCGTGGTGTTCTCCCTGATCATCATGCGGGTCGGGAACCGTGACCGGATCGAATACTGAGAGCGCGGGAGCCGCACCACCATGACCACACTCGACACCCAAGCCCGCGCCGAAGGACCCGCACCGGCCGCAGCCGGCAAGTCCGGCACGTCCCGGAAGGGCAAGGAGGGCGCCACCCTCAACGTCTTCTCGCACGCCTTCCTGGTGCTCTGGACGGTGATGGCGGCAGGTCCCCTGATCTGGGTCGCGATCACCGCGTTCCGCACCTCGGTGGACATTCTCAACGATCCGATGGGTCTGCCGGTCTCACTGCACTGGCAGAACTTCGTCAATGCGTGGACCACCGCGCACATCGGCCAGTACGCCATCAACTCGCTGATCATTCTGGCCGGTTCGCTGACCGGGACCATGCTGCTCGGCTCGATGGCGGCCTACGTCATCGCCCGGTTCAGCTTCCCCGGGAACAAGCTCGTCTTCATGCTGTTCGCCGGCGGCATGATGTTCCCGGTCATCCTGGCCCTGATCCCGCTGTTCGCGGTGATGGAGAACTTCCAGCTCCTCGACACCAGGCTCGGCCTGATCGTCTCGTACATCGCCTATTCGCTGCCGTTCACCATCTTCTTCCTGACCTCCTTCTTCCGCACACTGCCCACCGGCGTGCAGGAGGCGGCGATGATGGACGGCGCGTCCCACACCCGTACGTTCTTCCAGATCATGCTGCCGATGGCCAAGCCGGGACTGGTGAGCATCGGCATCTTCAACTTCCTCGGCCAGTGGAACCAGTACCTGCTGCCGCTGCTGCTCAACAACGAGAACGAGTCCAGCTACGTACTCCCGCAGGGTCTCGCCTCGCTGGCCATCGCGCAGGGCTACCGGGGTGACTGGGGCGCGCTGTTCGCGGGCCTGACCATCGCGATGGTCCCGGTGCTCGTCGTGTACGCGGTCTTCCAGCGCCAGGTGCAGGCGGGGCTCACCGCGGGGGCGCTCAAGTGAGGTCCGTGCAGGCAGTCGGGTGACGTCGCCGCAGGCAGTCGGGTGACGTCCTGCGGGGGCAGTCAAGTGACTTGCGAAGGGACCCTGTTGAAGGGTGATTTCGGCTTGGACACGAAAGTGGTCTAGGCCTGTTGCGCTCTCGCGCGGCGTGAGTAGTGTCTGCGCCACGGAGCTGCGGGAGATCTTCGCCCGCCCGGTGGGTCCGGGGGCCTGTCCCGGAAAATGCAGCAAGTCGACTGTGGGTCGAAGGGTTGGACAGCATGAGGAATCGGGTTATCGCCACCGGTGCGGCAACGCTCGTGATGGCACTGGGACTGAGCGCCTGCGGCGGCGACAGTGGCGGCGGCGAGGCCAAGGGCAAGACCATCAAGGTGGTCGCCGCCGACTACGGCACCACCGCGGCCGACGCCTCCAAGCCGTTCTGGGACAAGGTCGCCAAGGACTTCGAGGCCGCCAACGCCGGGTACAAGGTCGAGGTCCAGGTCATCAACTGGACCGACATCGACAAGACCGTCAAGAACATGATCGCGGCAGGTAACGAGCCCGACATCCTCCAGACCGGCGGTTACGCCGACAAGGTCGCCGACGACCTGCTCTACAAGGTCGACGACGTCCTGTCGCCCGCGACCAAGGCCAACCTCTCGCCCGGGTTCGCCAAGGCGGGCGAGGTCAAGGGCGCCGCGTACGGCATCCCGTGGGTCGCCTCCACCCGCACGCTCTTCTACAACAAGAAGGCACTGGCGGCTGCGGGCGTCGCGAAGCCCCCGACCACCTGGGCCGAGGTCGCCGACGCCGCGAAGAAGCTCAAGGAGAAGAAGGCCGCGGAGATCCCGTTCGCCCTCCCGCTGGGCCCCGAGGAGACCCAGGGCGAGACCCTGATGTGGGAGATGGGCAACGGCGGCGGCTACACCGACGCCTCAGGCAAGTACACGATCAACAGCGCCCAGAACGTCGAGACGTTCAAGTGGCTCCAGGACAACCTGGTCAAGCCCGGCCTCACCTACCCCAACCCCGCCTCCACGGACCGCAAGACGGCCTTCGCCGACTTCGCGGCGGGCAAGGTCGGCATGATGAACGGCCACCCGAGCGTCATCAAGATGGCCGAGGACGGCAAGGTCGAATACGGGATGGCGAAGATCCCGGGCAAGACCGGACCGCTGGAGAGCACTCTCGGCGTCGGCGACTGGACGATGGCCTTCAAGGACGGCAAGGGCGAGAAGGAAGCCATCAAGAAGTTCCTCGACTTCACGTACACCAAGCAGAACCTGGTGAAGTTCGCGTCGCTGTACAACTTCATCCCGGTCACCACGGACGCCGCAGCCGAGATGCAGGCCAACCCGAAGAACGCCAAGCTGAAGCCCTTCTTCGACGCGCTGCCGACCGCGAAGTTCTACCCGGTCAACGACACCTCGTGGGACGTCGTGTCCGCCGAGATCAAGAAGACCGGCGGCAAGGCCGCCAGCGACGACCCGAAGACGGTCCTGGACGACCTCCAGAAGAAGGCAGAGGGCGCGGCGGCAGCCGCCAAGTAACGCGCCGACCAGGCTCGTTCACCTCCTACCTCGCACCCTCTCCCAGGAGAAATCGTGTCACTCAAGGCCCCTCCGTCCCCCGCCGAGACCGGCGAGGGACGGGGCGGGCGCGCCCCCAGGCCGGTGAGCCGCCGAAGCGGACTGGCCAGGCTCGGCCCGCTGCCCTGGATTGCGCCCGTCATCCTGCTGATCCTCTTCGTAGTCGTCTGGCCGGTCATCGAGCTGGTCCGCACCTCGTTCCTCAACATCTCCATCTCCGGCAAGGTGCGCGGCAGCGCCGGGACCGACAAGTACAAGAAGCTCTTCGAGGAGACCGACCTCGGCGCCGTCCTGACCTGGACGGTGATCTGGACGGTCGTCGTCGTGGCCTGCACCATGCTGATCTCGCTGGCCCTCGCCCAGCTCTTCAACCAGAAGTTCCCCGGCCGCACGATCACCCGCTGGGCGCTCATCGCCCCCTGGGCCGCCTCCGTCCTGATGACCGCCATCGGCTTCAAGTGGATGCTCAACCAGACCGCGGGCGTGCTCAACACGGTGATGATGGACCTCGGCCTCATCGACGGGCCCGAGGACTGGCTGGGCACCGCGTCCACTGCCTGGCCCTGGATGATGGCCGTCGCCGTGTTCGTGTCGCTGCCCTTCACCACGTACACGCTGCTCGCCGGGCTCCAGACCATTCCCGGCGAGGTCTACGAAGCTTCGCGCATCGACGGCGCCGGGACCTGGCAGACGTACCGGCACATCACCCTGCCGATGCTGCGTCCGGCGTTCCTGATCGGCGTCGTGATCAACCTGATCAACGTCTTCAACTCCTTCCCGATCATCTGGGCCATGACCCAGGGCGGGCCGGGCTACGACACCTCGACGTCGATGGTGTTCATGTACAAGCTCAAGGAGACCGATATCGGGGAGTCGGCCGCCATGTCGGTCGTCAACTTCCTGCTGGTCGTGGTGCTCGTACTGATCTTCCTGAAGGTCAGCCGCTGGAACGAGGAGGACTGATGGCCATCGCGACGGCCGCCCGGCCGAAGACGACGGGCCTCTCTCTCAAGGCTCCCCGGCGCCCCTTCCGGCCACGCACCCTGGTGATCGCCGTGGTGGCCTGGGGACTCGCCGCGCTCTTCCTGGCCCCGTACCTGGAAATGATCATTACCGCGCTGCGCCCCAAGTCGGAGCTGCGCGACCGCACCTATCTGCCGAGCAGCTTCGAGTGGTCGAACTTCATCAACGTCTGGAAGGAGTCCGAGCTCGGGCAGAACCTCCAGGTGACGCTGCTGGTCGCGGGCGGGGCGACGGTGCTGGTGCTGCTGGTGGCCCTGCCGGCCGCGTACTACACGGCACGGATGAAGTTCCGGGGGCGGAAGATCTTCCTGCTGCTGGTGCTGGTCACCCAGATGTTCCAGCCGACCGCGCTGCTGATCGGGCTGTACCGGGAGTTCTACCAGCTGGGCATGCTCAACTCGGTCTGGACGTTGATCGTCACCAATGCGGCGTTCAACCTGGCGTTCGCGGTGTGGATCCTGACCGCCTACATCGGCTCCATTCCGGCGGAGCTGGAGGAGGCGGCGATGGTGGACGGCACCAGCAGGTTCGGCGCGATGATCAGGGTGACGCTGCCGCTGGCGCTGCCGGGTGTGGTGACCGCGCTGATCTTCACGTTCATCACGACCTGGAACGAGTTCGCGATGGGCCTGACCCTGACCACCGACCCGGCCAGCCAGCCGCTGACGGTGGGCATCAACAACTTCATCGGCGCCTACACGGTGCAGTGGAACTACCTCTTCGCGGCGTCCGTGGTGGCGATCGTGCCGGTGATCATCCTGTTCGCGTTCATCGAGCGGCATGTGGTGTCGGGACTGACCGCGGGGTCGGTCAAGTAGGAGCGAAGCAGGGGGAAGCACCCCTGGGAAGCACCCCCCGGAAGCACCCCTGGGAAGCACCCCCTTTCCGTACGGTACGCAGCGCCTGTCGACTCCGGTCGGCAGGCGCTACGTTGCGTTCCGGCCCCGCTTCGCTCAAGGTCTTGACGGGAGTAGAGCGAAAAGACTCTGCTTAGGGTTCATATGTTGGAAGAACGGCGGGGCCCCACAGTCGTGGCCCCGGAGCGGGCGGCCGTCGCGCCGTCCGCCGGTAACGGGAGTGGATGAGTCGATGGAGACTCCGGGGTCGCAGACGTCTCTGCACCGGGCCAACCTTGAGCGGGTCGTGCGCGCGGTACGCATGGCGGGCTCGCTGACCCAGGCCGAGATCGCGAGAAGCACCGGGCTCTCCGCCGCCACGGTCTCCAACATCGTGCGCGAGCTGAAGGAGGGCGGGACCGTCGAGGTCACCCCCACCTCGGCGGGCGGCCGCAGGGCCCGCAGCGTCTCGCTCAGCGGTGACGCGGGCGTCGTCATCGGCGTCGACTTCGGTCATACGCACCTGCGCGTCGCGGTCGGCAACCTGGCCCACCAGGTCCTCGCCGAGGAGTCGGAGCCCCTCGACGTCGACGCCTCGGCGGCCCAGGGCTTCGACCGTGCCGAACAGCTGGTGAAACGCCTGATCGCCGTCACCGGCATCACCCAGGACAAGGTCATCGGCGTCGGCCTGGGCGTCCCGGGACCGATCGACGTCGAATCGGGCCTGCTCGGCTCCACCGCGATCCTGCCGGGCTGGCAGGGCATCAACCCGAGCGAGGAGCTCTCCGGCCGCCTCGGCGTTCCGGTGTACGTCGACAACGACGCGAACCTCGGGGCGCTCGGCGAGCTGGTCTGGGGCGCGGGCCGCGGGGTGCGCGACCTCGCGTACATCAAGGTCGCCAGCGGTGTCGGCGCGGGTCTGGTGATCGACGGCCGCGTCTACCGGGGCCCCGGCGGCACGGCCGGCGAGATCGGCCACATCACGCTCGACGAGTCGGGCCCGGTCTGCCGCTGCGGCAACCGCGGCTGCCTGGAGACCTTCACTGCCGCGCGGTACGTACTGCCGCTGCTGATGCCGGGCCACGGTCCTGACCTGACCATGGAGCGCGTCGTCCAGCTCGCCCGGGAGGGCGACCCTGGCTGCCGCCGGGTGATCGCGGACGTGGGCCGCCACATCGGCAGCGGCGTCGCCAACCTGTGCAACCTCCTCAACCCCAGCAGGGTGGTCCTCGGCGGCGACCTCGCGGAAGCGGGCGAGCTGGTGCTCGGCCCGATCCGCGACTCGGTGTCGCGCTATGCGATCCCCAGTGCGGCACGGCACCTGAGCGTGCTGCCGGGGGCGCTGGGGGGCCGGGCGGAGGTGCTGGGCGCGCTCGCGCTCGTACTGAGCGAAATGGGCGATTCGACCCTGTTGGACACCGCTCGGACGGGCAATTCCCTTGGTGTGGAGCAGAGTTCCACCCCTGCCTTCACTTAGATAACGAATGGCACCGTTGTCATCTCGTTAAGGGTTTACTCCTTGACGCTATGGCGGCGCGCGAGTTGACTTCCGGATACCTCGGCCGCAACGACGCGGCCTCGTCAGGGAGGCTTTCCACATGAACGCAATGACGCGCCGCGTCGTCATAGCCACGGCCGCGCTCTCCATGGCCGTCTCGCTCTCCGCCTGTGGCAAGGCGGGCGAGAGCGACAAGGCCGGCGGCGGTTCCTCGAAGGGCAGTGGCGACCTCGGCAAGACCATCGGTCTGCTGCTGCCGGAGAACAAGACCACGCGCTACGAGACCTTCGACCGCCCCATCATGGAGGCGAAGATCAAGGCGCTGTGCTCCGACTGCGACATCAAGTACAACAACGCCGCGCAGGACATCGAGCAGCAGAAGAAGCAGTTCGACGCGCTCGTCACGCAGGGCGTCAAGGTGATCATCTTCGACGCGGTCGACTTCAAGGCCCCCAAGGCCTGGATCACCCAGGCCGCGAAGCAGGGCGTCAAGGTCGTCGCGTACGACCGCCTGACCGAGGGCCCGATCTCCGCGTACGTCTCGTACGACAACGAGAAGATCGGCACCCTCCAGGGCCAGGCCCTGGTCAAGGCCCTGGGCGCCAAGGCCAAGGACTCCAACGTCGTCATGATCAACGGCGCCCCCACGGACCCGAACGCGGGCTTCTTCAAGAGGGGCGCGGAGAACGTCCTGAAGAAGGAGACGAAGAAGATCGTCTACTCCCTGGACATCCCGGACTGGTCCCCGGACGAGGCGAACAAGAAGATGGGTGCCGCCATCGACTCGCTCGGCAAGGACGGCTTCCAGGGCGTCTACTCGGCCAACGACGGCATGGCCGGCGGCATCATCACCGCCCTGAACAAGCAGGGCATCAAGGTCCCGGTCGGCGGCCAGGACTCCGAGCTCGCCGGTCTCCAGCGCATCCTGACGGGCGCCCAGTCCTTCTCGATCTACAAGCAGATCAAGCCGGAGGCCGAGACCACCGCCGAGATCGCGGTGCGGATCCTCAAGGGCGAGAAGTTCGACGACCTGGCGCCGACCAAGGTCGACAGCATCTCCGGGGAGTTCAAGGCCACCCCGTCCAGGCTTTACGACGCGCAGATCGTCACCAAGGACAACATCGCGAGCACGGTCATCAAGGACAAGGTCTACAAGTCGTCCGAGCTCTGCACGGCCGAGTACAAGAAGGCCTGCGACGCGGCGGGTATCAAGTAACTCGCTTTCCCCGTACGGAGGTTGACGGGCCACACGGCCCGCAGTGACCCGTACGCAGTCGGGCCGGCGCGCCACCCCCGCACGGACCGGCCGCCGGCCCCGCCCCCCCGCAAGCTCTTGTGCACCATGCACCACCATCCCCGCCGGTCAGGCGGCGAAGGAGATGATTCACGTGTCCGCTACGCCCGTGCTGGCGTTGCGCGGAGTCTCCAAGCGGTTCGGCGCCGTCCAGGCGCTCACCGACGTAGATCTGGAGATTCAGCCCGGTGAGGTGGTCGCCCTCGTCGGCGACAACGGCGCCGGAAAGTCCACCCTCGTCAAGACGATCTCGGGCGTCCACCCGATCGACGAGGGCACCATCGAGTGGGAGGGCAAGCCGGTGCACGTCAACCGGCCGCAGGACGCCCAGCACCTCGGAGTCGCCACCGTCTACCAGGACCTGGCGCTCTGCGACAACCTCGACGTCGTCGCCAACCTCTTCCTCGGCAGCGAGATCCGCCGCGGCTCGGTGCTCAACGAGATCGCGATGGAGAAGCGCGCCAAGGAGCTCCTGGACACCCTGTCCATCCGGATCCCTAGCGTCCGTATCCCGGTCGCCTCGCTCTCCGGCGGTCAGCGCCAGGTCGTCGCCATCGCGCGCGCCCTGGTCGGCGACCCGAAGGTGGTCATCCTCGACGAGCCGACCGCCGCCCTCGGCGTCGAGCAGACCGCGCAGGTCCTCGACCTGGTCGAGCGGCTGCGCGAGCGCGGCCACGGCGTCATCCTCATCAGCCACAACATGGAGGACGTACGCGCCGTCGCGGACAAGGTGGCGGTACTGCGCCTGGGCCGCAACAACGGCGTCTTCGACGTGAAGACGACCTCCCACGAAGTGATCATCTCCGCCATCACCGGCGCCACGGACAACGCCGTGACCCGCCGCCAGGCGCGTACGGCCGCGGCCACGAAGGAGGACGCGAAGTGAGCGACCTCGCCAAGACCCCCGAGAAGAAGCCCTCCGGGACGGACTCCTCCGGGACGAAGCCCGCCGGCAAGCCCGCGGCTCCCGCGGCGGACGCCGCGGCGGGCCCGGCGGCCCCCGCCGTCGACCCCCGTCTCCTCGTCCGCGAAGAGGGCTTCAAGGGCTACCTGACGGAGTTCGGCCGCAAGGTGCGCGGCGGTGAGCTCGGCTCGCTGCCCGTCGTCGTCGGCCTGATCGTCATCGCGGTCGTCTTCCAGCTGCAGAACAGCAATTTCCTCTCCGCCAGCTCCCTCGCCAACATCGCTGTCTACAGCTCCGGCATGGGCATCATGGCGGTCGGTATCGTCTTCGTCCTGCTGCTCGGCGAGATCGACCTCTCGGTCGGCTCGGTCGCGGGCGTCGGCGCGGCGATATGGGCGGTGCTCCAGGTCTCCAACGGCTGGAACGGCTGGCTCGCCATCGGCGTGGCCCTGCTCGCCGGCCTCGCCCTCGGCCTCCTGCACGGCTTCTTCTTCGCCAAGATCGGCGTCCCGGCCTTCGTCGTCACCCTGGCCGGATTCCTCGGCTGGAGCGGCCTGCAGATCTGGCTGATGGGCAAGGAAGGCTCGATCAACACCCCGACCGGCAGCGTCGTCGAGAACCTGACGAACTACTACTTCGAGGACAAGTTCGCGGCCTACGGCCTGGCCGTCGTCGCGATCGTGCTCTACGCGCTCTCGACGTTCCTGGACAGCAAGCGGCGCCGGGCCGCCGCCCTGCCCGCCCGTCCGACCAGCGAGATCGCGCTCCGTACGGTCGTCGTCGCGGTGCTCTGCCTGCTCGTCGCGTACTTCCTGAACGAGCCGGTCGGCGCCCGCGGTCTGCCGCTCGCCCTGGTCCTCTTCCTGGCCGTCCTGCTGATCGCGGACTTCGTGGCCCGCCGCACCGCCTTCGGCCGCCAGGTCTTCGCGGTCGGCGGCAACGCGGAGGCGGCACGCCGCGCGGGCATCAGCGTCGACCGGGTCCGGATCATCGTCTTCGGCATCTCGGGGCTGCTCGCCGCCTTCGGCGGACTCTTCCTGGCCAGCCTCTCCGGCGGTGCCACCAAGAGCCTCGGTGCGAACAACACCCTGATGCTCGTCATCGCCGCGGCCGTCATCGGCGGCACCAGCCTCTTCGGCGGCCGGGGCAAGGTCTGGTCCGCGCTGCTCGGCATGATTGTGATCCAGTCGATCCAGCAGGGCCTGAACATGCTCGGCATGGCCAGTGAGATCCAGTACATGATCACCGGCGCGGTCCTCCTCGCCGCCGTCGTCATCGACTCGCTGTCCCGGCGCACCCAGAAGAGTGCAGGTCGCGCCTAGGGTCCGTCCGCATGCGGGCTGATCCGCGGGACCTGCCCCAACAGCCCAACCCTCATGTGCCCGGCACCGACACACCCGGTGCCGGGCACCTCTGTGCCCTTTGTGACCCGTTCGAGTGATCCAGGTCGCACAACCCGCCGATCGTCGCCGCGCGCGGAACATTAGACTCGGCAGATCGGCACGAACGTCCAAGCACTTGATGTGCAAGTAAGCCAGTTCAACCGCAAGGAGGCACGGGTGGCTCTGCTGACCCGCATCAAGGGACCGCGCGATCTGGACCGGCTGTCCCCGGAGCAGCTCGACCGGCTCGCGGCGGAGATCCGGACCTTCCTCGTCGACGAGGTGTCCAAGACCGGCGGCCACCTGGGCCCCAACCTGGGCGTGGTCGAGCTGACCATCGCCCTGCACCGGGTCTTCGAGTCGCCGAAGGACAAGGTCCTCTTCGACACCGGACACCAGAGCTACGTGCACAAGCTGCTCACCGGCCGTCAGGACTTCTCCCGGCTGAAGATGAAGGGCGGCCTCTCCGGCTACCCGGCGCGCGCCGAGTCCGAGCACGACATCATCGAGAACAGCCACGCCTCCACCGTCCTCGGCTGGGCCGACGGCCTCGCCAAGGCCAATGAAGTGCTCGGCAAGGACGACGCGGTCGTCGCCGTCATCGGTGACGGCGCCCTGACCGGCGGCATGGCCTGGGAGGCGCTGAACAACATCGCCGTCGCCAAGGACCGCCCGCTGGTCATCGTCGTCAACGACAACGAGCGCTCCTACGCACCCACCATCGGCGGCCTCGCCAACCACCTGGCCACCCTGCGCACCACGGACGGCTACGAGCGCTTCCTCGCCAAGGGCAAGGACCTCCTTGAGCGCACCCCGGTGGTCGGCCGTCCGCTGTACGAGACGCTGCACGGCGCGAAGAAGGGCCTCAAGGACTTCATCGCCCCGCAGGGCATGTTCGAGGACCTCGGCATCAAGTACGTCGGCCCGATCGACGGCCACGACATCGAGGCCCTGGAATCCGCCCTCCAGCGCGCCAAGCGCTTCGGCGGCCCGGTCATCGTGCACTGCCTCACCGAGAAGGGCCGCGGCTACCAGCCCGCCCTCGCCGACGAGGCGGACCGCTTTCACGCCGTCGGCAAGATCCACCCGGACACCGGCCTGCCGATCGCCTCCTCCGGTGTCGACTGGACCTCGGTCTTCGGCGAGGAGATGGTCAAGCTCGGCAAGGAGCGGGGGGATATCGTCGCGATCACCGCGGCCATGCTCCAGCCGGTCGGCCTGGACAAGTTCGCCAAGGCGTTCCCCGACCGGGTCTACGACGTGGGCATCGCCGAGCAGCACGGTGCCGTCTCCGCGGCGGGTCTCGCCACGGGAGGCCTGCACCCCGTCTTCGCCGTGTATGCGACATTCCTCAATCGTGCCTTCGACCAGGTCCTGATGGATGTCGCCCTCCACAAGTGCGGTGTGACTTTCGTACTCGACCGGGCCGGCGTCACCGGCACCGACGGCGCCTCGCACAACGGCATGTGGGACATGTCGATCCTCCAGTGCGTGCCGACCCTGCGGATCGCCGCCCCGCGCGACGCCGACCAGGTCCGCGCCCAGCTGCGCGAGGCCGTCCAGGTCGAGGACGCACCGACCGTCGTCCGCTTCTCCAAGGGCGCGGTCGGCCCGGCGGTCAACGCCGTCGGCAAGGTGGGCGGCATGGACATCCTGCGCAGGCCCGCCACCGACGTGGCCCGCCCGGACGTCCTGCTGGTCTCCGTCGGCGCCCTCGCCCCCATGTGCCTGGAGATCGCCGAGCTCCTCGACGCGCAGGGCATCTCCTCCACCGTCGTCGACCCCCGCTGGGTCAAGCCGGTCGACGAGGCGATGGCCCCGCTCGCCGAGCAGCACCGGGTCGTCGTCACCGTCGAGGACAACTCCCGCGCCGGTGGCGTCGGTTCCGCCATCGCCCAGGCGCTGCGGGACGCGGACGTCGACGTACCGCTGCGCGACTTCGGCATTCCGCCGCGGTTCCTGGACCACGCCTCCCGCAAGGAGGTCATGGCCGAGATCGGGCTGACCGCCCCGGACATCGCCCGCCAGGTCACCGGCCTGGTCGCGAAGATCGACGGACGGCTGGACCACACGGCGGCAGAGGTCGCCCGCGACTGACGCACCGCGTCCCGCACAGTGGCACCGCGGTATGAGCACAGTGGCACCGCGGTAGGAACAGTGGCACCGCAGCATTAAGCGTCCGGGCCGGAGGGAAACCTCCGGCCCGGACGTTTTCGTACATTCGTCCCATCGAGTGAAACCGCCTCCTCGCACTCGCGAACCGGGACGAATGATCACGATGATTGCGGGGACCCGTCCACTCACACGCATCCAGATCGTGGGCGACGGCCGACAGACGGAGGTGCTTCGGTGAGTACAGGACCCCAGGAATCCACGGGCAGTGGTACGGGCAGAGACCCGAGCAGCGGCGGGAGCAGGACCCGTGCGGGAGTTCTCCGTACCAAGACGGTCGAGCAGTCGATCCGCGACACGGAAGAGCCGGAGCACGCGCTCAAAAAGTCCCTCTCCGTGCTCGACCTGACGGTCTTCGGCGTCGGTGTCATCATCGGCACCGGCATCTTCGTCCTGACCGGCAAGATCGCCAAGGAGACGGCCGGGCCCTCGGTGGCCCTGGCCTTCGTCGCCGCGGGCGTCGTCTGCGGCCTCGCGGCGCTCTGTTACGCCGAGTTCGCGTCGACGGTCCCCGTCGCCGGATCCGCCTACACCTTCTCGTACGCCTCGCTCGGCGAGCTGCCCGCCTGGATCATCGGCTGGGACCTCGTCCTGGAGCTGGCGCTCGGCTGTGCGGTGGTGGCCGTCGGCTGGTCCGGGTACATGCGCTCGCTGCTCGACACGGCGGGCGTCCACCTCCCGGACTTCCTCACCGGCACCCACGACGGGAAGTTCGGCTTCGACCTGCTGGCCTGCATCCTGGTGCTGGTCATCACCGTGATCCTGGTCGCCGGAATGAAGCTCTCCTCCCGGGTGACCGGCATCATCGTCGCCATCAAGGTGACCGTCGTCCTGCTCGTCATCATCGTCGGCGCCTTCTTCATCACCGGCTCGAACTACAAGCCCTTCGTCCCGCCGGCCCAGGAGACGGACGGCGGCGCGGGCCTCACCGCACCCCTCGTCCAGCTGATCTTCGGCTTCACCCCGACCAGCTTCGGCGTGATGGGCATCTTCACTGCCGCCGCGGTCGTCTTCTTCGCGTTCATCGGCTTCGACATCGTCGCGACCGCCGCCGAGGAGACGCGCAACCCGCAGCGCGACGTGCCGCGCGGAATCCTCGGCTCGCTCGTCATCTGCACGCTCCTCTACGTGGCCGTGTCGGTCGTCGTCACCGGCATGCAGAAGTACAGCGACCTGTCGACGAACGCACCGCTCGCCGACGCCTTCAAATCGGTCGGCCACCCCTTCTGGGCAGGCCTGATCAGTTTCGGCGCGGCCGTCGGCCTGACCTCGGTCTGCATGATCCTCCTCCTCGGCCAGTCCCGGGTCTTCTTCGCGATGAGCCGCGACGGCCTGCTCCCGAGGACGTTCTCGCAGGTCCACCCGCGCTTCGGGACCCCCTACCGCTCGACGATCCTGCTCGGCGGGATCGTCGCCGTCGTCGCCGGCTTCACTTCCATCGACGAGCTCGCCGAACTGGTCAACATCGGCACCCTCTTCGCCTTCGTCGTGGTCGCCGTCGGCGTCGTCATCCTGCGCCGCAAGCGCCCGGACCTGCCCCGCTCGTTCAAGACCCCGCTGGTCCCGCTGGTCCCGGCGCTGTCGGTACTGGCCTCCCTGTGGCTGATGCTGAACCTGCCGGCGGAGACGTGGCTGCGGTTCGGGGCGTGGATGGTCATCGGCGTGGTCGTGTACTTCGCGTACGGCAAGAGGAACAGCAAGCTGGGGAAGCTGGAGGGATAGATCGCCGGGATAGCCGAACGAAGCTGGCCGCGCGCGGACCGGCCCCCTTCGGGCCTGCCCGCGGACCTGCCCCCTCGGGCCGGATACGTGCCGCGGCCTCCCCGACCCGGGGCCCGGGCCGGGGCCCCGGACTCGGCGTCCCGGCTCGATGTCCCCGCGCGGCACGTGGCCCTCGTGGTCCGGCTCGGTGTTCGGGCTTTGTGCCGTGGGTCGGTACCCGGGTTTCGTGCTTCGGGCTCGGGGTCTCGTTCTTCGTGTCGCGGCCCGGTTTCCGGGCCTCGCACCCTGGGCTCGGTGTCGCGGTTCCGTGCCCCGGCGCGGCACCTGGCCCTCGCACCCCGGACTCGGTGTCCCGGCTCCATGTCCCAGCCCGGTACCTGGCCCTCGTGGTCCGGCTCGGCGTTCCGGCTTGTGTCCTGGGCCGGCGTCCGGGGCCAGTGCTCCCGGCTCGGTGTGCCGGTTCTGTGCCCTGGGTCGGTGTCCGGTCCTCGTGCTCAGGCTCCATCTCCCCGCTTTATGTCCTGGGCGGCGTCCGGGCCTCGCACCCTGGACTCGGCGTCCCGGCTCCGTGCCCCGGCCCTTGCGTCCCGGCCCGGTACTCCGGCCCTTGCGTCCCGGCCCTGCGTCCCGGCCCCCCCGCCCCAGCCGCACCCCGTCCCGGCCCGGCACCCCGTCCCCCTGGCCCGCCCGATAAATTTGGCCGCATGTCCGTCGAGCAGCCCGTCTCCGTGCGCCCCGCGCCTTTCTCCGGCCCCGGGGGGTACTGGGGGCGGCTGCTTCCCGTGCTCCTTCTGCTGGCTGCCGTCACCCGGCTTCCCTCCTTCGTTCACCCGCTCTGGAATCCGGACGAAGGTTTCCTCGCTGTGCAGGCGCGTCAGCTTGCTGCCGGGGGAGTGCTCTACGACACCGTCGTCGACCGGAAGCCGCCGTTCGTCCCCTGGCTGTACGAGGGGGTCTTCGCCGTCTTCGGGGACGGCTCCCTCGTCCCCGTCAAAATCCTTGCGATCCTCGCGCTCTTCGCGACGGCAGGCCTTCTCGCCTCGCTCGCCCGCCGCAGGTGGGGAGACCGTTCGGGAGTGGTGGCGGGCGTTGGCTTTCTGCTCATCTCTGTGGGGCTGCACCCGGAGGACACCCAGGCGGCCGGCTTCGGGCTGTTCATGCTGCCGTTCACGGCGCTCGCGGTGTGGTGCGCCGACCGCAGGGCCTGGACCTGGGCGGGGGTCGCGGTCGCGGGCGCGTTCCTGACGAAGCAGACCGGTGGTGCGGTGCTGGTCCCCGTGGTGTGGCTCGCCTGGACCACCGCTTCCGGCGCACGGGGGCGGGCCCTGCTCCGTATCGTGGCGGGATTCGCCGTACCCGTGGCGGCCACCGCGTTGATCACCGGCCCGTCCGGCTTCCTCTTCTGGGTGGTTACGGGTTCCGGTTCGTACGCGGATCTCACCGGCTCGGGCCTGCACGCGCTCGGCCGGGGCTTCGGCAACGCGCTGATTCTGGCGGGCGCCTGCCTCGGCCTGCTGATTCCGCTCGTACGACGCCTCAGGGCGCCCGGCGCGGACCTGTGGCTCTGGCTGGCGGCCTCCGCCGTCGCCGTCATGACCGGATTCCACTTCTTCGGCCACTACTACCTGCAGCTCATGCCGCCGCTCGCCCTGCTCGGCACGGCTGCCCTGCACGCCCTGCCCCGGCGTTGGACCCCGGCCGCTCTGACTCTCACCGCCTGTACCTGCGCGGCTTTCCTGACCTGGGGCTTCCTCGCCCCACGGCCCGAACTCGCGCACGCGCAGCGCGTCGCGGAAGCCGTCCGTGCCCGCACCGCGCCCACCGACCGCGTCCTGATCTGGGGCATGCACCCCGAGACGTACTGGCTGGCCGACCGCACCCCGGCGAGCCGTTACCTCACCGCGGGCCTGCTGACGAACTTCAGCGGCGGCCGCACCGGCTCCCAGGTGGGCGAGGAGTACGGAGTCGAGGGCAGCTGGCCGCTCTTGCGCACCGAGCTCGCCCAGCACCGCCCGGCCGTGATCGTCGACGACTCACGCGGCAAGCCGTACGCCCCGGACCGGATGCCGACGCTCCGGCAGGTGCTGGCGGCGGACTACGTACGGGCGGCGACGATCGACGGCACCGTCATCTACGTACGCGCGCCCGCCAAGGACGTAGGCGCGCCCGCCAAGGACGTACGCCCGCCCGACGTGGACGTACGCCCGCCCGGCAAGCCGTAGCAACCTATTCCCGTACGGAACGCGGCCCCGCGCACTGGGCGCCGAGCGCCTCCACCCGCCGCCGCAGCTCGCGGTCGGCGGTGACGACCAGGCAGTCCCGGTCCGCGTCCCGCTCCGCGACGACCTCGACGATCCGGTCGTCACCGCTGCCGGACGCGGCGACCACCCGTACCCCCGGCACGGACTCCACGCCCCGGGCCGCACCCTCCACGACGAGCACGAGCTCGACGGGCCCCGGCCGCCCGGCGACACCGTCGGCGGCGTACGCGGGAAGCCGGTCGCGCAGCCGCTCGGCGGCCCCGTGCCGGTCCTTCCACCAGCCGTCGGGCACGGAACCGACGACGTTGGCGGCGTCGACGACCACGAGGGTCGGCAGGGGCGGGTGAGATGTCATGGGGTCAGCGTCCCACGTCCCGGATGTCCGGATCTTCCACCGCGGCCCCTCGAACCGGCCCTCGCCAAAATGAGCGAAGGGGCTGTGCGGAAACCAACTCCGCACAGCCCCAAGGCACTTCAAGCAAGCTACGCCGGGACGCTCGCCACGCCCTGCGCCAGGAACTTC
Source organism: Streptomyces sp. NPDC048442 (assembly GCF_040651475.1). Lineage (NCBI taxonomy): Bacteria > Bacillati > Actinomycetota > Actinomycetes > Kitasatosporales > Streptomycetaceae > Streptomyces > Streptomyces sp. NPDC048442. Next base: position 169,111 of record NZ_JBEZKB010000003.1, read on the forward strand.
TTGCCCGTCGCCCGCTCGGAGAAGCCCTCGCGGTCCAGGTACGGCGTGATGCCGCCCAGGTGGAACGGCCAGCCCGCGCCCGTGATCAGGCAGAGGTCGATGTCCTGGGCCTCGGCCACGACGCCCTCGTCGAGCATCAGGCCGATCTCCTGCGCGACCGCGTCCATGACGCGGGTGCGGACCTGCTCCTCGGTCAGGACGGTGTCGCCCTGCTTGAGGAGTGCCGCGACCTCCGGGTCCAGCTCCGGCTTGCCGGAGTCGTACACGTAGAAGCCGCGCTTGCCGGCCTTGACCACGGCCGCCAGGTTCGGCGAGACCGTGAAGCGGTCGGGGAAGGCCCGGTTCAGGGTCTCCGAGACGTGCAGGCCGATGGCCGGGCCGACCAGCTCAAGGAGGACCAGCGGCGACATCGGGAGACCGAGGGGCTCGACGCCCTTCTCGGCGACGGCGACCGGGGTGCCCTCGTCGATGACGTTCTGGATCTCGCCCATGAAGCGGGTCAGGATGCGGTTGACCACGAACGCCGGGGCGTCCTTGACCAGCACGGCCGTCTTCTTCAGCTTGCGGGCGACGCCGAAGGCCGTGGCCAGCGACGCGTCGTCCGTCTTCTCGCCGCGGACGATCTCCAGGAGCGGGAGGATCGCGACCGGGTTGAAGAAGTGGAAGCCCACGACCCGCTCGGGGTTCTGCAGCTTCGACGCCATCTCCGTGATGGAGAGGGACGAGGTGTTGGTGGCGAGGATGGCGTGGGCGGGGGCGACCGCCTCGACCTCCGCGAACACCTGCTGCTTGACCGACATCTCCTCGAAGACCGCTTCGATGATGAAGTCGGCGTCGGCGAAGCCGTCGGCCTTGTCGAGGACGCCGGAGACCAGGGCCTTGAGGCGGTTGGCCTTGTCCTGGTTGATGCGGCCCTTGCCGAGCAGCTTCTCGATCTCGGAGTGGACGTAGCCCACACCCTTGTCGATGCGCTCCTGGTCGATGTCGGTCAGGACGACCGGCACCTCCAGGCGGCGCAGGAAGAGCAGCGCGAGCTGGGACGCCATCAGACCGGCACCCACGACGCCGACCTTGGTGACCGGGCGGGCCAGGCTCTTGTCCGGGGCGCCGGCCGGGCGCTTGGCGCGCTTCTGGACCAGGTTGAACGCGTAGATGCCGCTGCGCAGTTCGCCGCCCATGATCAGGTCGGCGAGCGCCTGGTCCTCGGCGTCGAAACCGGCGGACAGGTCACCGGACTTGGCGGCCTCGATGATGTCGAGTGCGCGGTAGGCGGCCGGGGCCGCGCCGTGCACCTTGGAGTCGGCGACGAAACGGCCGCGGGCGACCGCCGCGTCCCAGCCCTCGCCGCGGTCGATCTCCGGACGTACGACCTCCAGCTCGCCGCGCAGGACCGAGGAGGTCCAGATCAGCGACTGCTCCAGGAAGTCGGCACCCTCGAAGATCGCGTCGGCGATGCCGAGCTCGAAGACCTGCTTGCCCTTGAGCTGGCGGTTCTGGTTGAGCGAGTTCTCGATGATGACCGAGACGGCCTTGTCGGCGCCGATCAGGTTCGGGAGCAGCGCACAGCCGCCCCAGCCCGGGACCAGGCCGAGGAAGACCTCGGGGAGCGAGAAGGCCGCGATGGAGGTCGAGACCGTACGGTACGAGCAGTGCAGGCCGACCTCGACGCCGCCGCCCATCGCCGCACCGTTGTAGTACGCGAAGGTCGGGACCGCGAGGCCCGAGAGCCGGCGGAAGACGTCGTGGCCGCCCTTGCCGATGGCGAGCGCGTCCTCGTGGCGCCCCAGAAGCTCCACGCCCTTGAGGTCGGCGCCGACGGCGAAGATGAACGGCTTGCCGGTGATGCCGATGCCGACGATGGAGCCCTCGGAGGCCTCCTTCTCGACCTGGTCCACGGCGGCGTTCAGGTTGGCCAGCGACTGCGGGCCGAAGGTGGTCGGCTTGGTGTGGTCCAGGCCGTTGTCCAGCGTGATCAGCGCGAAGTTGCCGGCGCCGCCCGGGAGCTGCAGGTGGCGTACGTGCGCCTGCGTGACGACCTCGTCCGGGAACAGCTCGGCCGCACCCTTCAGGAGCTCAGTGGTGGTGGTGCTCACTTGTCGTCGCCTCCGTTGAAGTGCGGGTTCTCCCAGATGACCGTTCCGCCCATGCCGAAGCCGACGCACATGCTCGTCAGGCCGTAGCGGACGTGCGGCTGCTCCTCGAACTGCCGGGCCAGCTGCGTCATCAGACGCACACCGGAGGAGGCCAGCGGGTGGCCGAAGGCGATGGCGCCGCCGTACTGGTTCACGCGCGCGTCGTCCTCGGGGATGCCGAAGTGGTCGAGCATGGCCAGCACCTGTACGGCGAAGGCCTCGTTGATCTCGAACAGGCCGATGTCGTCGATCGACAGGCCCGCCTTGGCGAGGGCCTTCTCGGTCGCCGGGACCGGGCCGATGCCCATGACCTCGGGCTCGACGCCGGCGAAGGCGTAGGAGACCAGGCGCATCTTGACCGGGAGGCCGAGCTCGCGCGCGACGTCCTCGGCGGCGATCAGGGAGGCGGTGGCGCCGTCGTTCAGACCGGCGGCGTTGCCCGCGGTGACGCGGCCGTGCGGGCGGAACGGCGTCTTGAGGCCCGCGAGGGACTCCAGCGTCGTGCCCGGACGCATCGGCTCGTCGGTCGTGGCCAGGCCCCAACCGGTCTCGCCCGCCGCGTCGTTGGTGCGACGCACCGACACGGGGACCAGGTCGGCCTGGATCTTGCCGTCGGCGTACGCCTTCGCGGCCTTCTCCTGCGAGCGCACCGCGTACTCGTCCGCGCGCTGCTTGGAGATGCCCGGGAAGCGGTCGTGCAGGTTCTCGGCGGTCATGCCCATGAAGAGGGCGGACTCGTCGACCAGCTTGTCGGAGACGAAGCGCGGGTTGGGGTCCACGCCCTCGCCCATGGGGTGGCGGCCCATGTGCTCGACGCCGCCCGCGAGGGCGATGTCGTACGCACCGAAGGCCACGCCGCCCGCGACGGACGTCACGGCGGTCATCGCGCCGGCGCACATGCGGTCGATCGAGAAGCCGGGCACGGTGGTCGGCAGACCCGCCAGGATTCCGGCGGTACGGCCGAGGGTCAGGCCCTGGTCGCCGATCTGGGTGGTCGCGGCGATGGCGACCTCGTCGATCTTCGCCGGGTCGAGGTCCGGGTTGCGGCGCAGCAGCTCCCGGATCGCCTTCACGACGAGATCGTCGGCCCGGGTCTCGTGGTAGATGCCCTTCGGGCCCGCCTTGCCGAACGGGGTGCGGACGCCGTCGACGAAGACGACGTCCCTGACGGTACGAGGCACGATTGGCTCTCCTCCGGGGTGCGGGGTGGTGCTGCTGCCGGTACGCGGATACGCCGAGGTGGGCGCACCGCACAGCCCCATGCTACTTACGAGTAACCAAGCTGCCCACCCCTCACGGCCGGAGCGGCGAAGGTCACATTCGGCGCGGGCGGCCCCGAGGGCGCTCCGGGGCTGCGAAAGCCCCCGGTCACCGCAGTGGCCGGGGGCTTCTCCCGAGGTGTGCCGGGGGGTCTCCCGAGGTGTTACGAGGCGGAGCGCCGGCGGCGGGGCCGGCGCCTGCTCAGGCCTCCGGGGCCTGCGCCGCCAGCGCCGTCACCAGCAACGGGGTGACCAGTTCGATCTGCCACTGGCGCGCCCCGTGCGCCGCCAGTGCCTCCGCCACCTTCTCCTGTGTCGCCGGCTTCGGCGGCTCCCAGCAGACCCGGCGCACCGTGTCCGGGGTGATCAGGTTTTCCTGCGGCATGGTGAGCTCCTCGGCCTTCGCCGAGACCGCCGCCCGCGCGGCGGACAGCCTGGCCGCCGCCGCGGGGTCCTTGTCGGCCCAGGAGCGGGGCGGCGGAGGGCCCGCCACCGCCTGGCCGGGCTGCGGAAGCTCGATGTCCGGCAGGGCCTTGGCGCGGTCGACCGCCGCCTGCCACTGCTCCAGCTGACGGCGCCCCACCCGGTGCCCGAAGCCGGGCAGCGCGGCCAGCGCGGTCACGTTCAGCGGCACGGCGAGGGAGGCCTCGACGATGGCGGCATCGCTCAGGACCTTGCCGGGGGACACGTCGCGGCGCTGCGCGATGGCGTCCCTGGCGGTCCACAGTTCCCGTACGACCGCGAGCTTGCGACGGCCGCGCACCTTGTGCATCCCGGACGTACGCCGCCACGGGTCCTTGCGCGGCGGCGCGGGCGGGGCCTCGGCGATCGCGCGGAACTCCTGCAGCGCCCATTCGAGCTTGCCCTGCCGGTCCAGCTCCTTCTCCAGTGCGTCCCGCAGGTCCACGAGCAGCTCGACGTCGAGCGCCGCGTACCGCAGCCAGGGCTCGGGGAGCGGGCGGGTCGACCAGTCGACGGCGGAGTGCCCCTTCTCCAGGGCGTACCCGAGAAGGTTCTCGACGATGGCGCCGAGGCCGACGCGCGGGATGCCCGCGAGGCGTCCGGCCAGCTCCGTGTCGAAGATGCGGGTGGGGATCATGCCTATTTCACGCAGGCAGGGGAGGTCCTGGGTTGCCGCGTGCAGCACCCACTCCGCGTCCGCGATCGCGTCGCCCAGGCCGGAGAGGTCGGGACAGCCGACCGGGTCGATCAGCGCACTGCCGGCGCCCTCACGGCGCAGTTGTACGAGATAGGCCTTCTGTCCGTACCGGTAGCCGGACGCGCGCTCGGCGTCGACGGCCACGGGGCCGGTTCCGGCGGCGAATGCCGCGATCACTTCATCGAGGGCCTCCTGCGTCGCCACGACGGGCGGAATGCCCTCGCGTGGCTCCAACAGCGGGATCGGCGCCGGTTCGACGTCGTCCGGGGGGCCGCCCCCGGTGGTTCGCAGGTCTGCGTCTGCTGCGGTCTCTTGGGCGTCGGTCACGTGTCAAGGGTATCTGTGTATGACAGGGGCCCGACGACGGAGCGCGATACCGGGCCAGGGAAGAGGGCGGGGGACGGGCCCGGGGAGGCCGGCCGGGCCGTGGGGCGCACACAGGTGGGGCACACACAGGACTGCGGTCCGACAGCGGAACCTTCCGCTGTCGGACCGCAGTCCTGTGCCGGGTGCTGGAGGACACCCGGCGCGTGGCCGGGCGCCTGGAGGTTCACCCGGCCCGTGGCCCGCCTGGGATGTTCAGTGGATTCAGCGGCCTCAGAGGGTTCAGAGGGTTCAGCGGCCTCTGTCGACTCAGTGGATGATGCCGGTGCGCAGCGCGACCGCCACCATGCCGGCCCGGTCGCCCGTGCCGAGCTTGCGGGCGATGCGCGCCAGGTGGCTCTTGACGGTCAGGGCCGAGAGGCCCATCGAGACGCCGATGGCCTTGTTGGACTGGCCCTCCGCGACGAGCCGGAGAACTTCGACCTCACGGCCGGAGAGCTCGCGGTAGCCGCCCGGGTGGCTCGGGGAACCCGGGGGGCGGCGGTGCATGCGGGCGGCGGCTGCCCCGATGGGGGCCATGCCGGGGCGGCCGGGGTGCTGGCCGATGTTGTTGCGCGTACCGGTGACGACGTACCCCTTCACACCGCCCGCGAGGGCGTTGCGTACGGCACCGATGTCGTCGGCGGCGGACAGGGCCAGACCGTTGGGCCAGCCCGCCGCGCGGGTCTCGGAGAGGAGGGTCAGCCCGGAACCGTCGGGCAGGTGGACATCGGCGACGCAGATGTCGCGGGGGCTGCCGACCCGGGGCCGGGCCTCGGCGATGGAGGACGCCTCGATGACATCACGTACTCCGAGGGCCCACAGGTGGCGGGTGACGGTGGAGCGGACGCGCGGATCGGCCACGACGACCATGGCGGTCGGCTTGTTCGGCCGGTAGGCGCCCAGGCTTGCGGGCTGCTCGAGGAGAACGGACACCAGGCCTCCGAGGGAGTGACGGGAAGGCTCCGACTGATGGGGGTCAAGCCGGGGCGAACCGTGCTGGAAGGGTCAATGTCCTCTTCGGCAGCAACCCCGCCCGCCTTTAGAGAAAGATCACGAATTGATGAGTAACAATTCGGGCAATTCGGATAGACGATCGATGAAGTCCCTGATCAGAGCACCAGCTCGATTGTCCGTCAGGGAGCGTTCACGGAGCTTCCCACGGGCTTCCAGTGGACTTCCCACGGCTGTCCAGCGGGATTCCAGCGGGCTTCCCACGGCTCTCCAGCGGGGTTCCAGCGAGCTTCCCACGGCTCTCCAGCGGGATTCCAGGGAGCCCTCGGCGGGCATTCCGAGAGCCCTCGGCGGGCTTTCCGAGAGCGCCGAGAGCTCCCTGAAGATCCGTCAGAGGGGCTGCGGGCCGCGCCGCTGCGGCAGTGACACCACGCCCGACAGTCCCTGGAGTCCCGCCTCGGGTCCGCTCGCCGGAGCCGGGGGCAGCCCGGCGACCTGACACAGCAGGTCGCACCAGGCCGCCAGGTAGGACGCCGTGTCGGGGACACCGCCGAGTCCCTCGCGGGGGGTCCAGGACGCCCGGATCTCGATCTGGGTGGCGGGCCGCCGGTTGGAGAGCCCGCCGAAGTAGTGCGAACCGGCCCGGGTGACGGTGCCGCTCGCCTCCCCGTACGACAGTCCGCGTGCCTCCATCGCGCCGGTCAGCCACGACCAGCAGACCTCCGGCAGGAGCGGGTCGGCGGCCATCTCCGGCTCCAGTTCCGCCCGTACGAGCGTCACCAGGCGGAAGGTGCCCTGCCAGGCGTCGTGGCCCGCCGGGTCGTGGAGCAGTACGAGCCGGCCGTCGGCCAGGTCCTCGTCGCCGTCGACGGCCGCCGCCTCCAGCGCGTAGGCGAACGGCGCGAGCCGCTTGGGCGGCTTTGTCGGGTCGACCTCCACCTCGGGACGCAGCCGGGCGGCCCGCAGCGCGTCCACCGCCTGCCGGAAGGGGAGCGGGGCAGTGTTCTCCTCCGTACCGTCCCTGCCGTCCCTGCCATGTGGGTGACCGTGCGCGTCATCTGAAAATCGTCCCTGAGCCGGAGCCATGCGGGGAAGGGTAGGCGGAAGGGGGCCCGCACGGCGGGAGAGACACCCTGCCCGGGGCGAGTGCTTCCCCGCGCGTGCGAAGATTCTGGGCGTGAGTGCCAACGAAAGCCCGAAGGGCCGCCCGCAGAGCAAGACGTACGACTCCGCCTTCCTGAAGGCGTGCAGGCGTGAGGCGGTGCCGCACACGCCGGTGTGGTTCATGCGGCAGGCGGGGCGCTCGCTGCCGGAGTACCTGAAGGTGCGCGAAGGCATTCCGATGCTGGAGTCGTGCATGCGGCCCGAGTTGGTCAAGGAGATCACCCTCCAGCCGGTGCGCCGTCACAAGGTCGACGCGGCGATCTACTTCAGCGACATCGTCGTCCCGCTGAAGGCCATCGGCATCGACCTCGACATCAAGCCGGGCGTCGGCCCGGTCGTCGCCGACCCGATCCGCACCCGCGCCGACCTGGACCGTCTCCGCGACCTGACCCCCGAGGACGTCTGGTACGTCACCGAGGCGATGGGGATGCTGGTGGAGGAGCTCGGCGAGACCCCGCTCATCGGATTCGCGGGTGCGCCCTTCACTCTTGCGAGCTACCTCGTCGAGGGCGGTCCGTCCCGCAACCACGAGAACACCAAGGCCATGATGTACGGCGACCCGCAGCTGTGGGCCGACCTCGTGGACCGGCTCGCCTCCATCACCGGCGACTTCCTCAAGGTGCAGATCGAGGCCGGTGCCTCCGCCGTCCAGCTCTTCGACTCGTGGGTGGGCGCACTGGCCCCCGCCGACTACATCAGCTCCGTGCTGCCCGCGTCGTCGAAGGTCTTCGACGCGGTCGCCCCGTACGGCGTCCCGACCATCCACTTCGGTGTGGGTACGGGCGAACTGCTCGGGCTCATGGGCGAGGCCGGTGCCGACGTCGTCGGCGTCGACTGGCGGGTCCCGCTGGACGAGGCCGCCCGCCGGGTCGGCCCCGGCAAGGCGCTCCAGGGCAACCTCGACCCCGCCGTCCTCTTCGCGGGCCCGGAGGCCGTGATGGCGAAGACCGACGAGGTGCTGCAGGCCGCCAAGGGCCTGGAGGGGCACGTCTTCAACCTCGGGCACGGCGTACTGCCGTCGATGGACCCGGACGCGCTGTCGCGCCTGGTGGAGTACGTCCACACGCAGACCGCGAAGTAGCGGCTCTCAGCGGCACCTGGCCCGGCCGTCGTGCCGGACCGGGCACCGCTGTGCAGTAGTCACCGCGACACCCTGGCGTCCGACCCGTACCAGCTCGTCCCGCCACTGGTCACCGCCCCGCTACGGGCGTTGACCGGCCACCGGGTCGGCGGCACGGTGGGTCACGCCCCCGCCTTCCGGACCGCCGTCGCCGCCTTGCGGGCCGCGACCAGGACCGGGTCCCAGACCGGCGAGAACGGCGGGGCGTAACCCAGGTCCAGGGCGGTCATCGACTCGACCGTCATCTTCGCGGTGAGGGCGACCGCCGCGATGTCGACGCGCTTGGCGGCGCCCTCGCGGCCGACGATCTGGACGCCGAGGAGGCGGCCGGTGCGGCGTTCGGCGGTCATCTTGACCGTCATGAGGGAGGCGCCGGGGTAGTAGCCCGCGCGGCTCGTCGACTCGATGCGTACGGTGACGAACTGGAGCCCTTCGGCCTTGGCGTCCTTTTCGAGCAGGCCCGTGCGGGCGATCTCCAGGTCGCAGACCTTGCTGACGGCGGTGCCGACGACGCCGGGGAAGGTGGCGTAGTCGCCGCCGACGTTGGCGCCGATGATCTGGCCGTGCTTGTTGGCGTGCGTACCGAGGGCGATGTGGCGCGGGCGTCCCGAGACCAGGTCGAGGACCTCGACGCAGTCGCCGCCCGCCCAGATGTCGTCGTGGCCCCTGACCCGCATGGACAGGTCGGTGACCAGGCCGCCGGAAGCGCCGAGGGGGAGGCCCGCGGCCTTCGCGAGGGTGGTTTCCGGAGTGACGCCGATACCGAGGATCACGACGTCGGCGGGGTAGCTGGACTCTTCCGTGGCGACGCCGCTGACCCGGCCGTCCGAGTCCGTGAGGATCTTGGTGACCTCGGCGCCCGAGACGGTGGTGATGCCCATGCCGTTCATCGCCTCGTGGACGAGGGCGCCCATGTCCGGGTCGAGGGTGGCCATCGGCTGCTCGCCGCGGTTGAGGACGGTGACCTCGTAACCGCGCTTGATCATTGCCTCGGCCATCTCCACGCCGATGTAGCCCGCGCCGACGACGACCGCGCGGCGGCCCTTGGTCTCCTTGAGGGTGTCGAGGAGGGCCTGCCCGTCGTCGAGGTTCTGCACGCCGTGCACGCCCGGGGCGTCGATGCCGGGGATCCGCGGGCGGACCGGGCGGGCGCCGGTGGCGATGACGAGCTTGTCGTAGTGGGTCCAGACGTCGTTGCCGGTCTTGAGGTTGCGGGACTTCACCCGGCGGCCCTCGACGTCGATCTCGGTGACCTCGGTCCGCATGCGCAGGTCGATCTCGCGGGCGCGGTGCTCGTCGGGGGTGCGGGCGATGAGGTCGTCCGGGGACTTCACGTCGCCGCCGACCCAGTACGGGATTCCGCAGGCGGAGTACGAGGTGAAGTGGCCGCGCTCGAACGCGATGATCTTGAGCTCTTCGGGGCCCTTGAGCCTGCGGGCCTGCGAGGCGGCGGACATGCCGGCGGCGTCGCCGCCGATGACGATGAGGGTCTCGGGGGTGGTGGTCATGGGCACACGGTATGGGGTGGGGGGCGGCTGTCGCGTGGCGCGGGCCGAGGGTTGGTGGGCGTCGTGCGGGTGCGTTGTGGCTGGTCGCGCAGTTCCCCGCGCCCCTAACTGCTTGCCTCTTAGCCCCTAGCCCCTTTAAGCCCGCCAGCCCTCTTGGGCAGCGGGGCCGCCTCCCGGGGGCGGCCCTACGCGGAGCTCGCCCCCCGGCCGCAAGTTCCCCGCCCCCGCTGGGGCTACTCCGATGCAGGCCCCGGCTTCGGAGCGGGCTCTGGCTCCGGAGCCCGCTCCGGCTCTCGTGTCGGTGACTGTGTCTGCGGCTCCTCCGGCCTCCACGGCACCCGCCCGCCCGGTGCCGACGGGTACGACGGGAACACCGGGCCCGAGGCAGCACCCCGGGGGCGCCTCGGGGTGCGGCGTTCCCAGAGCGGGGCCAGTACCCGGCGCCACAGCAGATACAGCAGCACCAGCGTCACCGCGAACGGTGCCACCGCCCCCACCACCATCGCGATCCACCGCACCGTCGTGAGGAACGCCTGCCAGCCGCCGTCCAGCGCGTCGACGAATCCCGGTTCGTCGTCCGCCGGTGCCAACGGCTTCTTCTTCGGCGGGATTTCGGAGATGACCAGGGTGATCGTCGCCATGCCAGTGCTGTCCTTGAGGGAGGCCTGCTGGGCGATCAGGGACTCCAACTCGGCCTGGCGGGTGGAGAGTTCGGCCTCCAGTGAGACCACGTCCGAAAGTTTCGTCGCACGGTCCATGAACTGCTGGACCCTCGCCACGCTCACCCGCTGCGACTTGATCCGGCTGGTGATGTCCACCACCTGGTCGGTGACGTCCTTCGCCTCCGCCTTGCGGGCCAGCAGCTTGCCGCCGCTGTTCTCCAGCGCGGTCAGCGTCGCGGAGTACTCGTTCTGCGGGACGCGGAGCGAGATGCGCGAGGAGACGTGGCCCGAGGAGTCGCGTTCGGTCGATTCGTTGCCGACCAGGCCGCCCGCCGACTCGGCCGTCGTACGGGCCTTGGCCAGTGCCGCCGTCGCACTGGGCACCTGGATGTGGAGTTCGGCGGTACGGATGACGTGCGTCTGGGCGGCCGAAGGGGCCTTCGGCTGCCCGGCTCCGACGGCGGGCGAGCCGGGCTTCGCCTGGTCTTTGGCCGCGGAGCCCGCGCCCGTGCCCCGCTCCGCGGGCTTCTGATTCTGCGGTGCCGCCGCCGCGTCCGCCTTCTGGTTGCCCGCGTCGCTGCCGCCGCCCCCGCAGCCTCCGGCCGCGAGTGTTGCCGCGACCACCGCCGCTCCCACCCAGGACATGCGCCTTCGATGTCCTGCCGCACGAGCTGTCGTACGTACTGCTGCACGCATTCCGGTCCCCCCGAAGATGGTGATGGGTGTTGCCGGTTCGACGTACGGGACGGGGGCGGGGGTTGCCCATTTCCGGTTCCGAAGCGGCTCCGAACCGGTCACGGACGGGACTCGGCAGGGGGTTTGAGAGAGTGGGGGCATGAACGGTACGGATGGGCTCAAGGCACACGTGGTCGTCGTCGGCGGTGGTATCTCCGGGCTCGCCGCCGCCCACCGGCTGGTTGGTTCCGGCGCGCGGGTGACCGTGCTGGAGGCCACGGACCGGCTCGGCGGCAAGCTGGAGGCAGGGGAGATCGCGGGCGCCCCCGTCGACTTCGGCGCCGAATCGATGCTGGCCAGACGGCCCGAGGCCGTCGCACTCGCCCGTGCCGTCGGGCTCGGCGACCGGCTCCAGCCGCCGTCCACCGCCACCGCCTCCCTCTGGAACCGGGGTGTGCTGACCCCGATGCCCAAGGGGCATGTGATGGGCGTGCCGGGGGATCCGGCCGTGCTCACCGAGGTGCTGTCCGGCGAGGGGCTCGCGCGGATGGAGCAGGACCGCGACCTGCCCCGTACCGAGGTCGGCGACGACATGGCGATCGGCGAGTACGTCGCCGCCCGGCTCGGCCGCGAGGTCGTCGACCGGCTCGTCGAGCCGCTGCTCGGCGGCGTGTACGCCGGGGACGTCTACCGGACGTCGATGAGGGCCGCCGTACCGACGCTGTACGACGCGGCCACGTCGTACGACTCCCTGATGGAGGGCGTACGGGAGCTGCAGCGGCGTGCCGCGGCCAACCAGCAGACCGGGCCCGTCTTCATGGGGATCGACGGCGGCATCGGCACGCTTCCCGGCGCTGTCGCCGAAGCGGTACGGGCCGGGGGTGGCCGGATCCTCACCGAGACGCCCGTACTGGCGCTGACCCGCACGCAATCCCACTGGCTCGTCCGTACCGACAGCGGGACCATCGAGGCCGACGGCGTCGTCCTCGCCGCCCCCGCCTGGTCCGCCTCCGCGCTCCTCGCCGACGAGTCCCCGGCCGCGGCGGTCGAACTGTCGGCCGTCGAGTACGCGTCGATGGCGCTCGTCACCATGGCGTTCTCGCGCAAGGACGTCGACGCCGTGCTGCCCGCGGGGTCGGGGTTCCTGGTGCCGCCCGTCGACGGGCACACCATCAAGGCCTCCACCTTCTCCTCCCGCAAGTGGGGATGGGTGAGCGAGCACGCCCCCGACCTGTTCGTACTGCGGACCTCGGTGGGCCGGTACGGCGAGGAGGAACACCTGCACCGCGACGACTGCGACCTCGTCGACGTGTCGCTGAGCGACCTGGGCGCCGCCACCGGGCTCGCCGCGAAGCCCGTCGAGACCCGGGTCACCCGGTGGATCGGCGGCCTGCCCCAGTACCCCGTCGGCCATCTCTCCCGCGTCGCCCGCATCCGCGAGGCCGTCGCGAAGCTGCCCGGACTGCGGGTCTGCGGGGCCGCTTACGACGGCGTGGGAATCCCCGCGTGCGTGGGCAGCGGGCAGCGGGCGGCCGACGAGATCGCGGAAGAGATCTTGGCCACGCCCACCCTGGTGGAGGGCACGGCAGACGGCGCGGGACAATAGCCACATGACTGCTCAGGAGAACGCTGCGAACGAGGCCCCCGCCGCCACCGGCAAGGCCCCGAACGCCGGCAAGAAGGCCAAGGACCTCAACGAGGTCATCCGCTACACCCTGTGGTCCGTCTTCAAGCTGCGCGACGTGCTGCCGGAGGACCGCACCGGCTACGCCGACGAGGTCCAGGCGCTCTTCGACAAGCTCGCCGCCGAGGACGTCACCGTGCGCGGCACGTACGACGTCTCCGGGCTGCGCGCGGACGCCGACGTCATGATCTGGTGGCACGCGGAGACCTCCGACGAGCTCCAGAGCGCGTACAACCTCTTCCGCCGTACGAAGCTGGGCCGCGCCCTTGAGCCGGTGTGGTCGAACATGGCGCTGCACCGCCCCGCCGAGTTCAACAAGTCGCACGTGCCGGCCTTCATCGCGGACGAGACGGCGCGCGACTACGTCTCGGTCTACCCCTTCGTGCGGTCCTACGACTGGTACCTGCTGCCCGACGAGGACCGCCGCCGGATGCTCGCGGACCACGGCAAGATGGCCCGCGGCTTCCCCGACGTGCGTGCCAACACGGTCGCCTCGTTCTCGCTCGGCGACTACGAGTGGATCCTGGCCTTCGAGGCCGACGAGCTGCACCGCATCGTCGACCTGATGCGCCATCTGCGGGCCTCCGAGGCGCGCATGCACGTCCGCGAGGAGGTGCCCTTCTACACCGGGCGCCGCAAGGATGTCGCGGACCTGGTGGCAGGCCTCGCCTGACCCACTACGTACGGACAAGTCCCGTACGTGCATCATGACTTGGTGACGTTCCTGGCGCGTATTCGCCAGGAACGCCACCCCAGCCCGGAAGATCAGACGGCCGCCGGAATCCTCTTGGGGAGGGCGTGCCTGTCCAGCGACACCGGGTTCGGCTCCTGGTGCGGCGCGCATGCAGCGCGCCGCACCGGCGTCTTTCCGGTCAGCAGGTACGCCTCCATGTGCCTGTTGACGCAGGCGTTCGCGCCGCCGCCGATGCCGTGCGTACCGGCGTCCTTCTCGGTGACCAGCGCCGCGCCCGGCAGCCGCTTCTGCAGCTCCTGGGCGCCCTTGTACGGCGTCGCCGCGTCACGCTCGGCCGCCAGGATCAGCGTCGGCGGCAGCGCGCCCCTCGCGGCCCGTACGTCCACCGGCTGCTGCCGGGGCGCCGACCAGTACGCGCACGGCAGGTTCATCCACGCGTTGTCCCAGGTCTCGAACGGGGCGCGCTCCGCGAGCCGCGAGTTGTCGCGGTCCCAGGTCTCGAAGTCGGTCGGCCACGGTGCGTCGTTGCACTCGACGGCCGTGTAGACGGCATTGCCGTTCTCCTCGTCCTTCGCCGCCTCGGGGCGGGGTGCGGCCTGCTCGATCAGCGGCTTCGGATTGCCCTTCAGATACTGCGAGAGGGCCGTGGCGCGCATCGCCCACACGTCGTCGTAGTAGCCCGCCTGCAGATAGGCCCCCTGGAGCTGGCCGGGGCCGACCTTGCCGCCCGCGGGCTTGTGGGACAGCTCGGCGCGCACCTTCGCGTAGCTGTGCTGCACCGCCTCCGCGGTGTCGCCGAGGCCGTAGGTCTTGTGGTGCTTGGCGACCCAGGTGCGGAAGTCCTCCCAGCGGCTCTCGAAGGCGGCCGACTGGTCGAGGTTGTTGCGGTACCAGATCTGGCCAGGGTCGGGGTTGACCGCCGAGTCGAAGACCATCCGGCGTACGTGCGAGGGAAAGAGCGTCGCGTACACCGCGCCGAAGTAGGTGCCGTACGAGGCGCCCATGAAGTTGAGCTTCCGCTCGCCGAGGGCGGCGCGCAGCACGTCCAGGTCGCGGACGTTGTTGAGGGAGTGGTAGTGGCGGAGTGCGGCGCCCGCCTTGCGGGCACAGCCCTGCGCGTAGGTCTTCGCGCGGGCGATCCGCTCCTTCTTGTACGAGTCGGAGGGGTGGATTGGCGACTGGGTGGGCGCCGCGGTGAAGTCCTTGGGGTCCATGCAGGAGAGCGGGGCGGAGCGGGCCACGCCGCGCGGCGAGTAGCCCACCAGGTCGTACGCCGACGCGATCTTCTTCCACTCGGGCATCCCGGAGACCAGCGGGAAGTACATGCTGGAGGCGCCGGGGCCGCCGGGGTTGTAGAGCAGGGCGCCCTGGCGGGCGACGGGCTTCTTGGTCTTCGGGTCCTTGCCCGAGGCCTTCAGGCGGCTGACGGTCAGTTCGATCTGCCTGCCGTGCGGCGCGGCGTAGTCGAGCGGGACCTTGACCGTCCCGCACTGGATCGGTGCCGGCAGCTCCTCGGACGCCGGGCACTTGCCGAACTTCACGCCGGCGGCCAGGGCGCGCCCGGCGGCCAGCTCCGTGCCGTGCGCCTCGGGAGCCCCCTGGAAGGAGGGGAACGCGGAGGCCGCGGGCGCGGCGGCGCCGCCCGCCGGGGCCGCGGTGAGGGCGGTCAGGACCAGGGAACCGAGGGTGGTGGCGGCTCCGTACAGCGCTAGTGCTCTCATCGCGATCCCTTGTTCTGCGCCGATCTGTCGTGGCGCCGATTGCCATGGTGGACAAAAGGGATACTTGGCAAGGTAGTTGACGATGTAAAGCACCTGTGTGCGTGTCGGTGTCATTGACCCCGATGCGCGGGGCGCGGATGCGGCGCGGCCAGTGCGGTGCGCAGCTCCGGGTCGGGTATCGCACGGGTGCCGGAGAGGGCGACGGAGACGAGGAGTGCGTGCTCGTCGTGGAGGGGGTCCGTGTCGCGCGGCAGCTCCCGCAGCCGGGCGCGGCCCGTGGCGGTGGCCCACTGGGTGTACGGGTGGACCTCGATGCGGGCGACGGCGAGAGTGCCGAGGGTGAGCAGCAGCGGCAGCGAGAACCACAGCGCGGCCCGCCCGCGCTCCGCCGGATCCTGAGGCAGTACGCCCACCGACACCACGGCCAGTGCAAGGATCAGGACGGTCGCGCCGCGCAGCGTCCGCACCCCGGCGGCCACCGCGTGCCGGGCGTGCGCCGGTACGGCGAGGCCCGACGCGACCAGCCGCGCGGAGAGTTCCCGCACGGCGCCGGCCGCGGCCACCGCGTCCCGTACCGCTGTCGTACGGGACTGCCCGCCGGGCCCGGCGGCGTCGATCGCCGCACGCTCCAGGGCGTTCCTCCCCTGCGGGTCGACGACGGTCGTCCAGCCGGTGTGGGCGAGCAGCAGCCGGCCGCCGCTGTGCAGGGAGACCAGGGTGAGATCGGCGACCCGGTCCGGGCCGCCGCTGAGGAAGGCCGCCTCGGGAAGCGTCAACCCGGCCTCCAGGGGCGGGACATCGGGCACCGCCTGGTCGACGGCCGCGACCGCGGTAGCGGCGAGGCAGAGCCGGGCGCAGGCGGCGATGGCCGCGAGCCAGGAGACGAGGAGGAACAGGACCCAGAACATGGCGGATTTCTATGCGAGGCAAGGGCCCTGCGCCATGGTGTGCCCGTCATGTGAGCGGGGTGTTGTGAATCCGTTACCGAGAGTGGGGGAAGTGTGACCGGGTGGGTGTTTTGCCAGGTCAGGAGCTGCTGCTGCAACTGCTGCCACTGCTGCTCCCGCCACAACTGCTACTGCTGCTACAACTGCTGCCGCTCGAGCCGGACGAGCAGCTCGATCCGCCGCCCCAGCCGCCGTCTCCACCGGAACAACTGCTTCCGCCGCCGCAGCCGCCGCTTCCCCCGCAGGACGCGCCGGGACCGCTGCCCGGGATCGTTCCGGCACACCAGACGAGCACCGCGGGGGTCGACGTGCTCCCCTGGGACGAGGCGGGGACGGGGTGGGGCCGGGTGCGGATCGCCGCGTGGAGCTGGGCGCGCAGGCCGGCGTCGGTGAGCGTACGGATGCCTCCCACGGCCATCTGCTGCGAAGGGGACCAGAGGTTCGCCTGGTCGGAGTGGTACGCGAGCAGCGCCTTGCGGCCCGCGACGGTCAGCCGTCGCTTGGCGAACGACGCCATGACGAACCCGAGCACCGTGCCGACGAGGAGCGCGGGCAGGACCAGGACGAAGAAGGGGACCGTATCGGTGAACGGGAGCCGGGAATCGAGCTCCGTCAGCGTGACGTAGACCGTGTACACGCCGGCGACCGGGAGTCCGAGCAGGCACACCACGCCCTGGATCAGCCCCCAGCGCCGCCAGGTGCGGGTCTCCTGCGGGGCCAGCAGCAGCCCGCGCGCGGCGAGTTCGTCACCGATCTCCTGCACCGCGGGGTGGCGCATCGTCGCGGTCCGCAGAGTGTGCAGTGCCCCGTGGGGTGCGGCGTCGTACTCCTGGACCAGCGCGCGTTCCACCGTGTCGTGGGCCGTCCTGCCGTGCAGGACGACGATGCCCGGTCCGCCGACGGACAGCCGTCCGTCCGTGTGCAGGGCGGTCAGCGCGGTGTCCACGGCCCGCCCCGGGCCGCCGATCAGGAACGCGGCCTCGCAGGTGTCGTGCACGGTGGCGTCCCCGCAGCCGGGCCGTCTCCGGGCTGCCGCCAGGGTGACGATCAGGAGGACCGTGGAGACGGCGACGGCGAGAGTGACGAGGCCTGCCAGGGCGCTGTCGAACATGGCGGTCACCTTCGGACGAGGGCTGCGGCGGACCGCGCGAGGCGGGCGAGGCGGGTCGGCGGCCGGGCGTCGGTCCGGTCCTGCCACCAGTGGGTGAGGGCGCGGCGCGCGGCCGGGTCCAGTGTGGCGTGCACGAGGGCGTGCTCCGCGAAGTCGAGCGCGTCGCGGCGGTAGCCGGCCCGGAGCGGGCGGGTTTTCGCGTACGAGAAGAAGGCGGGCCGGTAGCCGGCGCCGGGCGCGGCGGCGAGTATCTGCGGCAGCTCGGGGGCGACCTTGGCGACGATGTCGGCACGCTTGGCGGTCAGGGCACGGGCCTGCACGCGCAGCCGCTGCCCGTCGAAGCCTTCGGGCACGGGCCCGGCGCCGACGAGGGCGTCGAGGAGGGCGGTCTGGGACAGGGCGAGACGCTGCCGGGCGGCTTCGGGGGCGGGTGCAGGTACGGGCGTGGGCGCGGATGCGGGTGCGGGTGTGGGTGTGGGTGTGGGTGCGGATGTGGGTGTGGATGCGGGCGTGGGCGGGGGCGTCGTGGAGGGGGTCTCCGTCCGCCGCCCGGTGGAGATCCGCGCGCTCTCGCGGATCAGCTCCAGCTCGGCCGCCAGCTCCTGAGGAGCCGGGAAGTTCTCGTCCCGTTCCAGCAGCACGCCCGGCGGTGCGACCCGCGAGCGCAACGCGTCGAGGACCTTCAGAACAGGTTCGGTCACCGGGTGGGCGTGCGTGTCGTGCCAGACGCCGTCGCGTTCCATGCCGCCCGCCACATGGACGTACGCGATCGACTCCAGCGGCAGCTCCTCCAGCGCGCGGGCCGGGTCCTCGCCCCGGTTGACGTGGTTCGTGTGCAGGTTGGCCACGTCGATGAGCAGGCCCACCCCCGTGCGCTCCACCAGCTCGGCCAGGAACTGCCCCTCCGTCAACTCCTCGTCGGGCCAGGCGATCAGGGCCGCGATGTTCTCCAGCGCGAGCGGCACCGGCAGCTGGTCCTGCGCGATGCGTACGTTCTCGCACAGCACGCGCAGGGCGTCCCTGGTGCGCGGTACGGGGAGGAGGTGGCCCGCCTCCAGGACCGGCGAGGCGGTCTGCGGGCCGCCCGCCCGTACGAACGCGATGTGCTCCGTCACCAGCGGCGCCCCCAGCGCCTGGGCGCGCGCCGCCAGGTCCGCCAGCCGTCCGGCGTCCGGCCGGTCCGCGCCGCCGATGCCGAGCGAGACGCCGTGCGGGATCACCCGTGTGCCCCGGGCGCGCAGCCGCTGCAGGGAGTCGGGGAGATGGCCGGGGCAGATGTTCTCTGCCACCACCTCCACCCAGTCGATGCCGGGCAGCGCCTCGATCGTGTCCGCGATCTCCGGACGCCAGCCGATACCGACCCCGAGGTGTGTCCGCCGGTCCATGTGTCCCCCTGTGTTCCTCCGTGCCGCGCCCTGCGTGCTGCGTGAAGGGGTCATGGCCCCGGCACGCGGCGCCGAACCCCGAGGAGTGGACGTTCAGAGGTTGATTTGAGGTTCCGACCCTGGCGTCGCGGGCGGGACTACTGCCGTGCCGCCGGGCTGCCGATCTCGCCCACCGGCGGCCCGGACGGCATCGAAGTGAAGGTCTGCGTGCCCGTCGGCGCCGCCGGGGCCGGGACCGGGACCTGCCCGCCGGGGGCCGGCGGGGGTGGTCCCGTGGGGCTGGCGGTCGCACCGTCCGCCGCCTCGTTGGCGAGGGCGTCGAAGTCGACCAGACCGGTCGCCTCCAGCATGGTGATGTGGTCGAGGACGGTCTGGTTGGAGGCGTCCGCGAGTTGCCGGATCAGGGCGTTGCGGGTGCTGTTGCGGACCTGGGCGATCACCGCGAAGACCTTGCCGTGGGCGCGTCGGAGCAGGTTGGCGAAGAGGCGTTCGTACGTCGTCCCGGTCGAGGCGGTCAGCTCGCGCAGCCAGCCCTGCTGCTCCGGGGTCGGCTGGTTCGGCAGCTCCACGCCGAGCTGGGAGGCCACCGAACGGGCTCGTGCGTCCAGGTCGGTGTGCCCGACGACCAGATGGTCCCCCGCCGCCTTGACCGACTGGCTGGGCGCCCGCTCGATCGCCTGCTGCCCGGCCGGCAGCTCCCACAGCCCGGCCAGCCGGACCTTCACCAGCAGGTCCCGGTCGACGGCCGACAGCGGCCCCCACTTGGTGCTCACGGTCGACGCCGCCAGGTCGGCCTGGCCGGTGCCGGTGCGGTCGGCGTACGACCAGAGGGGGAAGGCGAGCGCGGCGAGTGTGGCGAGCAGGGCGGCGACGACGAGCGCCGTGCCGTTGATGCGGCGCAACAGGGCGAAAACGGGCGTGGACAGGGCGGTGGACCTGGACAAGGCTGCTCCCGGGCGCGGTACGTGGTGCTTCGGTACGCGGTGCGTCATGCGCGGTACGTGGTGCTTCGGTACGCGGTGCGTCATGCGTGGTGTGCGGTGCTTCGGTACGCCGTCGAATCAATCGCCAAGTACCTTGATCCTTCAGGGACTTGGCGGCATTCATGGGTACGTGTGATGCACGCGACGCGTTCACGCGTGACGCGGGTGGCCCGGGAGGCGGGCGGGTCAGCTGTGGCGGGTGGGGTGCGGAAGACCGGTCACGGCCGGGGTGTGCGGCGGAGAAGGTCGAAGCGGCCGTTTCCGTCGGCGACCACGGTCGGCCCGGGGGCGATCTCCGTGAAGCCCGCGTCGCGCACCACCGGCAGGCCGGAGGTGGTCAGTTCCCGCCACCGTGCCTCCGATGCCGTACGCACGGACAGCGGGAAGCCCGCGTCGCGCCAGGCGGCCCGGTCCGCTCCGTCCAGGTCCCACCAGGCGAGCTGCGCACCGTGCCCGGCCTGCGCCATCGACTTGCCCGCCGACATGTCGAGATGCGGATTCATCCACAGCACCGGCACCCCGGGGTCCGGCTCGCCGGGCTCCTGGGGGTCGTCCAGATCGGTCCCCGACACCTGGAGCTTGGCCAGCTCCTTCGGCCAGCCGTCCAGCGGTACGGGCGGGAAGACCCGTACCTCGGCGGCCTTGCCATTGACCGTGATCCCCGGCAGCGCCGACGCCTTGCGCCACTCGGCGCCGCGCGCCCGCCGCACCACCTTGCGGATCCGGGCGTCCTGCCAGTCCCGCATCGCTCGGGCCCACTCGCCCGCGTCCTCGCCGTCCCCCTGTGACCGCTCGTCGGACAGGATCACCAGCACGGCTCGCGCCGCCGTCTCCAACGCGTCGGTGCGGGCCGGGGGATCGGCCTTCTCGATGTGCACGACGAGGGGGAGCACGTACTGGGGCGCATCGTCGCGCGGATCGGGAGTGGCGTGCGGATCGGGAGTGGCGCCGGGATCGGTGGAGGGGCGCGGATCAGGGGTGTCGTTGCTGGTCATTCGGCCAAGTTTGCCAGGGCATGACGCCGTGCTCCTTGTGGGACCAAAACCGGGCGCGCGAGGATGTGCCCATGAAGAGCGATCTTTTTGCGTCAGAGAACATGGCCCAGCCGGCGACCGTCGCCGGCATGACCCTGCAGAACGCCAAGTCGGTGAAGTACGTCGTCAACGGCGAGATGCACGCCCGGCAGGGCGCGATGATCGCCTACCGAGGCAACCTCCAGTTCGAGCGCAAGGGCCAGGGCATCGGCGGCATGCTCAAGCGGGCCGTCACGGGCGAGGGCCTGCCGCTGATGGCCGTGCGCGGCCAGGGCGAGGCGTGGTTCGCGCACGAGGCGCAGAACTGCTTCATCGTCGACATGGAGCAGGGCGACGCCCTCACCGTCAACGGCCGCAACGTGCTGTGCTTCGACGCCTCGCTCTCGTACGAGATCAAGATGGTGAAGGGTGCCGGCATGACCGGCGGCGGTCTCTTCAACAGCCTCTTCACCGGCTACGGCAAGCTCGCCGTCGTCTGCGACGGCAACCCGCTGGTCATCCCGGTCACCGGGCACCTGCCCGTGTACGTCGACACGGACGCGGTGGTCGGCTGGAGCGCCCAGCTCAACACCTCGCTGCACCGTTCGCAGTCGGTCGGTTCGATGATCCGCGGCGGCTCGGGCGAGGCGGTGCAACTCATGCTGCAGGGCGAGGGGTTCGTGATCGTACGTCCCAGTGAGCTCACCCAGCCGAAGGCGACGGCGAACTGAAGCACACAGGCGTGAAACTCCTCGACGCGGGGCGTCGCTACGGACTGGGCGGGGCATGGGTGCTCCGCGGGGTCCAACTGGAGCTGGCGCCCGGCACCCTGGTGCGTATCCAGGGTGCCAACGGCACAGGAAAGTCAACGCTGTTGAGGATGCTGGCCGGGATCGACGCACCCACCGAGGGCCGGGTCGAAGGCCGCCCCCGCACGGTCGGATACGTCCCTGAGCGTTTTCCCGCCGGCCTGCCCTTCACCGCGCTCGGCTACCTGGTCCACCTCGGCCGCATCCACGGACTTGGCCGGGCCGAGGCCGGAGACCGGGCGGGGGAGTGGCTGGAGAGATTCGGCGCGGCGGGCCACGCCCGTACCCCGGTTTCCGAACTCTCCAAGGGCACCGCCCAGAAGGTCGCCGTTGCCCAAGCCCTGCTTGCCGCACCGGAGTTGCTGGTGCTCGACGAGGCGTGGACCGGTCTGGACGAGACGGCGAGGGGAGAGCTGGACCGGGCGGTGGCGGAGCGCGTCGCGGCCGGGGCGACGGTCGCGTTCGTCGACCACGACCCGCGGCGGCTCGCGGGAGTCGTGGACGCGGCCTACCAGGTGGAGGGGCTGGGGCTGGCCCCGGTCAACTCCCTTGCTGCTGACGTCACTTCGGGGTCGTGGGTACGAATCCTGGCCGTCGGGCCGCAGGGATCCGCCGTGCCGGCGGGGCTGCCCGGTACGCCGTCGGCGACGCCGCGGCCCGACGGAAGTACGGCGCTGACCGTGGCGGCGGTGCACTCCGACGGGGTGCTGCGGGCGCTCCTCGGTGCCCGGCCGCCCTGGCACGTACAGGAGGTCGTGGCGCTGGACGACGCACCTGTGCGCAGTGCGTACCCGGACGACGTACCCGCGCACAGTGAGCACCACGAACCGGAACGGGAACAGGCGTGAACGCACTGCTGCGGTACCAACTGGCCCTGCTCGCAAGGTCACAGCGGTGGATCGCCCCCGTCCTCCTCTACGCGGCCTTCCTCGCCATCGGCGTCCAGGGCGGCCAGCCCGTCCTCGACTCGCTCGGCTACGGCGCCGCCGTCCTGCTGCCCGTCGCCGCCTGGCTCGTCCGGGTCTGCGTCACCAATGAACCCCCGGCCGCCCGGCACTGCGCCGCCGCGGCCACCACCCCGGCCCGCGTGCACCTCGCCTCGCTGCTCGCTGCCGCCGGCTGCACGGCGGTGCTCGGTGCGCTGGGCACCGTGTTCGTGGTGCTGATCAGCAAGTGGGCGGACACCGACGGCGGTGTCCGCGTCTCCCCGCTGACCGCCGCCGCGGCCGGACTGCTCGCCGCGTTCACCTGCGTGCTGCTCGGCACGGCAGTCGGCGCGCTGTGCAACTGGCCGCTGCTGCGCGGCACCGGCTGGAGCATCGCGCTCACCGCGCTCGGTGCGCTGCTGGTACTGGTCACCACCGGTTCGCCCGCCCGTGCGGCGGTGACCGGCCTGGTCAGCGGGTCGCACACCGCGACGGTGACGCTTCCACTGCTGCCGTTCGCCGTGGCGACACTGCTCGCGGCGGCGGCGGGAACGGTGGCCTGCCGCCTCTCCTCCCGACGCACCTAGTGTTGAGGGGCGCGGGGCTGTACTGGATCTGCGGCTCCGCCGCGTGGGCGCGACCAGCCACGACGGCGCCGCAGGTCAGCAACGACATCTCGCGGCAAATCCAGCTAAGCGCTACTGCTGCCCGATCAGAGAAGACACCTTCACGAACCGGTACCCCCTCTTCCGCAACTCCGGCACGACCCGCCGCAGTGCCTTCTCCGTCACCGGCGCCGCGCTGCGCGTGCAGTGCATCACCACCAGCGATCCCGGCTTCACCCCGGCCAGCACCTGCTCCGCCACCGCGTCCGCGTCCGTCGCGAACGCGTCACCGCTGACCACGTCCCACTGCACCGCCGTCACCTTGGCCGGCCCGAGAATGCGCAGCGCCCGGTCGTCGTAACACCCGCCCGGGAAGCGGAAGTACGGCACCACATTGCGCGCCCCCGCCTTCCGGAACGCCGCGAACGCCCGGTCCACGTCCGCCTTCATCGCGTCAGGGGCCACGGTCGGCAGCCCGTAGCAGGGCGACTTGAAGGCGTGGTGGCTGTACGAGTGGTTGGCGATCTCGAAGAGCGGGTCGGTGCCGATCGAGCGCGCCTGGGCCGGGTACTCCTCGGCCCACCGGCCCGTCATGAACACCGTCGACGGCACCTTCCACCGGCGCAGCGAGGCGATCAGCTCCGGATTGTCGAAGTGCTCGCCGCGCGCCGCGCGCGGGCCCTGATCCGCGGTCATGTCCGCGTCGAAGGTGAGCGCGACGACCTTTTCCTGACCGACGGCCTTGTTGCGGTGGTTGCGGGCCCGTTCGAAGACGGGCGTGAGACCGCCGGGCCCGGCGGCGACGGTGGGCGGCGCGGTCGGGGCAGGCGACGCAGGGGACGGAGACACGGGCGGAGATACGGGCGGAGATACGGGCGGAGATACGGACGCGGAGGGCGACCGGTGCGCCTCCGGTGCGCTGCTGCCGTCACCGGTCCCGTCGGACCCGTCAGTCCCGCACCCCGTGAGGACCGCACCCAGAACCGCCGCTGCGAGCATTCTTCGTACAAAAGTGGTCACTCACGGAAAGTAGCCGATCATTTCCCGCGTATACGGCTGCGGCACGGCGTGCCCCGCGCAGGTAATACTCTCGGAGTGACCTCAGACGTTACGTCGAACGACGCCATCCGCATCCGCCGGGCCACCGCCCGCGACGCCAAGCGCCTCACCCGCCTCGTCCGCACCTCCCGTGCCTACGAGGGCCCGTACGAGTCGATGATCGCGGGTTACCGGGTCGGCCCCGACTACATCGAGCACCACGAGGTGTACGCGGCCGAGTCCGGGGAGGGGCAGGTGCTGGGCTTCTACTCGCTGGTCCTCGACCCGCCCGAGCTGGACCTGATGTTCGTCGCCGACGCGGCCCAGGGCCTGGGCATCGGCCGCCGGCTGTTCGCCCACCTCACCGAGCGCGCCCGCGAGGCGGGTCTGACGGAGGTGCGGATCGTCTCGCACCCGCCGTCGGAGGGCTTCTACCGCAGCGTCGGCGCCGAACCGGTCGGCACTCTTGCGGCGAACCCGCCCGCCGTGCTCTGGGACCGCCCCGAGCTCGTCATCCGTTTCTGAACCCCCGGCTCACCCCACTTCGAGCAGTCGGTGACGGCACTGCGCCACGTCGAAGGCGGCCGTCGGGTACTGCGGATCCAGCGCCTCCAGGTGTTCCAGGAGCAGGTTGCTGATCGCCCAGTTCCGGTACCACTTGCGGTCGGAGGGGACCAGGTACCAGGGGGCCGCGTCCGTCGAGCACCGCCGGAGCGCGATCTCGTACGCCTGCTGGTAGGCGGGCCACAGGGCGCGCTCGTCGATGTCGCCCGGATTGAACTTCCAGTACTTCTCCGGATTGTCGAGCCGTTCGAGCAGCCGGCGCTTCTGCTGCTCGTAACTGATGTGCAGGAAGACCTTGACGAGGGTGATGCCACTGTCGGTCAGGGACTTCTCGAAGTTGTTGATCTGGTCGTAGCGGCGCTCGATCTCCTCGGGCGGGGCGAGCTCGCGGACCCGGCCGATCAGTACGTCCTCGTAGTGCGAGCGGTCGAAGATGCCGATCTCGCCCGCCGCGGGGAGCGCCTTGGCGACGCGCCAGAGGAAGGAGTGCGCGCGCTCCTCCTCGGTCGGCGCCTTGAACGCGCGGATCCGGCAGCCCGACGGGTTGAACTGGCCGATGACGTGCTTGACCGTGCCGCCCTTGCCGCTGGTGTCCATGCCCTGGAGTACCAGCAGGACCCGCCGGGGGTCCCCGGCGGTGCTCGACGCGTACAGACGCTCCTGGAGCACGCCGAGGCGTTCGCCCAGGAGAGCGGCGGCGGCCACCCCCGCAGCCTTGTCCTGCGGGCCGACCGGGGTGGCGTCCGCCGCGCGCACCGCGAGGGAGACGTGCGAGGCCGGAGGAATGCGCAGGGCGTCACGTACGGGACCGAGCTGGGCGCGCTGCTTGTGCTTCTTGGGCATGAGGGCAGTCCTCCGGCGTGGTCGTCGAGGCGGACCACTCGATCGTGCGCCGAATCGGGACCGTGCGCGAGTCGCTGGGCGCGTGAGGGGCGTCCCTTTGGGGGCGCGGGGCTGTGCCGGATCTGCGGCTCCGCCGCGCGGGCGCGACGAGCCACAGACGCGCCCGCACATGTCCCCCGCCCCCCGGGAGGCCCACTCACCAGGGCATCAGTCGTCCCAAGGCCCCGTCACCGCGAACGTCGTCCCCGGCGTGTAGCAGTTGACGTACATCGTCGACTCGTCCGGCGAGAACGTGACTCCCGCGAACTCGCCCCACTCCGGCTTCTCCGGCGTGCCGATGTTCTGCCGACCGCGGGCCATCGCGTACACCTGGCCCTTCCTGCTCAGCCCGTACACGTGCTGCGCCCCGTCCCCGTCCTCGCACACCATCAGCCCGCCGCTCGGCGCCAGACAGATGTTGTCGGGAGACTCGCCCGGCAGCTGGATGTCCGTCGAAGGGCCGAAGACCACGACCAGCGTGAGGCGGCGGCGCTTCGGCTCGTACTTCCAGATCTGGCCGAAGTGGTCGCGGGCCGAGCCCTCCTTCGTACGGGCGAAGCTGGAGACGAAGTAGACGACGCCGTCGCCCCAGTAGCAGCCCTCCAGCTTCTGGGCGTGCGTGATGCCCTTGGCGCCGAAGTCCTGGAAGCGGATGGGGGTCTCCTTGGCGAGCGGGTCGGGGACCGGCACCCACTCCACCCCGCCGAAGCTCTTCCCCGTCTCGTGGACGGCGGACAGGTCGGGGACGCCCGGGACTCGCATCGCCTCCAGGGTGCCGCCGGCCCGCAGCGAACCCACCCCGCCGCACGGCTTCTCGGGGAGGAAGCGGTAGAAGAGGCCGAAGGGGCGCTGGAAGGCGTCCTCGGTCTCGTACACGATGCCGGACTTCGGGTCGACGGCGATCGCCTCGTGCTGGAAGCGGCCCATCGCGGTCAGCGGGACCGCGCCGGTGCGGTGCGGGTCGGCCGGGTCGACCTCGAAGATGAAGCCGTGGTCCTTGGTGTAGCCGTTGGTGCCGGCCTTGTCCTCGGTCTCCTCGCAGGTGAGCCAGGTGCCCCAAGGGGTGTGCCCGCCCGCGCAGTTCACGGCCGTGCCGGCGATGCCGACGCGCTCGTCGAGGACGTTGTTCCGGCCGTCGAGGGTGAGGACCGTACAGCCGCCCTTGCCCATCGGGTCGTACGTCAGGCCCTCGACCGTGGGGACGGGGATCTTGGCGATGACCCGGTTCTCGTGGTTGCGCACCAGGTGGACCCGGCCGCGGTGGCCCCTGAAGGCCGACATGCCGTCGTGGTTGCTCGGCACCCGGCCCTCGCCCGAGCGGAGCGGATCGTCCTCGCGGGAGAGGACCTTGTAGCGGAAGCCCCGGGGAAGGTCGAGCAGGCCCTTCGGGTCGGGCACCAGCGGCCCGTACCCGGCGCGGCCGTGGCCCCCGCCGCGCGGTCCGGCCAGGGCCGTACCCGCGAAGACTTCGGAGAGTGCGCCGGTGAAGGCGATCCCGGCGCCCAACGCCCCTGTGCGGGCGAGGACCTGGCGTCTTGAAGAGCTGTTGACGAGTGATTCTGATGTTTCGGCCATGAGGCAACTCCCGCTGGCGGACAGGAATGTGACCCGCACGTGTGTACCACGCAACCGGTGGCACGTGAACAGTGCGGGACACAACGGCCTCAGTGGTTACGTCAGACGAGCGAAGCGCTCAGTGTGATCTTCGTACCCGAAAGCGCCTGGCTGACCGGGCAGTTGGCCTTCGCGTCCTCGGCGGCCTTCACGAAACCGGCCTCGTCCAGACCCGGCACCTCGCCCTCCACGGTGAGGTGGATGCCGGTGATGCCCTCGCCCGGCTGGAAGGTCACCGCGGCAGCGGTGTTGAGGCGGGTCGGGGTGTGACCCGCACCGGAGAGACCGTGTGAGAGGGCCATCGAGAAGCAGGAGGAGTGCGCGGCGGCGATGAGCTCCTCGGGGCTGGTCTTGCCGTTCGCCTCCTCGGCGCGCGACGGCCAGGACACGGCGTAGCTGCCAACCTTGGAGGAGTCGAGCGAGACGGTGCCCTCGCCCTCCATGAGGCTGCCGGTCCAGACGGTGTGCGCGTTACGGGTGGTGGCCATGGTGAATCCCTTCGGAAGCGGAAAAGGTGACGCCCCCGAACCTACTGCGCCACCAGTCCCTTTGCGTCCCGGGCCAGTGCCGTCAGCCGGGAGATCGCCCGGAAGTACTTCTTCCGGTAGCCGCCGTTCAGCATCTCGTCACTGAAGAGCCGGTCGAACGGCAGCCCGGAGGCGAGCACCGGCACCTCGCGGTCGTACAGCCGGTCCGCGAGGACCACGAGCCGCAGCGCCGTCGACTGGTCGGGCACCGGTGCGACCCCGGTCAGGCAGACCGCGCCGAGATCGTCCGTCAGCGCCCCGTACCGGCTCGGGTGCACCTTCGCGAGGTGGTCGAGCAGCGCGGGGAAGGCGTCCAGGCTGGCGCCCGGGGTCGCGTACGCCGCCTTGGTGACCTGCTCGTCGCTGTACGGAGCCGGCGCTTGTGGAAGTCCTCGGTGCCGGTAGTCCTCACCGTCGATGCGCAGCGGCCGGAAGTGCGCCGAGAGGCCCTGGATCTCGCGCAGGAAGTCGGCGGCCGCGAACCGGCCCTCGCCGAGCTTGCCGGGCAGCGTGTTGGAGGTCGCGGCCAGTGCCACGCCGGCCTCGACCAGCCTCCTGAGCAGCGAGGACACCAGCACCGTGTCGCCCGGGTCGTCCAGTTCGAACTCGTCGATGCAGAGCAGCCGGTGCCCGCTCAGGGTCGCCACGGTCTGCTGGAAGCCGAGCGCGCCGACCAGATTGGTCAGCTCCACGAACGTGCCGAAGGCCTTCAGCGACGGCTCGGCGGGCGTCGCGTGCCAGAGGGAGGCCAGCAGGTGCGTCTTGCCGACGCCGTACCCGCCGTCGAGGTACACCCCGCGCGGCCCGGCCGGCTTCGCCGCGGGCTTCTTCGCGAACCAGCGCCGCTTCCCGCTCTCCGGCGCCGCCCCGAGCCCCGCCGCGAAACCGCTCAGCACGGTGACCGCCTCGGTCTGGCTGGGCTGCTTCGGGTCGGGTACGTACGTGTCGAAACGCACGGAGTCGAACCGCGGCGGCGGCACCATCTCGGCCACGAGCCGGTCGGCGGGGACGCGGGGCTCGCGGGCGCACAGGGAGAGGGGGGCCGCGTCGGCTATGGGGCTGGAGCCCGGGGACGCGGACGACGACTTCGGCGGAGAGGACTGTGAGGACGACACAACGGCCCACTCTAAGCGCCGTGCCAGACTGCCCCCCATGCGACGCCTGTTCCCTGTGACCGACGAAACACCGCACGCAGTGACCGACGGATCACTGCACGTAGCACCGCACGCGGCACCGCGCCCAGCACCGCACGCGGCCATGCATGCGACACCGCACGAAGCTCCGGACGCGCCCGCGCGCGCCCCCGGCACGGAGCTCGGCGCAGAGCGCGGCCCGGAGCCCGGCGGGGAGGGGAACGGGGAGTGGAGCCTGGACGCGCTGGCCGACGCCTACGCGTACCCCCCGGACCGGGAGGTGTGGCTGCGCGCCAACATGGTCTCCTCGCTGGACGGCGCGGCCCAGCACGACGGCCGCTCCCATCCGATCTCCTCCGACACCGACATGCGGATCTTCGGCACCCTGCGCGGACTCGCCGACGTGATCGTGGTGGGCGCGGAAACCGTCCGGCTGGAGGGCTACCGGCCCGCCCGCGCCCGCGAGGCCTTCGCGGCGCGCCGGCAGGCGGCCGGGCAGGGCCCTGCCCCCGCGATCGCGGTCGTCAGCGCGAGCCTCGATCTGGACTTCTCGCTTCCGCTCTTCGTCTCCCCGCCCGTACCGACCCTGGTGCTGACTGGCGCGACGGCCCCCCTGGACCGCATCCGCGCGGCCCGCGAGGCCGGGGCCGAGGTGCTGATCGCCGGGGACGGCGGCCGGGTGGAGCCCGCGAAGGCGGTACGGGCCCTTGCCGAGCGCGGCCTGAAGAGGCAGCTCACCGAGGGCGGGCCGCGGCTGCTGGCCCAGTTCATCGCGGACGGCGTACTGGACGAGCTGTGCCTGACGGTGTCCCCGATGCTCACGGCGGGCCGCGCCCAGCGGATCGTGGACGGACCGGGGCTTGAGGTTCCGGATCGCTTCGTACTGGCGTCGATTCTGGAGGAGGCCGGGTTCCTATACACCCAGTACCGTCGGAATTCAGGCAAAAATTGATCATTGGTCTAGGGTCGGCAAATAGCGGAATTCACCGTTCCGGTTAGCTCTCGGTGGGCACACTTACTTCGCAGTCCCCGTGCGGGCACGGGGAAGGATGGTTTCCGCAAGGTTTCGCAGCGGCCCGTGCGCACAGGCGTACGGGCCAGAGAAGAAGAAAGGGCGCCCGACGTGTTCACGAGCGTATTGATGATCGAGAAGCCCCTCACTGCGGCCGACGTGGAGTTCGTGACGACCCTGCACGGGGACGAGGCCGTCTCGTTCGTGGTCCTGATGCAGCCACGCGGCGATCAGGCCGACGTACTGCTGAGAGCCATCGACGACGTCGCACTGGGCGAACTGGACGAGGCGGTCCGCGAGGGCGGCGAACCCGAGGGCGCGGACGCCAGGCCCCTCGCCGACCAGGCCCTGGCGGTGTCCCTCACGGCGCTGCGCCAGGCCGGCAGCGAAGCGGTGGGCCAGGTGGTGGAGGACCACCCGCTGGACGTGCTGAAGTCGGTGGTCGACGAGACCGGTGCGGACGAGGTGATCGTCCTGACGGCGCCGCACTACGTGGAGGAGTTCTTCCACCGCGACTGGGCCTCGCGGGCCCGCCACAAGGTCGGCGTACCGGTGCTCAAACTCTTCTCGCACAGCGAATAGGCTGGGGCCCTTCAGGACCCCCATCACCCGCACCACATGGGAGACACACGCATGGCACCCGGTATCCCCACCGCCCTGGACCGACCGCACTTCATCGGCATCGGCGGCGCCGGAATGTCGGGCATCGCCAAGATCCTCGCCCAGCGCGGAGCGAAGGTCGCGGGCAGCGACGCCAAGGAGTCCGCCACGGCCGAGGCCCTGCGCGCACTGGGCGCCACGGTCCACATCGGGCACGCCGCGGGGAACCTGGCGGACGACGCCACGAGCGTCGTGGTGTCGTCCGCGATCCGCGCCGACAATCCCGAGCTGGTCCGCGCCGCCGAACTGGACATCCCGGTGGTCCACCGCTCCGACGCGCTGGCCTCCCTGATGGACGGGCTGCGCTCGATCGCGGTCGCGGGCACCCACGGCAAGACCACGACGACCTCCATGCTCGCCGTCGCCCTCACCGAACTCGCCCTCGACCCCTCGTACGCCATCGGCGGCGACCTGGCGGGCCCCGGCACCAACGCCACGCACGGCGAGGGCGACATCTTCGTCGCCGAGGCGGACGAGAGCGACCGCAGCTTCCAGAAGTACGACCCCCAGGTCGCGATCGTCCTCAACGTCGAGCTGGACCACCACGCCAACTACGCCTCGATGGACGAGATCTACGACTCCTTCGAGACCTTCGTCGGCAAGGTCGTCCCCGGCGGCACGCTCGTCGTCAACGCCGACCAGCCGGGCGCCGTCGAGCTGACCTCCCGCCTCCGCGACCTGTCGATGCTCAACATCGTCACGTACGGCGACTCCGCCCAGGCGGACGTACGGGTCCACAAGATCACCCCGCGCGGCCTGACCAGCGAGGTGACCGTCCTCCTGAACGGCAAGTTCCTCACCTTCACGGTCTCGGTCCCCGGCGCCCACTACGCGCACAACGCCGTCGCCGCCCTCGCGGCGGGCGTCGCCCTCGGCCTCCCGGCCCACAACCTGGCCTCCGCCCTGGGCGCCTACACGGGCGTCAAGCGCCGCCTCCAGCTCAAGGGCGAGGAGCAGGGCGTCCAGGTCATCGACTCGTACGCGCACCACCCCACCGAGATGACCGCCGACCTGGAAGCGATGCGCGGCGCGACCGCCTCCGAGGCCTCCGCATCCCGCCTCCTGGTCGTCTTCCAGCCCCACCTCTTCTCCCGCACCCAGGAACTCGGCAAGGAGATGGGCGAGGCCCTCGCGCTCGCGGACGCCTCGGTGGTCCTCGACATCTACCCGGCCCGCGAGGACCCGATCCCCGGCATCACGAGCACCGTGATCGTCGACGCGGCGAAGGCGGCGGGCGCGGACGTGACGGCCGTCTCCGACAAGTCGGCGATCCCCGACGTGATCGCGGGAATGTCCCGCCCCGGCGACCTGGTTCTCACCATGGGCGCCGGCGACGTGACGGACCTGGGCCCGGAGATCCTGGCGCGACTCGCGCAGAAGTAGGGACGCGACTCGCGCAGAAGTTCGCGCAGCAGCAAGAAGGGGACGCACACCATGTCGTACGACATCGAGAAGCCCGACGAACAGTGGCGCGCGGAACTGACGCCCGCCGAGTACGCCGTCCTGCGCCAGGCCGGCACGGAACCCGCGTTCGTCGGTGAGTACACCGACACCAAGACGACCGGCGTCTACTCCTGCCGTGCCTGCGACGCCGAACTGTTCCGCTCGGACACCAAGTTCGAGTCGCACTGCGGCTGGCCGTCCTTCTACGACCCCAAGGACACCGACGCCGTCGAGCTGATCGAGGACACCTCGCACGGCATGCGCCGCGTCGAGGTCCGCTGCGCGAAGTGCGGCTCGCACCTGGGCCACGTCTTCGAGGGCGAGGGGTACCCGACGCCGACGGACCAGCGGTACTGCATCAACTCGATCTCGCTGCGGCTGACGCCGGAAGGCGACGGCAGCTGAGTCCGGCTGTCGTGCTCAGCCCCGCGGGAGCGAGTTGTCGGTGCGGGGGAGCAGCAGCGTGACCACGGGGGCGAGCAGCACCCAGGCCCCCGTGCCGCTCAGGATGGCCAGGAGGGCCGGAACGCCTTGGCCCGCGGCCAGCAGGCCGGCCAGTACGACCCCGTTGAGGAGGCCGGTCGCCGAGCCCATCGCGGTCTGCCACTTCGGCCGGGGGAGTACTGCCTGGACCAGGCGGCACACCCCCAGGCCGACGCCGTAGAGCGCCGGGCCGCCCGCGATGCTGAACAGCAGGGCGGTCCACCACGGGGACGGGGGCCAGACGATCAGGAACACGACGGCGCAGACCACGCAGAACAGTGCCATGCCGAGGAGGACGGCGTCCGCGCCGTAGGGATCGTCGTCGGGCGGACGCTTTGATTCTCCGATGCGGGCCCGGTCCGCCGGGGTCCCCATGGCGGAGACGAAGAAGACGGCGCAGAGGGACACCACGCACACCACCACGGTCCAGAGCACGGGCCAGCCGGTCAGCAGGGCGAACTGGGCGTAGAGCAGGCAGGCGGTGAGCAGCCCGTTCCAGAACGGCATCCCGACCCCCGGGACGGGTCCGGCGGGCGTGGCAGGGGACGGGGCAGCGGGCTGTGGTGCCGGGGCCTCTTGGAGGGTGCGGGGCGGGGGTGTTTCCCGGTGTGGTGAGCGGGGGCTCTCCGCCGTGGCGGACCGCGCGAAGTCCGCGGCGGCGGACGAGGCGCTGTCCAGCACGGCCAGTACGCCGAGCAGGGCCGTGGACACCTCCTCGGCGGTGGCCGGGCGCTGCCGGGGATCCTTGTGCAGCAGCCGCAGGACCAGCCGGTCCAGCTCCACCGGAACCTCGGTGCGCAGTGAACTCGCCGGCTTTGGCTCGCGGTTGAGGTGCTGGGCGAGTACGGACCAGCCCGCCCCGTCGAAGGGCGGGCGGCCGCAGAGGAGCACGTGCAGGAGGCAGCCCAGTGAGTACAGGTCGCTGCGTCCGTCGATGTCCTGCTCGCCGCGGGCCTGTTCCGGGGACATGAACGCCGGGGTGCCGACCGTCGCGCCGGTGCCGGTGAGTCCGGGGCCGGACGCCTCGATGAGCCGGGCGATCCCGAAGTCGCAGATCTTCAGGTCGGTCTCGTCCTCGCCGTACACCATGATGTTCGCGGGCTTGATGTCCCGGTGCACCACGCCGGCGCGGTGCGCGACGCCGAGTCCGGCGCAGATTTGCAGCCCCCAGAGCACCACGGCCCGGATGCTCAGTTCCTCCGTGGAGGGGAACGCCTCCATGGGGCGGCCCACGATGAGCTCCATGACCAGAAACAGGACGGGGCGGCCGTCGACCTCGGCCTCGCCGTGGTCGTGGACCGTCACGATGAAAGGACTCGTCAGGCGGGCGGTGGCTCGGGCCTCCTGACGGAAGCGGGCCACCAGCAGGGGGTCGGCGAGGTAGCTTCGGGCGATGACCTTGACCGCGACCTCCCGGTCGAGCCGGGCGTCGACGGCCCGCCACACCTCGCCCATCCCGCCGGCCCCCAGCAGCTCCACCAGTCGGTAGCGGCCTTCCAGCACCTCGCCACGCACCGTGTACCCCCGTCCTCTCCGGTCGCTCCGCGGGAGGCGTCCAGGGCGCGGTGGCGTCCTTTCCGTTTCCCCCGAAGCGGAAGCCTACGTAATCGCGGGCGCCGAGAGTGCCTTGTCGATGAGGTGGGGCTACGGCCTGCCTGGGGAGCAGGACCCCGACCGGGACGGTGGCCTACGGCGAATCCTGATCCCGCTCGGCCATCCTCCGGATGACGCCGGGCGGGATCGCCGTGTTCCGGGCGGCGTCCTCGGCGGTGTGGTGGTCGCGGAGCAGCGTGACCAGGACGCGGGCGGGGAGG
Organism: Streptomyces sp. NPDC048442; assembly: GCF_040651475.1. Lineage (NCBI taxonomy): Bacteria > Bacillati > Actinomycetota > Actinomycetes > Kitasatosporales > Streptomycetaceae > Streptomyces > Streptomyces sp. NPDC048442. The sequence continues at coordinate 203,155 of NZ_JBEZKB010000003.1, forward strand.
CGGGGGCAGCGGGCGGCGGCCCGGCGGACGGAGGCGTCGGGGTCGTCGAGGAGACGGACCGCGCCCAGGCGGCTCAGGCGTGAGTCGCCGGCGGCGCGGTAGCGGACCTCGCGGTGCGGGTCGAGGGTGAAGCGTTCGACGAGTTCAGGGGTGGAGTCCGGGTCGTCCAGGGCGAGTTGGCGCAGCCGGGGGTTGGGGTTGTCGGCGTATCGCAGGAGGTCGGTGCGGGGGAAGTGGGGGTGGGTGCGGGGGCGGCCGGGGGAGGAGAGGCTGCCGTTCCACCAGTGCCAGACCTGGATCAGCATCCAGGCCGGGGCGTCGTCGCAGGACTCGGCGAGGAAGAGGTGGACGACGCGGTCCTCGTCGTGGGCGAGCCGGTCGACGACGTCCGGCGGGAGGTGGCGGGCGCGGGCGACGGAGCGGCGGATCAGGGGGTGGGGGGAGGCGGCGAGACGCCGCATGGCTTCGGGGTCGTCGTGGAGGGCGTGGACCCAGGGGAGGGTGGAGTGGTGGAGCGAGGGGTCGAAGTCGTAGGAGATGGAGCCCCGTTGGGCTTCGGTGAGGTCCGGGCGGAGCGCGATGGAGCTCCGGACGGAGGGATCGGGGTCCACGGCCAGGACGGCGATCAGGGCCGGGGGCAGGTGAGGGTTGTCGGCGAGGGCGCGGCGCAGAAGAGCGGCGTCCGGGTGCCGGGACAGATGGTCGGCCAGTTCCGGTTCCAGTACGGATTCGGTGACGACGTGGGTGGGGTCGCCGAGATCGCCGCTCTCGAAGACGGCGAGCGTGACCGGGTGTTCGCGGTGGTGCAGTCGGCGGGCGGTCGCGCGGACGCCGGGCGTGGGGTCGGCGAGGAGCGCACGGCGCTCGTCGGCGTCGAGGTCCGGCCAGGCGGCGGCGCACGCGGACTGCCGGACCCGGGGCTCGGGGTCGGCGAGGAGGGTGCGGGCCACGGCGGCCGGCAGGCCGGTCAGTGCGGCGGTCTCGGCGCGGATGCGCGGGACGGGATCGGCGGCGAGGCGCTCGTACGCGGCGGGGGTGAACGACGCGCGGTAGTCGACGGCGATGGTGACCACGGCCCAGCGGTGGCGATCGTCCTCCTCGGCGAGGACGAGACGGCTCCACTGGTCGGGCGTCAGCTGGTTGCAGCCGGTGTCCACGACGGCGCCGCGCACCTTCCAGTCCGGGTGGCCGATCAGCTGGTCGATCAGGTCGGCGGGCAGCTCGCGGCCGTAGAACCGCCGGGAGCGCACCAGGAGTTCGAGCCGGATGTCGTCGGGCAGGGAGGGGTGGGAGAGGAGCCCGACCGCCCACTGCTCGCGTGTCTGCGATGGAATCCGGAGCCTGCCGAACAGCCCGTCCCAGGCCGCTTCCCGCTCCTCCTCGCTCTCCTCCCGCGCCAGTTCCAGGGCGCGTTGTTCCTGGTGTGCGGGGACGTCGTCGACCACGATCAGCCAGATCTCGTACTCCTCGGTGGTCACGCCGATCAGCGTCCTCCCGTCCGGCGAGAGCGTCATGAACTCCGGGCAGCGGGGCTGACTGCGCAGGACGTCCGCGAGCCGCCATTCCTCCCCGAGCCTGACCCGGAACCAGCCGCCTTCCCCCAGCGTGACCAGGAAACCCCCGTCTGCGTCGAACAGCCCGTGCGCGGTGGCCAGTTGGAGCCATTGTGCGTCGGTGGCGGCGAACGGATCGGCGGCGTCCAGCCGTACGACAGAGGTCGGTACGGCGTCCATTGCCGCGATCGGCCGCAGCGCCGCACGGATGGGGAGCGCATTCTGGCCTGCGCCCCAGCCGCCCGCGTACTCCAGCCCCGCGTCGGCGAGTATCGCGTCGGCCCTCTCCCGTGGAGTGCTCATGCCGCCGCACCCTGCCCCTGGTCGAGGTCGAGGAGCAGCGGGGCGGGCCGGGGCGGCGTGGTGTCCATGGCCGGGATCCTGGCACAGTGCCACGATGCTGCGGTCAGTGGCTCTGCGGGTCCGCGGGTCTGCGGTCTGCGGGTCTGCGGGTCTGCGGGTCTGCGGTCAGTTGTGCGGTGTTCACCAGCCGATCCCGGCGGTGTTCACCAGCTGATGCCGGCCGCCACCGGCAGGTGGTCGCTGCCGGTCGCCGGCAGTACCCACGAGCTCGCCGGCTGCACGCCCCTGACCAGGATCTGGTCGATCCGTGCCACAGGGAAGGACGTCGGCCAGCTGAAGCCGAAGCCGTTCCCGGCCGCGTCCTGCGCCGAGTGCAGCTGCGAGGTGAGGCCGTTGAGCGCGCGGTCGTCCGTGGTGCCGTTCATGTCGCCGAGCACCACCACCCGCTCGACCCGCTCGACGGCGACGGCCTTGGCGAGTGCGACCGCGCCGAAGTCGCGCGAGTCCGTCCAGAAGCCGTTCCTGGGAAACACCCGCACGGATCCCAGGTGCACCACGTACACCGCCAGCGGCCCCCGCTTCGTGGCCACCGTGGTGCGCAGCGCCCGGGGCGTTTCCTCGGATTCGTCGGCCGGCCGGGTCTTTGCCAGCGGCCCGACATTGCCCCGTACGACGTTGACCGGCCGGGTGCCCGACAGCGGCAGCTTGCTCCACAGCCCGACGGTGCCCTTCAGCGTGCGGTACGGGTAGGCCTTCGCCAGCTCCTTCTCGTACGTGGCCGTGGCCTGCGGGGTCAACTCCTCCAGCGCCAGCAGGTCCGCCCCTGAGGCGGCCAGGTCGCGCGCGGTGCCGGCCGGATCAGGGTTGTCGGCGCCGACGTTGTGGCTGACCACGGTGAGGTCGCCGCCCGGCCGGGACTTGTCGAGGAGCAGTCCGCCGAAGAGGCTCAGCCACACCACGGCCGGCAGCAGCAGCGCGACCACCGCCGTGGCGGAGCGGCGCCACAGCGCCGCGGCGAGCAGCACCGGGACGAACAGACCGAACCACGGCAGGAACGTCTCCACCAGGCTGCCGAGGCCACCTCTGTCCGTGATCTCCGCGTGCAGCAGCATGAGCAGGCCGAGCAACAGTGCCGGCGCCGCGAGCACCCGGCCGCGCTTCCAGGGCCCCGGCCGGGAGAGGGCGCGGACCGCCCGAAGGACACGCGTGGGCCGGACACCCGAGCCGGCGCCCCCGGGGCCGGCGCCGCCCTGCCCGGTCTCCCCGGTGTCCTGCCCGGTCTCCCCGGTTTCCTGGGTCTCGGCGTGCTCCTCGGCGATCTGTACATGCATGGTCAGAGGCTAGGAGTCGGCACATATCGTCGACGTATCAAGGACCGCATACGACGGCATACGGGGATCGCTCAGCCCGGTGCTTCCAGCGCCAGCGCCGCGAACGTGGCCAGCCAGTGGTCCGTGGTGAAGTCTCCGGAGTCGGTGTGCGGGAGCGCCGCCGTCAGGTGGGCTTCCGCGGCTGTACGGAGGAGGGGCGCGCGGGGATCGGCCAAGGGCAGCGCGGCGGCGATGTTCCGCAGGGCGTACGCGCGGCTGAGCGAGAGCCCGATGAGGTGGCCGATCTGGGGGTCGGCCGGGTCCGCGACGACGGGTGGGGTGAGCAGGCGTGGGGAGCCGCTGCCCAGCGCGGGGAGGAAGTGGTCGAGCCAGGTGGCGAAGGCGTCGCCAGGCATGATCCGCCGTACCGCGTCGGCCTCCACGAGTGCGGGCGAGAGGAAGTCCTGGCCCGAGGGCTCCCAGTGGACCGGGGCGTCGTGGTCGTCCGCGAACCAGCGGGTGAGGGTGTCGCGCACCAGGGCGGCAAGGTCGGGGCGACCGCTCTCCAGCATCAGCCCGAGGGCGAAGGCGCTGTTGGCGTGCGTTCCGTGGCGTACCGGGTACGTGGCCTTCGGGAGCCAGTCGCGTACGAGAGCGGCGACGGCTTGCGTGGCGGGTACGAGGGCCTCGGCCCAGCGTGTGCCGGCCGGCCCCAGGGCGCGGCACTCCGCTTCGAGGAGCAGGAGCCAGGTCCAGCCGTAGGGGCGCTCGAAGGTGGGGTGGGCGGTCAAGTAGGCGGATTCGGCGGTCAGATGAGTGGGCGTCAGGTTCTTGTCCAGTACGGCGGTGACCGCTTCGGCGTCGATCTCGGCGGCGTACCGGCGCAGCAGTCGTACGAGCAGCCAGTGCATGTGCACCGACGAGTGCCAGTCGTACGCCCCGTAGAACGCGGGGTGTTGCTCGCGCGGGGCGTGCAGGTCGTCCGGTCCCGCGATCAGGTGCATCGGGGCATAGGGGTAGGGGCGGGTGACGTTGGCCGTCGCCACTTCGGCGAAGGTGCGGGCGTGGGGGGAGAGGGGCCCTGTGCTTCCCGTACGCCTCGTATCGCTCGTACTCAATGCGTTGCTCCTTCCGCGACGCGCAGGTCCTGCTCCGTCGTCAGCGCGGCCGTGATGATCGCGCGCAGGCCGTCCGCCATCGAGGGGACGGGGAGGGAGGGCAGTGCACGGGCCGTGACCTGTTCCGGGGCGTACGGGACGTGCACGAAACCGCCGCGCAGGGAAGGGAGTTCGGTGGCGGCGAGGTGGGCCAGGCCGTAGAAGACGTGGTTGCAGACGAAGGTTCCGGCGGTCTGGGAGACCGAGGCGGGCAGGCCCGCCTCGCGGACCGCGGCGACGCACGCTTTGACGGGGAGCGGGGCGAAGTACGCGGCGGGTCCTTCGGGTGCGATCGGCTCGTCGATGGGCTGGTTTCCCGCGTTGTCGGGGATGCGTGCGTCGTCGACGTTGACGGCGACGCGCTCCACGGTCAGGTCGGGGCGGCCTCCCGCCTGGCCGACGCACAGGACCAGGTCTGGGGTGAACTCGGCGACGGCGGCGCGGAGTTCGTCGTTGGCGCGGCCGAAGACGCAGCTGAGTTGTACGGCGTGGAGTTCGACGCCCTCGGGCGGGGCGTCCCGTACCAGGGAGACCGCCTGCCAGGACGGGTTGACGTCCTCGCCGCCGAAGGGCTCGAAGCCGGTGAGCAGGACGCGGGGGAGGGGGAGGGCGTGGGAGAGGGGAGACATGGTGGGTCCTTACGGGCGGCGGGGTCAGAAGGCGAAGAGGGAGATGACCGCGATGTTGCAGAGCAGCAGCGCGCCCGCCGTCGGGATCTGCGCCTTGATCGGCCCGTACTGGTCCTTCAGCTCCAACAGCGCCGCCGGCACCAGGTTGAAGTTGGCCGCCATCGGCGTGCACAGCGTGCCGCAGAAGCCCGACAGCATGCCGACCGCGAGTACCACCGCGGGATCGCCGCCGGCCGTCTGGACCAGGACCGGCCAGCCGATGGCCGCCGTCATCACGGGGAACGCGGCGAAGGCGTTGCCCATGATGATCGTGAAGAGCGCCATGCCCAGGCAGTAGACGAGGACCGAGACGTAGACCATGCCGCTCGGCAGCACCGCCTCGGTGATCTTTCCGACCTGCGCGCCGACGCCCGTCTTCTGGAAGATCGAGCCGAGTACGGCGAGGAGCTGGGGCAGCAGCATGGCCCAGCCCATGGCCTCGACCATGTTGCGGCCCGCGTGGATCGGAACGGTGATCTTCTTCTCGCGGAGCAGGAACATTCCGACGGCCAGCGCCACCAGCGCGCCGATGCCGAGCCCCAGGATGGTCTCGCTGCCCTCCTGAAAGATCGGCTCCCCACCGATGTGGATCTTCTTCACCAGCGTCGCGCACAGCATCGCCACGACCGGAATCGTCAGCGCCGGGATGAAGAGCCTGCTGCCGAAGCGAACGGCGGACGCCGTGCGCTGCTCCGGCGTGGTGGTGCTGACCTTGCCTCGCCCGGTGAAGCCGCAGCCCGCCAGGACGATCATGATCAGGACGAGGACGCCGAGGGGCTCCGCGGGTGCCGACTTGTCGACCACCCACGTGCTGTAGACGAAGCCGACACCGAGCAGGCCCCAGAAGGCGGCGGTGCCGAACCGCTTGGGATTCGTACGGTCGAGGAACATCTGCGCGGCCATGATGAGGAAGATCGCGCCGATGAGCCAGTAGAACCACTCTGCCTTGATCACTTGGCCGTCTCCTTCTCGGTCGCGGCGGCGTCGGTGGCGGGACCGGCCTTGAGCTCGCGGGCCATCTGGCGGTCGAGGCGCAGCAGGCGTGCGCCGTGGATGAAGAAGGCGCAGACGGCGGTCGGGATCGCCCACAGGGCCAGGTGCAGGGGTTCGAGGTGCTGGTTGTACGTGGTGTTGACGAAGCCGGTGATCAGCAGGATCGAGCCGATGGCGAGGAAGCAGTCCTCGCCGAAGAACAGGCCGACGGTGTCCGCACCGGAGGAGTGCGAGCGCACCTTCTCGCGCCACTTCTCGGGCAGCGGCCCGTACTTCTTCTCGGCCGCGGCCTCCGCCATCGGCGCGACCAGCGGGCGTACGGTCTGGGCCGGACCGCCGAGGCTGGTGAGGCCGAGTGCGGAGGTGAGCTGGCGCAGGCCGAGGTAGAGGGTGAGGAAGCGTCCGGTGGTGAGCTTGGTGAAGCGGGAGATGAGGCGGCGGGCCTGCTCCTGGAGGCCGTAGCGCTCCAGGAGGCCGATCACCGGCAGTGTGATCACGAAGATCGTCACGGACCGGCTGGAGGCGAAGCCCTCGCCGAACGAGGCGAGCACTTCACGCGGCGACAAGCCGCCGAGCAGGCCGGTGGCTATGCCGGCGACGCCGACCACCAGCAGGGGATTGCGTCGGGTGGCGAAACCTGCGATCACCACGACGACGCCGAGAAGGACGATCATTCGTCGCCCGCCTTCCAGTCAGTCGGTCTCGGTCCGCGCCGGACGACCAGCTGAGTGCAGCTGGGTGCAGCTGAGTGGCGGCGTGACGGACCAGCGGATTCCGGTGACAGTAAGGTATTGCTCAACAATCCCACAATGGTTTCCGCCATACGGACTTTCCCGGGTTTCCAGGTAACTTCCGGTGGCCGGGGGACGGCGAGTGATCGAGGAGGAGCCTTGAGGTTTGGTGAGGGCGCGGATTCCGGCGCCGACAGCGGCACGGGCACGGGCACCGGCAGTGGCAGGGGCACGGGCAGCGGCACCGGCAGTGGCAGCGGCACGGGCACCGGCACTGGCACTGGCACTGGCACTGGCACTGGCACCGGCACCGGTACTGCTCAGCGCGTGGCCTCGTCCCTGCGCGACCGCATCGCCGACGCCGGCCTGAAGCCCGGCGAGCAGTTGCCCGAGGCGGCGCTCGCCCAGGCGTACGGCGTCTCGCGCAACACAGTGCGCGAGGCGTTCCGGCTGCTGGTACACGAGCGGCTGGTGGTGCACGAGTTCAACCGGGGTGTCTTTGTACGGGTCCCGGGCCCGGCCGACATCACCGACATCTACGCGGTGCGGTTCGCGCTGGAGACCGCGGGCGTACGGGCCGCGGGTCCGGCAGCGCCACGGCTCGTCGCCGATGTGCTCCGCGCCGTGGAGGACGGCGAGAACGCCGCCGCGACCGGCGACTGGCCGCACGTCGCCGACGCGGGGATTCACTTCCACCGCGCCCTCGCCGCCCTCGCGGGCAGCCCGCGCACCGACTCCTACATGAGCGCGATCCTCGCCGAACTCCGCCTGGTCTTCCAGGCGATGCCCTCCCCGGCCCACCTCCACGAACCGTTCGTCGGCCGTAACCGGGTCATCGCCGAGCAGGTCCGTGACGGGGAACTGCTAGCGGCGGAAGCCGAGTTGAGGAGCTACCTCGCCGACTCGCGGCAGCTGATCCTCGACACGCTCGCGACCCAAGCGTCTCAAGTGTCCCCGACGGAGGTACGAGCATGACCACCACCGAGCCCCCCATCACTGAGCCGCCCACCACCGAGCCCCCCACCATCGACCTCAACGCCGACCTCGGCGAAGGCTTCGGCCGCTGGACGCTCACCGACGACGAGGCGCTGCTGTCCGTCGTCACCAGTGCCAACGTCGCCTGCGGCTTCCACGCGGGTGACCCCGTGACGATGCGCCGAGTGTGCGAGCTGGCCGCCGAGCGCGGGGTGCGGATCGGCGCCCAGGTCTCGTACCGCGACCTGGCGGGCTTCGGGCGGCGCGCGATGGACGTGCCCACGGACGAGCTTGCCGCCGAAGTCGCGTACCAGATCGGCGCGTTGGAGGTCTTTGCCCGTGCGGCGGGCTCCCGCGTCGCCTATGTGAAACCCCATGGCGCGCTCTACAACCGCACCGTCGACGACGTGGAGCAGGCCGCGGCCGTCGTCGCCGGTGTACGGATGGCGGGCGGCGACCTGCCCATCCTCGGCCTCTCCGGCTCGGAGCTGCTCGCGGAGGCCGAGGGTGCCCAACTCACCTGCATCACTGAGGCGTTCGCCGACCGCGCCTACACGGTGCACGGCACCCTGGTGTCCCGCCGCGAGCCAGGTGCGGTGATCCACGACCCGGACGCGGTGGTCGCCCGCTCGGTCGCGATCGCCACGGAGGGCCGGGTCACGGCGCTGTCCGGCGAAGAGATCCCGGTGGAAGCCCGCTCCCTGTGCCTGCACGGCGACACCCCGGGCGCGGCACAGCTTGCAGGGCGCGTACGGGCCGAACTGCTGCGAGCGGGAGTGAAGTTGGAGGCGTTCGCGTGAGCGCCCACATGCGTACGAGTGCGACAGCGCCAACCGGACGTGCGCCGGGCCGAGCCCCTGCGCGCGGACCTCATACGGGAGGCCCTCGGGTGAGCACGAGTATGCGTACGGTCGTGGGTGCGCGTACGACCGCGAGCACCGCCGCCGTCCCGACGGCCCCCTCGTGCGCTTGCCCCGCCCAACGGGAGGTTTTCGCATGAGTATCAGCGGTGCGTCCTCCTCCGCAGACACCCCGGCAGCCCCGGCCCCGGCTCCCACCCCGGCCCCGGTTCCGCTCTTTCCCCTGCGCATCCGCCCCATGGGCCCCCACGCCCTCCTCGTCGAGCTCGACGGTCTCCCCGAGGCCCAGGCCTTTCACGCCGAGCTCCTCCGGCGTCGCGCCGCCGACGCACTGCCTGCCGTTCGCGACATCGTCCCGGCGGCCAGGACCGTTCTCCTCGACGGGCTCGCCGACCCGCAGGCTCTCGCCGTCGCCCTCCGTACCTGGCACATTCCGCCGCTCGCAGCCGAGGAAGGGCCGCTGGTCGAGATTCCGGTGCGGTACGACGGGCCCGACCTCGACGACGTGGCAGGCCTCTGGGGCATGTCGGCCGACCGCGTCCCCGCGACCCTCGGCGCGCTCGAACTCCGGGTCGCCTTCTGTGGGTTCGCCCCCGGGTTCGGCTATCTGACCGGGCTGCCCACAGCCCTTCACCTGCCCCGCCGCGCCACCCCGCGCACTGCCGTACCTGCCGGATCGGTGGCCCTCGCGGGTGAGTACGCGGGCGTCTACCCCCGTTCGTCCCCCGGCGGCTGGCAACTCATCGGCACCACCGGCGCCGTTCTGTGGGACCCCCGCCGCGAACCGGCCGCACTGCTCGCCCCCGGCACCAGAGTGCGCTTCACCGAGGAGCCCCGTACGTGACGACCATGGACCGCGCGACGAACGTGGACACCTCGGCCGCCCTCGAAGTCGTACGCCCCGGAGCCCTCACCACCGTCCAGGACGAGGGCCGCCCCGGCCATGCCCACCTGGGCGTTCCCCGCTCGGGGGCCCTCGACGCACATGCCCACCGGCTGGCCAACCGCCTCGTGGGGAACCCCTGTGGCGCGGCCACCCTGGAGACCACCCTCGACGGTGTCTCCCTCCGCGCACTTGTGCCCGTGACGGTCGCCGTCACCGGCGCCCCGTGCCCGGTACGGGTCAACGGCCGGCCCGCCCCCTGGGGATCCCCGGTACGCGTACCCGTAGGCGCGCTCCTCGACATCGGCCGCCCAACTTCCGGTCTCCGTACGTACGTTGCCTTCGCCGGCGGCATCACTGTCGAGCCCGTCCTCGGCAGCCGCTCCACCGACCTCCTCTCCGGCCTCGGTCCCGACCCGCTCGCCCCCGGCGTCCTGCTCCCGGTGGGCGCCGCGCACCCGACGCCGCCCACCGTGGACGCGGTGCCCTGGCAGGCCCCGCCCTCCGAGCTGGTCCTGCCGCTGCTGCTCGGCCCCCGCCACGACTGGTTCACCGCTGAAGCGATCCGCGTGCTGGCCGCCCCCGGCTACCGCGTCTCCCCGGCCGCCAACCGCATCGGCCTGCGTACCGAGGGCCCGGCCCTCGCCCGTACCAAGGACGAGGAACTTCCCAGCGAGGGAATGGTGTTGGGCGCGGTCCAGGTTCCCCCGGACGGACTCCCGGTGGTCTTCCTCGCCGACCACCCGGTGACCGGCGGCTACCCGGTGATCGGCGTGGTCCCCGAAGAACACCTCCCGGCGGCGGCCCAGGCGGTCCCGGGCACGCCGATCCGGTTCGTGGTGCGGGGCTGGGCAGGGGCTGCCCCCACCGGGTGATGCGAGGGCCACCGCTACGTACTGCTGACGTCGAACCAGTGGCACTTCAAGAGGGCGACGGCTGCGGGCGAAGGGATTCGCGGCCGATCCGCTGACCGGACTCGTAGATGGTGACGGTCTGGTTCTTGACGTCGATGCGGTAGCGGTACGGGCCGTTGCTGGCCTCGTAGCCGTCCGCGGTCGTTCGCGCCGGCATGGCGATTCCGCCCTCCCGGCGATCACTGAACTCGCCGAAATAGAAGAGTTCCTCCTCCCCCGTACGGCACAGGACGATCTGCTTGTTCTGGGTGCTGAATGCGTCGACCAGTTCCGCGCCGGAACCGGTACCGGGCAGCTCCGCAGCGATCCTCGGCGGGCAGGAGGGCGGGGTGCTCGCAGTCGATTCCGGTTCCGGCGCACTCTTGTCGGAGCCGCTCAGACTGCTGCACGCCTGGAGCGCGAGGTAGAGGAAGACCCCTATGACGATCAAGCCCAGGCAACTCTGCCCGCAGCTGTTCTGCTTGGGCCTCGCAGGGGTGCGCGAGGGAGGAGCGTAGTACGTCGGTGAGGGTGCGGGCGTCCAGGCCGGGGTGGGATCGGGAGCCGGTGGTGGTGTGGGCGTCGGGGCAGGTGCAGGGGTATAGCCGGTCGTGCCGGCGCTGGGATAGAAGACTTCGGGGCGCCGGGGAGGCACGGTGCGGCTCGTGGTCCTACGAGGACCGGCCGACCGGGTGCCGGTCGGTGCAGGTTTGGCACTGGAGGCAGCAGTGCCCGAGCCGGGCGATGCTGTCCTCCGGGGCTCCGACCTGCTTGCCGACGGTTTTTTCGGCACCGACTTCTTGGCGGGATTCGGCACCGACTTCTTGGCGGTGGAAATCTTGGGAGCGACGCGGGGGCGCGGGGTCACGCATGCTACGCAACGCTTGTCCTGGGGGCCGTTGACGTTGTGGCATTCCCCGCACCGCCAGTTTGCTTCCGTCACCGTTCATCTCTTTCTGCTGCCCGCACAGGGGTCCTCAGGATTCCGATGAGCTGTCGATCCGTTCGAGAACTGCGGCATACAGCTCTTCCGAGGGCGCCGCTGCCGGAGCAGCGATCCACTCCTGGGAGTCACAGGTGACCCGGCGGAGAGGAAGCTGCTCCGCGGCGTTTTCCACCAGCTCCTTGATGCCGTGGTCGGCTGCCAACCGCTCCGCGAAACGGGCAGCTTGCGCGGCGTACTGACAGGGGACATCGACGCGCACGGTGATCAGATCCGACGGGAACACCGTGCCCTCCTGCCGGGACTGGGACTGGGACCGGAACCGGAAGAGGAGGCGGCGTCCGCCGTCCTGACCGTGCGCGCGGACGGCGAGGGAGACGCAGTGGCTTGCCAGCAGGTCGACGGTGCCCATGCCGCCCCACTGGAACTCGAGCCTGCCCTCTGTTTCCTCCAGTGTGAAACCGGGCCACTCCAGTCTCACAGGCTGTTCGCGATCGTCTCGATGATCTCGTCCATCTCGAACTCCTCCAGGCCTGCACCGGCCTTGGAAGGGAAGTGAAGAGTCAGGTCCCACTCCTCGGCAATGGGGTCGTCCCACGGAGCCTGATCCGGAGCGAAGAGCACCAGTCGCTTCGCGGACTGCTCCATCACCGCGCTCTGGCTTCGGGGATAGCCCCACTGCTCAAGAAGGTCGTCCATGTTCCGCGGAATTCCGGCCGGATACGTCTGGGCGGAGGCACCGACCGTTCCCAGCGCATGGGCCGGGGCGTCCGTGAACATGACGATGACGTGCCGCCTGCGGTCGAGTCCCCCTTCCCAGGGGGAGTTGATGGCGAGGGCAAGCGCTTCGAGCCCGGATTCGGGGATGTCGCCACCGCCACCGGCATCGATGTCAGCAACGAACTCTTCGAACTCTTTGGACTGGGAAGGGAGATGGAGGAAATCGGTCTGCTCAATGGCGTCGGCCGGGTTGTCTCCGAAGTCCCGGAAGGCGATCACCTTCAGCCGTAGCTGACTGATGGACTTCCCCTTCTTTGCCATGACGTCATCGAGGTGATCGTGAAATTTCACCGCGCTCGACTTGACGGTGTCGAGGACCGGGAACATGCTGCCGGTTGCATCAATGCAGAGCACGATGTCGACGGCGTACTGCAGGTTTCCTTGGTACTGGTTGTTTTCGGAAGTCATGTGTCGTCTCCGGTGGGCGTGGGAAAATGAATTAAAGGAAGGATGGTGTGCCGGGTCAGGGATTGCGCCGGTGCCCCAGGTTGATGCGTACCCGGGACTTCTTCGGTTCGGCGGACCGAACGGGATCGGCGCTCTCCGGAACATCGGAAGCGGCGGCTTCCGGGGGGTTCTCGGAGGCGGACGCGGTGCGACCCGTGAAATTGGTCCTGATACGGCTGGTGCGGGGCCCGGGGACAGTCGTGGACTCGGGCTCCGGCTCGGTTGTGCCCGGCCGCTTGTGGGTCAGCGCACATACCTCGGGATCTGTCAGTGCTTTGAGATATGTCCCCACGCGGGGCCGGGCCCTCGGTTCTCGCGCTGTCATGGCACGGAGCAGGCCCTGCACGGAGGCGGACAGCCGTACATCGAAGGTCAGGTCCTCGCCGGCGTTGACCGCGTCCGCCGGTGACGCGAATCGTTCGGCGTACCGGGGCGGAGCCCCGGTCAGATAGAGGTGCGTCATCAGGCCGAGGGCGAACACATCGACCGCGGTGGTCAGCTGGTCCGCCCGTACGGTTTCGTCCCCCTGTAGATATCTGCGCCACTCAGGGGCACCGTACAGGGAGTCACCGGCAATGTCCTCCGGGCCGGGAGGATTGCCGGAGGGGTAGGAGTCGTCGAAGTCGATCAGCTTCGCGGTGTGGAATGCCATGCCCTCCTGCTTCTGCACCAGCACATTGAGCGGTTTGAGATCGCCGTGCACGATCTGGATTTCGTGCAATTGCTGCAGGCTCAGGGCCAGGGTCCTCAAGAGCACTGCTTTGTGGCGCGGTTCGAGCGATTGAGGCTTTTCCAGGCTGGCCGTGTCGATGCGTTCCGTGACCTTGTAGTAGGTGCTGCCCTCGTGGAAGAAGTCGACGGCGAGAACGATGTTGCCGCTGCCCCGTGCATCCGGGCGCAGCCGCTCCATGATGGTCCGGTGCCGGAGCTCGAATTCTTCGCACACCTCCAACCGGATACGTTTACTCTTCGCGCTCGCCGTGGAGGCTTCGCGCGGACGTTTCGGTTCCAGGAACCGTTTCAGGAAGTACTCTTGACCGTTCTTCTCGGCGAAGGCCCAGATGCATTTGCCGCCATTGGCATTCGTCGGCTCGCTGATGATGCGGTATCCGGCGATCTCGTCACCCAGTTTCATGCCGAACCCTCCGGTAGTGACGGCAGATACGATTCGTAATCGCTGCGATATTCCTGCCAGGTGCGGTTCTGCCAGTCACGCAGGAGTTCAACCTGCTGGAAGTCCCTCGGCTTGGAACGCACATAGCGATCAACCACTTCCCGGTGGCGTTCCGTGAACGAGGATCGGAGTGCGTCGAAGCTGTCGTATCCGAGGGAGACAATGGCGAGAGAGGCGTCATCTGCGGTGTACTTCTGCACCGCGAGGCTCAGTTGGTCCGCCCAGTCCCGCTGGCTGTGAGAGGTCGTGAGCGTGTGCAGAAGCGCGCACTCGAACTCCGCGGGGGTAGTGAGGTAGCCGAAAAATCCGTCGGTTGCCGCGAGGAGTACGCAGGGCAGCCCCAGGGAAAGTTGCTGGGAATCGATGACGAAGTGCCGGTCCGCGGACACCACGTTGGTCATGGGCGGGTCGGAGCGGAGCAGTTCCAGCGTGTCGTCCTCGTCGGTGTGGTCGCGGGTCAGGACGCGCAGTCCGCCATCGGGGGAGAAGACATAGGCGCGTGAGTCTCCGGCCCAGAACGCCTCCAGATCGAGCTGCCCCTGACCCACCTTGTAGCGCACGGCAGCCAGAGTGGTGGGCAGCTGACGCCGCATCTTGCCCACGATCTTGCTGTGCCGCTTCGGCGCGTGGGCGAGGAAGTAGCCGAGGTATTCGTGGAACCGTTGCGCGGTCATCGGTTCCCCTGCTGCCACCGCGTCGTGAAACCAGTGGTCGAGGGCGAGCCGGGCGACCCGTGAGCCGACCCATGCTCCGGTGCGTGCCTCGCCGCCCGGGGATTGCCAGGCCGGGGACGAGCCGGATCCGCCCAAGCCGTCGAAGACCGCGATCAGACCCTGCTGCGTGCCGAGATGGTGTGCGGCGAATGGTTCGGCGTCCTCGCCCCGACCTGGGACGCGCTCTGTCCAGACGGTGGCGAGGTGCACGTTCGGCCGCTCCTGGTGCCACACCCTCGGCGCAGGAAGTGCACGGGCGGCACCGGTGTGCTGTGGAGGAGTCGCGGCCAGGGCGGGGTACGGCGGTACACGCGGGTCCGGGCGTGCCGGTGGGAGGCCGGGCCGTGCCTCCCGTACCCCCCGGGCTTCCTCTGCCGCTCCTGTTTCCCGCGCACCGTGGATGCCGCTCAACGTTGGCTCCCCTTGCTGTGTGGTCCGCGACCGTCCGCCGGACGCTTGGCCGTTCCCCGTACGCGGCTCACCCGCCGGGGTGGCTCCGTGGCAGGTACTTCCGGCGCAGGGGAGGCCGTGACCGCGGGGTCTGTTCGAGAGCCTGCGGAAGGAATCCGGGACCGGGCGGCCGACGGGGGCAGCGGCTCGTCCTCGGGCGGCAACCCGCCTCCCCGGTCCGGCTCCGGTCCAAGTCCGCCTCTCCGGTCCGGTTCCGGCGCGAGCCCGCTGCCCCGGTCCGGCTCCTTCCCGAGCCCGGCTTCCCGGTCCGCCAGTACCTCCCCCCGAAGGGCGGTCCTCCGCGGCCGTTCCGGGTCTCCGGCGCCAGGTGCCGGGGGCCGGTCAAAACCGAGTGATCCGCGCAGCCGGCCGCGTCGCGCATCGTCGAACAGGCTGCCGTTGTCGTGCAGAGCTTCCTCCACCACCGTGCGTTCGAGCTCCGCCTGCTCGAAGGGTTCACGATGCGCGTCACCGCGTTCCAGCACCAGACGCACCATCTCGCGCCGTGCCTCCCGCTTTTCCGCCTCGCCCTTCTCGATCCAGGCGAGAGCGGCCCGCGCTCCTTCCTTCTCCATGATCTCTGCGATCAGCCCCTCCACGCCTTCGTCGCGAAGCATGTCCAGATGCCGTTTGCGCCGCATTCCGTCCAGCCGGGTCTCCCGGACGACATCCCGGTACGCACGCCCGCTCGCCGCGATCTCGTCCTCGTCGACAAGCAACTCGATCTGGATGTTGCGCAGTTGTACGGCCGAGTCGCCGGTGAATTCCCGGACGGCTTCATTGAGGGCCTGCTCGGCTTCGTGGAACTCGGCGATGTCGAAGTTCCGCGAGACCTGTCGGAGCATGCGCCGGACGGGCCCGTACAAGGTGCCGCTCATATCCCGGATGCCGCGGCGAACGACTTCCGCGGGATCGGCGGCGCAGCACACCAGGACCACCCGGCCACGGAACGAGAAGGTGACGTCCCTGCTGAGCAATGGCATGTCGAGCACCAGCCGATGTTCCGTCATGTCGACGGTGAACACACTCTGATACGTCCCGAAGCGGGCGGCGGCAATCTCCTCGCCCGCACGGATGACGAGGGCGGACCCGTCGTCCGGAACCAGTACCAGGGCCTTCCCCGGTTCCGGAGGCCGTAGCGGGTTCATCAGCCGCCAGCGCGGCAGCGTCTGGCTGTCCAGCACCGGGTCGTACGTCAGTTGTTCCACTGTCTCTCCCTGTCGGCTGTCGATGCCCCGGCTGGGTGGCTGTGCTCGTGGAGGGCGGGCGGTTCTGTCCAAGGGGTCAGGAGGGTCAGGTCGACTGCTTGACGGCCAGCCACAGCTCCTGAGCGTGAGGCGTGGGCCGTTCGCGGTCGTGCGACCACTTCTCCAGCCACCAGAGGATGCGGCTGCGGTGCTTTCCCGGTTTGCAGGAGATGTCCAGCAGCAGTTCGCGGATGGAGTCCAGGGCGCCGGGACACAGATCGGCGTACTGGTCCAGCCACGTCCGTAGAGCGTCGAACGCCTGATCCTGTACGGGTTGGCGGGCCATCGCGCGTGCCCACAGCTCCGCGAGCTGTTCGGGGTGCCGGGAAACCTCGCTGAGCAGCATCGGGACGCCCGGCGTCGATCGCGGCGAGCTGCCGGCGGACTCCTCGTACGGCCTGGACACCGCGAAGACGAATACCGACAGGGCCTTCACCACCATCGGTGACAGGTCCTTGGGGGCGGACCAGCGGAGGAACGCATTGAGTACCTGGTCGACCCGGCCCTGGTGCAGCAGGTGCACGCTTCCCCAGGCAACCGGAGTCAGGGTGCCCCAGTCGTCTCCCCGGTCGAGCGCGCTGCCCAGCACGTCGAGCGCGCGCTCCGGCGAGTCCCGGCCCAGCAGTCCGCCCACCGCGTTCGCAGCCGTACCGGCCAGCCTTCTGTCGTACGCCGAGGTGCCGTTGCCCGCCCAGGCGCGCAACAGGTCCCACACCGGCTCCGTCGATTCCGGGCGGCTGCCCGCCACTCCGAGAGCGGTTGCCGCGGCCTGCCGCAGCGGCCAGGAGGTCGAGCCTGCCCAGGACTTGAGGAAGCGGTGCACCGCATAGTGGTGGTCGGCCCAGGCCAGCACCCCGGCGGCCACTGCGGCGCGGGCCCGCACTTCGAGGTCGGCATGGGTGAGGAGGCGGCGCAGCCAGGTCAGGACGGCGGCCCTGCACCCGTCGAGTGTGGTCCAGGCATAGACGAGTACCACTTGACGCAACAGGGTGCTGCGGAAGCGAACCGTGGGAGGCCCGCCTGCAGGGTGCAGCCTTCCGGATTCGGGGTGGGCCGGTTCGGGGTGGGCCAGTTCGATCCAGGGCTGTTCTTCGCTCAGCCGGTCCCGAAAACGGAGGTCGGGCGGCACCTCGGTTGCGCTCGAGGGGGCGAGAGCCGTACGCAGCGCCACGGCGGCGTCGGCGACCGTGAGATAGCTGCTGTCCTCCAGAACGGCGGCGGCGAGCGCGAAGGCGATGGCTTCGGGTGTCCGATGACGGCTGAACCAGGCGAAAACCTGCTCGCTCGGGTCGCGCAACGCGGCGACAGCGGCCGTCAGGTCACCGTCCGCGGCGATCGTCGAGGCCAGCCGGGCGGCATGCCCGGCCGAAGGTCGCTCGTAGAGGGCGGCGGCGGCACCGGACTCCGCCAATTGCGCGCGCAGTTGCTGGTGCAGCCCGGGTCCCGCACCGTGCCCCAGCACCCGGTGTTCCACCAGAGCCACCGGGTCCACCGCAGCGAGTTGATGACGGGCGAGCGCCTCGCCTCCGGGCTGGGCGGCCGCCAGCGCGAGCTGGTGTCCCCCGACGAGTACGAGATGGCTGTGGGCGGCCTTGAGGCTTGCCGCGGTTTCGGCCAGACCACGCAGGCCTGTCTCGCCCAGGGCCTCGACGCCCGAGGGGCCCTCGTCGAGGAGTACGAGATAGCCGCTGTTCCTGGACGGGGGCTCCCAGCCGGGAGCCGTGATCACGGAAGGGGTATGTATGCGGGCGCAGTTGCCGCCTTCGCCGCCGCTCAAGGCCATCGCTTCGGCGAGCAGGTTGACAGCCGCCGCCTCGCGGCCGGTGCCGGGCGGGGCGGTCAGGACCAGCAAATGGCAGCTGCGAAGGGAATCCAGCGCCTCGTGGTATCCGTCGGGATGGATGTACCGCTCGGTGAATTCCCCGAGTTCGTGTGCATCGAGCGGCACGGCAGCGGATCCGCCCGAAGCGCGGCTGCTCGGCCTGCCGCCGGTGTGGAATCCGCCGCCGAAGCTGACGGAGTCGTTGAAGAGCGCCAGGGTGCCGATCCGGGTGCCCGAGGCCTCGGAGTTGAGGCGCTGGGCGATGAGGTCGGCGATGGCGCCCGCCTGGACCGCTTCCGCCCGCTCCGCTTCGTCTGCCCCGCCACCACGGGCCAACGACAGCAGCGCGTCCGATTCGCTGACGGGGCCGTCGTTCTCCTGGCCGGATTCCGCCGACCCGGAGGCAGGCACACTGCTGACGGCCTCCGGTGGCGCCGCATCGTCACTTTCGGGAGACGGCTCCCCCGGGAATTCGTCGTTCATGGGCTCTCGGTCTTCAGTACCGGTCGATGGCCTGCGGAACGCCGTTGGGTCAGGAGATGTTCCAGTCGCCCTTGATCTCGACCTTCTCGTTGAAGACCTGGGCGTTCTTGATCAGAGCGGCGTTGACCTGAGCTCCGTCGCCTCCCCGTGCAGCCACGGCTTCGTCCACCAGCCGTCGTACATCGGTCTCGAATTCGTGGTCACGCAGCATATGTACCTGAAGCATCCTGCGCAGTTGCTCCTGCGCATCCTCGTCGTCAGGGCTCTGCTGCACGTGGACGAGTGCGTCCTCGGCTGCGTTGTCGCCCCGGAAACGGGCCCGGATCCGCTCGGCCAGACGTGTCCCGCCGGCCCATCCGGACCGGCCGGCCTCCTGTCCTGCGGACTCCAGCATGCCCTTGACGAGCAGCGCTACCCCAGCAGCAGCGGCAGCAGTGATCGGATCCATGCGTTCCCCCATCTCACCTACGGGTGTCTCACCATGCACGCTAAGCGATCACGTTACCCGGAGTCGCGGGGTGCCTGGAAATCACTCCGCTGTCGGCTGGAAATAGCCCAACCACCTTGCAAAATGGAAGAATTGTTCGCAACCGCGCACTACTCGGGCAGCACCGAGGTGATTCCCGACAGCGAGAAGACCCGGCCGGCGTCGCGCAGGTGGCAGTACGCCTCCAGGTACGGCGGATCGAAGGTGAGCGTGCTCAGGGTGCGGACCGTGCGGGCGCCGGAGGCGGCGGTGTAGTGGATGGCGATCGGGCGGTTCTCGTGGATGGCGTGGGCGAGCTGGCGGATGTCCGTCAGGGTCAGTGACGTCGCGTAGTACGCCAGGATTTCCTCGGTGGCCGTGTCGAACGGGATGCCGCTCTCAGGGTCGGGCACCGGATTGCGGTCCGGTGCGGTGCGCAGGCAGGACAGCAGGTCGGGGGTCGTCCGTGGCCCTGCGGGAACGGTGCGGGGCAGGAAGGGGAAGGTGGCGGCCAGGGTCGTGCCATCGGCCTTGCGTGTACGGGAGTGAGCGGATTTACGGGGCCGGGGCACGCCAAGCGTGCCGTCCGGGGATTCCGGGACCGGGGCGTAACCCTCGGCGCGCAGGGCTTCCAGGGCGGCTTCCGTCGACGCCGTGCCGATGAGGACGGTCGGGGCCAGGAGGCGCAGCCCGAGAGCGGGGGCGAGGGTCCGGTGGGCGGCGAGTTCGGCGAGCAGGGCCGTGTCCTCGGTGTGCAGGACGCAGGCCGCCGAAGCGACCCGGACGTGGCCGTGGCGTCGGGCCGTGTCGGCAATCAAGTAGGCGAGCGGCTGCGGGAGTTCGGCCTGCGCGGAGGCTTTGCGGAGGGCGGCGGAGATACGGTCGGGGGTCTCGCCCCCGTCCATGGCCCGGCGCAGTGAACCCGGGCTGATGCGCCACACCGCCGACGTCGCGGACGCCGCCCCCGGCTCACGGTCGGCGAGCCCGTCGAGGACGGCGGCGAGCTCCGCGCCAGGGGTACCGGTGGCGACGGCGGTGAGGTCCGCGCCGATGCGCACCCGGTCCACGGTTCCCGGCAACAGCCGCTGCGCGTAGGAGTGGAGGTCCTCGGGGTCGTTGGCGAGGAGGGCGGCCCCGAGCGTCGAGAGCGCACCCCTGGCCAGCACGCCGAGCGCCTCCGCCTCGGCAACGAGATGACTGAATGGTGCGGGGTGTGGCGTGAGTTGGCTGTCGTAGGGGCGCAACCAGGCCAACAGCTCGGTGAGTTGGGCGGAGGTGGACACCCCGCGCCCTTCGGGGAGTGCGGCCCCGGCCCTCAGCAGCTCCTCGCGGGCGGCCCGGCAACCCGGGCAGGTATCGCGCCAAAGCGCGGCCGGAAGCGGCTTCCCGTCCGTGTCGCGGGACAGCGTCGGAGTATGGCCGCACCGCCACCACACCCAGGCCAGCACGGCGTACCGGGCGGCAGGCTCCCGGCCGAGCCAGTTGTCGTACTGCGGTTGCATCGCCGACAGTTCCCCGTCGTGCCACTCCCCGAGCAGCCCCGCCTCAAGTCCGCAGCCCAGCACCAGCCGTACCACCGACTCCTGGCAGCCGGTCGCCCTGCCGAGCCGCGCGATCTCACGCGCGCCGACCCCGCCGGACTTCAACAGGGCCAACGGGCGCGCCGCGCACTGGGCGAGCACCGCTGCGGCCTGCCCGGCGAACGCGGTCGCGGCAGCCGCCGCCTCCCGCTCCACCTCGTCCGCCCCCACCGGTACGAGAGCGGGTGCGGGTGGCTGCGGATCGTACGGGGCCCGCCAGTTGGGGCCGCGCAGGGCCATGGTGACCTCGGACGGGATCACGTCGGGCCCCATCGAGAAATCGGTGCCGACGAGCAACGCCCGTTCGCGCAGCCACCGGCGTTCCGGGCTTTCCGTCACCTTGTACCGCTCGGGCCGGTCGGCCGCCAGGATCTTGTACGCTCCGGGCGGCGCGGTGCCGATCAGTTCGCGCAGCCGAACCTGATCGTCGTGGTGCGTCAGGAGTGCCGACACCCGCTGCTCGCGGCGGGTGCCGGGCGGCAGGCCGAGGGTCTTGAGGGTCCGGCCCAGGTGCTCGGAGGTGAATCGGCCGGTCAGGTCCACCAGGGAAGGCCCGAGCCCCAGTGGATGCGACCAGAATGCGGCCAGCGCGGGCGAGGAGTGCAGCAGCCCGTCCGGGCCCGGCCATGCGAGGGCGAGGTCGGCGAGCTGGTCGAGGGCGGGCGACAGGTCGTCGGAGCCCTTGCCGATGAGAGCACCAACTGTGCGCACATCCACGGGTGTTGACAACGCCGCCATCACTTCGGCGACCTGATGGCCGGGCAACGGCAGCAGAGCCATGGCTGCCGCGACGGACCCGGGGCGCTGCAACCGGTCGGCGATCTCCCCGAACGTCTGCGGCTCCGGGTCCCGTACGGCATCGGGGCGGGCGTCGAGGATGCGGCGGAGCTGCGTGTCGTCCAGGGAGCGCAGCCAGGGGGCGAGGGAGGCGGAGATGGGAGGTCACCTCTGGTTCTGGGTGCGCCCCGCGCGGATAAACACCCGGGCGGGGCACGGTGGTTCGGCGGTTCAGATGTGCGTGGTGTGCGCGAGGAAGTTGTTCCAGGCGGCGGGGGAGAGGGTGAGCTCGGGGCTGTCGGTGAGCTTGGAGTCACGGACGTGGACGGTGGTGGGGCAGGTGGCTACTTCGACGCAGTCGTCGCCCTGGCTGCTGCTGTAGCTGGACTTGTACCAGGAGAGGGCGACCTCGACGCAGCTGTCGCCCTGGCTGCTGCTGTAGCTGCTCTTGAACCATGCCAGTTCCGTCGTGCTCATGCTTCTCCTCGCATCATCCGCTGCATCAAGCTCAGGGAGTCCTTGGCACTTAGAGCCTGTGAGGTCATCCTGGCATACCGCAACTTCAGGGTGCTGACCACTTTTGGGTCAGTGAGCATGAGGCCGCTCGCTTGGCCTTCCACGTAGCCGAGCCACTTGTTTTCCGGTGTTTCCAGCAGATGCAGGGACCCCTGGAGACCTGCATGTTCGCCTTGCCTCAGCGGCATGATCTGGATCGTGATGTTCCGCTGCTGGACCAGCTCAATGAGATGCGCGAGAAGTTCCTGCCGGGCCTCCTCCCCGCCCAAACCTCGATGGAAGAGGTGCTCCTCCAGGATGAAGGCGAAGGTCGTGTTCGGCCTCTGATGGAGGAGTTGCTGACGCTCGGCGCGGGCCCTCTGCTGGTCTTCGATCTGCTCGTCGCTCAGCGGCGGCAGGTGCGCCGAGTGCAGTGCCGCGCTGTACTTCTCGGTCTGCAACAGGCCGGGGACCACCCGGCATTCGTACGTGTAGAGGGTGATCGCGCTCTTCTCGAGTTCGGCCCACTGCCGGAACCACCGCGCCAGCCCCGGCTTCCTCGAAAGATGCTTCGCCGCGCCCCGGATCGCCCCGAACGCGTCCAGCACCTCCTCCGCCCGCTCCACGAACGACGCCGACGGAAAGCGCCGCCCCTGCTCGATCGAGGCGACCGTCGGGAGTGAGTACCCGACCACGTGGGCGAACTCCTCCTGTGTCAGATTCGCCCGCCTGCGGAAGGCCTTGACGACCTCCCCGAAGCCCTTGAGGCTGTCCGTGACCTCCGGTTCCGCTCCGCCGTTGCCCGTCGCACCGTCCGTGTCGTACGTCATCCTGCTCACCTCTCGCGCCGTACGTCCCCGCGCACCACCAACACGCCCATCGTTACGGGCTGTTACCAGTCGTGTCTACGGTGCGTACCCGTACGCTGCCGCAGCGTACGGGTCGCTGATCTGTTGAACAGGCCCTGGCCAGCGCCACATTGGGCACATGACGCCACCCCCGCCCCAGCAGAGCGCGGTCACCGTACGTACGTTCGTGCAACTGCTCAGCCCGACCGAGCGCGGCGCCCGCCTCGCCCGGCAGCTCGCGCTCCACCAGTGTCACGAGTGGGGAATCCTGTACGGGAGCGAGATCTCCGACGCCGTCGCGCAGATCGTCGCGGAGCTGGCCGCGAATGCCGTGACTCATGGGCGGGTCAGAGGCCGGGACTTCGAGCTCCGCCTCGTACACCTTGACCACGAGGCAGACGCCCTCCTGCGCATCGAGGTCTCCGACGCACGTGGCGAGCGTCGGCTGCCGGAGCCGGGGGCCCTTCGCGAGCCCGCCCCCGGTGCGGACTCCGGGCGCGGGCTGCTTCTGGTCGAAGCATTGGCCGACCGGTGGTGCGTACGGGACCGGGAGTTCGGCGGGAAGACTGTTCGAGCTGAGATCGACATTGACCGAACGGGCCGCTGGTGAGGGCGGGTTGTGATGCCATGTGCTCCTGAAGTCCACATCCATGTGGATTCTGTGAGTGGGGGGTTTGCATGCTTCGTAGGAATGGCATTCGGGTAGCCGTGCCGGTCGCGGTCGGAGTGGTCGGGCTGCTCGCGTGTGCGGTGGCTCCGGCGCAGGCCGCGCCGAAGCACCAGGGGGGCGTCCACTTCGGCTGGATCCAGTACAACGGACCCGGTGCGGACAACGGCTCGAACGCCAGCCGGAACTCCGAGTACGTCCAGATCCACAATGCCGGCCGGTCAGCCGTGCAGCTCAATGGCTACAAGGTGCGGGACAAGAACGGCTGGACGTACACCTTCCGCGCGCTGAAGCTCGGCGCGGGGAAGACGGTGACCCTGCGGACCGGGGCCGGTCGCAACACGGCCGCGAACGTGTACTGGGATCACCGCTACCGGGGGCGCGCCGCGTACGTCTGGAACAACAGCGGCACGGAGACCGCCACCCTGCTCAACACCAAGGGCAAGAGCGTCGACTCCTGCACCTGGAAGGGCAAGGGCCAGCGCACCAAGGCCGAGAACGTGAACTGCCACTGAGGCTGATGCTGGGGTGTGGCCGGCCGCCCCCGGAAAGCCTTCTCGGCCTCCGGGGGCGGCTGTCTCACGGGCCTGAAGGTGCGTCAGGTGGTGATCGTGGCGACAGGGTCGACGCCGTACGTGCGGGCGTAGCCGTTCTCGGTGCCTACGAGCAGGTCGACGACCTCGAAATAGCGGTCCCAGAAGGGGGTTTCGCGCAGTACATCGATGAGGAGCTGGTAGGCGCCGTGGTCATCGGCCTCCCAGACCCAGACGTCGGTGACGCGGGTGGAGTAGAACTCCGTGTCGTAGAAGCGCGATCGGACTCCGGTGGTCCTGGCCTTGATCGCGGGGATGACTTGGGTGGCGAACGCGTTCACCCGCTCCTTCGGGGTCATGGCGAGCCATTCGGGCATGGTCTTGACGAGCATGAACGCGGTGACCGGAGGTGCGGTCGGTGTTTCGGTTGTCTCGGCGGGCATAACGGTGGACACGGAGGGCCTCCAAAGTAGTGAACAGATCTGCTGGGAAAGGGACTTCAGGAGAGAACGGCGGGCTTGAGTACCCGTGCGCACCACTGCTCGAAGCTGGTGGGGGACGCCGTCTCCGGGGTACGGGTGACGCCCGCGTCGAGGCCCTCGTCCTTGGCCCGCTTCATGTCGACGACGCCCCGCGCGAACTCCTCGTTGAGGCCGTAGCCGACGAGTTCCGCGTAGAGCGCGTCGAGTGACTGGCGTTCGTAACGGACGGGGCGGCCGAACTGCGCGGTCATGATGCGCGCCAGGTCGTTCGGGGACAGGTCCTGCGGCCCGAGAACCGGGACGCTGTCGCTGCCGGTCCACGAACGGTCCAGCAGCAGGCCCGCCGCGACGGCCGCGATGTCGGCGACGGCGACGCGGGGCACCTTGTGGTCGGCGTCCGCGGTGTCGGTGAAGACGCCCTTCTCGCGGATCGTGCCGGCCTCCTCCAGAAGGTTCTCGAAGAAGGACGGGTTGGCCAACGCCCGGTACGCCACGCCGGATTCGGCGATGAGGTCGTCCGCGGCGAGGGAGGCGGTGACCAGTCCCGCGCGGTTCGCGACCGCGGTGCCCCGACCGAGCGCGGAGATGCCGACGACGTGGCCGACTCCGTGAGCGGCGAGCGCCTTCGCGGCGGGGCGGGTGAAGCCGGGGAAGGCGTCCTCCGGGGTCAGGGAAGCGTCCGGAGGGGCGAGCCAGAAAACGGCGTCCGCACCCTCGAAGGCACGGTCGACGACCTCGGCGTCACCGTGCGAGCCAGCGATCACCTCGACGCGGTCGCGGATGTCGCCGGGCAGCCGGGCGGGGTCGCGTACGACCACGCGCAGCGTTTCTTCGTGGGTGGACTCCAGGAGCAGGGGCAGCAGTTGGCTGCCGATGTTCCCGGTCGGAGCAGTGACAACGATCATGAAAACCTCGTGGGTCGCGCCGGATGGGGTATGCCCCTCATCCTGCGGAGTGCCGCCGTGTTGCCACAATGGGAACTTCAGCACTGAATCATTGCCTGAAATGGAATTATGCCCATGACCAGCAGTCCAGTCAGCAGTAGCCCAGTCAGTAGTAGTCCAGTCAGCGGCAGCCCAGGCAGCAGTAGCCCAGTCGGCGGCAGCCCGGTGACCAGCAGTCGAGAGCCTGTCGTCGACGCCAATCTCGCCCTCGCCCTGAACGCTCTGCTGACCGAGCAGAGCGTCACCCGGGCCGCCGCCCGCCTGCACACGTCCCCCGCCGCGATGAGCCGCACGCTCGCCCGCCTCCGGCGCATCCTCCAGGACCCCCTCCTGGTCAGGGCCGGCCAGACGATGGTCCCCACCCCGCGCGCCCTGGCCCTGCGCGACGAGGCCGCCGCGGTGGTGCGCGACATCGGCGCGCTGCTCACTCCCGGCGCCGGTGTGGACCCCGCCGCACTGCGCGCCACCTTCACCCTTCAGGCGGCCGACCTGGTGGGCGCGGCGCTCGTCCCCGGGCTGCTGCGGCTGGTCCGGGAGGAGGCGCCGGGGGTCTCGCTCCGGTTCCTGGCGGAGGAGTGGGAGGACGGACCGGCGCTGCGCGAGGGCCGGGTCGCCCTGGAGGTCGGGTCCATCGACCACGTCGACCCCGAGACCCGGGTCGAAGAGCTGGCCACCTTCCGGATGGCGGCGGCCGTCAGGCAGGGGCACCCCCTTGCCGAAGGGCCCCTGACCCCGGAGCGGCTCGCCGCCGCCGAACACGTCGCGGTGAGCCGCCGCGGCCGGTTCGCCGGTCCCCTGGACACCGCGCTGGCCGAACGGAATCTCCAGCGGCGAGTCGCCGTCGTACTCCCCAGCCATATCGCCGCGATGGCGCTCGCCGCCCGCAGCGATGTGGTGTGCCTCGTCCCCGTCGTGCCTTCCGGCACGGCTCCCTCCTCCCTCACCGAGTCCGTGACCGCCCTTGGGCTGCGCCTCCTCGACATCCCGCTGCCCCTGCCGCCAGTGGTCCTCGGCATGGCATGGCACCCTCGCCACGCCGCGGACGGGGGCCACCACTGGCTCCGCGGCGCCGTGCGCCGGACCCTTCAGGCATCCGGGAGTCCGGCCACGTGACGCGGCCGGACTCCTCAGGCCCCTGGGAGCCCGGCCGTGCGAGGCGCCCCGTCGGTGCCCGTCAGCGCCCGCCGGGCTTCGTCGGCTTGACCGGCTTCGTCGGGAACGTGTTGGTGACCCGCACCCAGACGTCGCCCTTGGCCCGCACCACGCCGTCCGTCGCGCCGCCCGCAGTGGTCGGGTCCGAGTCGCGCACCGTCACCTTCGCGCCGCGCGGCACGCTCGTCTCCTTCGCCGAGCAGATCGACCCCACCGGCACCACGAAGGTCCGGCTGCGGCCGGCCTGGAGAGTGAACTCCTCCTTGAGGAAGGTCTGTTGGGCTCCAGGTGCCGTACACGTCGCGCGGAACACGAACGGGCCGGGGCCGTGGCCCACCACCTGCTTGGCAACCGTGAAGTGGACCTTGGCGGGCGGCGGAGTGGGATCGAAGGTGTTCGTGGCCGTGATCGTGAGCGGCTGCGAGTCCTTGCCGCCGATCGTGACCGCCTTCTCCGGGGTGCCGTGGTCGACCGTGCTCCTGGTCGCCCCGCCGTTGTCCGGCTCCGTCGCCCAGCAACGGGTGCCCCGGGGGAGCGGGAAGCCGAGGTCGTCGACCTCACGCGAACCGGCCGCCGTGAACGTGTAGCGGCGGCGGTCCACCAGGGTCAGCTCCTTGCCGTCCTTGGTGCGCAGGGTGCAGGAGAGCGCGAGGGTGAAGGGGCGGCCGGAAGCGGGGCCGACGACCTTCTTCGCGAGGCGCAGCCTGCCCGTCTCGTACGAGTTCTTCGCGGTGATCGTCACCTTCGGATCGTCCTTCGTGACGACGACCGCACTGCCGTGACTGCCGTGGTCGATGTCGGTGTGGCTCGCGCCGCCGTCGCTCATCTCCTCGGCCCAACAGCGCGCGCCGATGGGCAGTGCACCCGGCACGTTCAGCGTCTCGCCCGCCTCCAGCGTGAACCGCTTGCGGAGGACGAAGGCGACGACCGGGTCACCGTCGGGGCCCTCCGCCTCGCGGATGCAGGTGACGCGGAACTCGTAGTCCTTGGCGTACGGCGCGTCCGCCGGGGCGCCCTCGATCGCCTTGCGGAGGGTGAGGCTGCCGAGGGAGAAGGTGTTGGTGAAGTCCACCGCGACGGTCGGAGTCCCGCCGCCCTCGGTGATCGTCACCGGGCCGACCGGCGCCGGAGTCTCGTCGGCGCCCGCCGGGTCGATCTCCTCCACCATGCACTCCGCGCCCACCGGAATGCCGTCGACCTGGCCCGTGAGGGACGGTGCCCGTGCCGTCACCGTACGTACGACCGCGTCCTTGCGGCCGTTGAAGGAACACAGCACCCGGAAGCGGAACGTCCGGTCGGCGAATGCGGTACCCGGGCCACGGACCTGCTTCACGACCCGCAGCGAGCCGGTCGGGAAGTCGTTGGTGACGGTCAGGCCGGCCGTCCTGCCGGGCACCGAGCCGATGACGGCGACATCGGCGGAGGACGAGTCGGTCGCGGTGACCTCCACCGAAGCGGCGCCCCCCTGGTCCGGCTCGGTCGCCGTGCAGCGGGTGCCCTCCGGAAGGCCGTCGAGCGGGAGCTCGCCGTCACCGTGGAAGGTGAGGTCCTTGGGGAAGCCGGGCAGCGGGCTGCCCCGGAAGCGGCAGGCGACCCGGACCGTGAACGGCCCCTTGCCGAACTCCCCGGCGGCCGGACCTGTCGTCTTCTTACGGACCTTCAGCGCAGCGTCCACATAGGTGTTGGTGATCTCGATGTGCTCGCCGCGCTCGGCGGGGGTGGCCGGGGTGATGATGACGACCTGCGCGTTCTCCTCGCCGAGGTGTTCGCTGCGCAGGCCGTTCGAGTCGGTCTCCCAGACCGCACAGCGTGCTCCGGCGGGCACGCCCACCAGTGCCATCGGGGTGTACGGGGTGAACTCGAAGTCGCCCTCGAGGACGACCTGCGGGGTGCCGCCGGCTGGAGTGACCGTGCAGCGGTACCGGGCCTTGTACGAGCCGACTGCGACGCCCTCCGGCCTGTTCGCCTCGATCTTGTCGACGCGCAGATTGCCGAACCGCATCCCGACGCCCACCTTGGGCGGCTCTGTGGTCGGCAGGTCCTGCTTGCGGCCGTTCTGGATGACGGTCTCGGAGTGCGCGAAGGAGTTCCAGGCGACGGCCGGGTTGCCCGGCTGGTCCAGGTCGACGGGCGACGACATCGGCATCCGGACGAACACCTCGCCGCCGGGCGGCAGTTGGGTCTGGAAGGTGATGCGCATCTCGACGCCGGTGGCCTCGGTGGTGTGGCCCGGCTTCCAGTCGCCCTTGGCACAGTTGCGCCGGGGCGTGGCGATCAGGTCCGAGCAGGGGTTGGTGACAGTGGCGTACCTGGTCTCCAGGGTGCCGGGGCCGGTCAGCTCGGGTGCGCCGGTCAGACGGGGGCGCGGGGTCCACATGGTGTCGCGCTTCTGGTTGCCGAGGAGGACACCGGTGTCCCCCTGGTAGGGGAACACGTCCAGGAGCCGTACCTCGGTGGTCGGGTCGGTGCCGGAGTTGACGGCCCGCAGCAGGTACTCGAAGCGGTCGCCCGGCTGGACGAGGGCGATGCACGGGTACTGGGTGTAGGTGCGGCCCTCGTGCTTGAGGACCGGGCAGGACGGCGAATCCAGCGGTACGTAATTCTTCGTCACCGAGTTGTAGAAGCCGAGCTTCTCGTCGCCCGCGACCCACTTACTGGCCTCGAAGGCCGTGCCGGGCAGGGTGGTGATCTCGGCGCGGGAGGTGCAGAAGCGGCCCTCGCCGTAGTTCGGGTCGTCGGACTTCTCGCCGTCCCGGGGCGAGTTCTGCTTGCACTCCAGGTCCTTGTTGACCTCGGAGCCCGCACCGAACACGTTCTGCACGACCGAGTCGCCCGGCACTCCCGGGGCCAGCTTCACCTGGTACGTGACCTTGATCTCGGCGCCCGGCAGCAGCGCCCAGTCGGGGAAGCGCCACCGGATGTGCGTGACCCGGCCGTCCGGGCCGCGGGTGGGCTCGTACACGGGCTTCGGCGGTGCGGGCGTACCCGCGGGCACCCTGAACGTCACGCGGAACGGCAGCCCGCCGTCACCCGCGTACGTCTCGTCGAGGCGCAGCAGCTCCGGCATCGGGTCGGCCAGGACGAGGGAGTTGACCGGACCGGTGCCGCTGTTGCGGACGGTGAGAGTGAAGGGAGCCGTCTCACCGGGGCCGATGCGCGAGTCGGGGCCCTTCGAGACCTCCAGCCTGCCGCGCCCCTCCTCCACCTTCAGCGTCGCCGTACTGTCCCCGAACGGGAATGTGCCGTCCGGCGGCTGGAGCCGGCTGGAGCCCTCCGCGCCCGCCGTGTCGGAGACGGTCCCGGGGATCGGGGTGCCGGGAGCCGAGCGCAGGTTCTGCCGGGCCGCGACCTTGAAGCAGACGATTTTCGGGCAGGCACCGCGCCGGTCCGGGGCGCCCGGCGTCAGCACGTAACCGCCGCCCGAGTGCGAGAAGGTGAAGCGCAGTCCGCGCACATCGGCCGCGGCCACGCCGCTGGGAAGGCCCGGGGTGGTGGAGGTGGTGTACGTACCGGTGACGTACGTCGGCGTCGTCGTCGTGCAGCCGGTCGTACAGGCGTCGACCCGCACCCGGTCGGCGCCGGGCGGGAAGGTGACGCCGGTGATGCGGACGAAGTCGGCGGCGTCGAAGAAGTCCGCGTCGGCGTCCGTGACGACGAGTTCCCTGAGGTTGATGTTTCCGGTGTTGCGGGCCTCGATGCGTACGTCGGGTTCCTGGCGGGGGACGCCCGGGAGGGTTTTGGCGACCACTGACGGCGTGATCGACTTCTGGATGGAACCGCCGCTCCGGGCGGGCTTGGTGACGTTGCTTTCGCCGGTGCAGACGTCGTCCTTGACGACCCGGCTGCCCGAGGTGATCCGCGCGCAGTTGCGGAAGGTGACGTCGTCGGCGACGCCGTCCCTGCGCTGCACCACCACCTCGACCATGATCCGGCCGTTCGGCGGCAGGCTGCCGTCCGCGAGCCGGGCCCGCACGCCCTTCGCGCGGGTCAGCAGCGCGGTGTCCGCCGCGTCGTACGCCACCCACCGCGCGGCCGCCGGGTCGTACACCTCAAGGAGTACGGGCAGTCCGGACGGCTCGCGGTAGCGCACCCTCAGCTCGGTGAGGCGTACGACGTC
Source organism: Streptomyces sp. NPDC048442 (assembly GCF_040651475.1). Lineage (NCBI taxonomy): Bacteria > Bacillati > Actinomycetota > Actinomycetes > Kitasatosporales > Streptomycetaceae > Streptomyces > Streptomyces sp. NPDC048442. Next base: position 233,601 of record NZ_JBEZKB010000003.1, read on the forward strand.
GAAGGGGTTTTTGGCGGCGGTCGGGTCGGCAGGGTCGGTGATCGCCGGCTTGTCGAGGGGCGTCGTGCCCGCGTTGGCCAGGTCCAGGGTGAACGTCACCGGGGTGCCCGGCGGGATCTCGGTCTTGTCCGCCGACTTGGAGGTACGGATGTCGTCGCGCGGGTTCTGCGGGCGCAGGCTCGCGCAGGCGGTGCCGGAACCGGAACCCGAGCCGTCGACGGGGTTGGTGGCGGAGACGTCCGCACAGTTGGCGATACCGTCCGCCGCGTCCTGGGCGACGGCCTTGTCATTGAGGACGCCGTGCACGGAGAGTTGACCGATCGCGTTGGGGGCGATGCTGCCGCTGCCCTTGGCGTCGGTGCCGCGGAAGGTGACCGAGAGCTGCTTGGGTGGGCTTCCGGCCGGGCAGCCCGTGCTGGGCAGGCTCTGCCGGCCGGGGGCCGGGGTCAGCTGGAGCGGGGGCGGGGTGGAACCGTCGCGGCAGACCACGGTGAGGGTGCCCGAGGTTGCGCCCGCGGGGAACTCCACCGCCATCTTCGACGCGTCGAACTTGTCGAACTCGCTGACCGCCGTCGCCGAGGGCTCGGTGATGGTCAGGGTCGCGACCGGGAACGACGCCGTGTTGCGGGCGCCGACGACCATGCTGACGGGCGGCTTCGTGCCGATGATCGCGGTGCCGTCCTCCCGGTAGTTCCCGTCCGTGTCGGAGAAGAAGGACTTGGTGCCCTGCACCGTGGCGATGTTCGGGAGGATGTCGTACGTGGCGCAGGCCTCGGGCCCGTTGACCGTCCCGGCCGTGGTGTCGCGGGCGCTCACCGAGGCGCAGTTGCGCACCGTCTGACGAGATGTCGGATTCAGTGGTGCGCCGGTCGCGCGGACGGTGTCGCGCAGCTTCACGCCGAGGGCGACCTGGCCGCCGGTCGCGTCGTACGGCAGCTTCGCCCCGGAAGCGGCGGTGAACTCGAACTTCACGCCCGTGATCCGGTCCGGCGAGATCCCTGGCGGAAGGGCCACCCCGGGCCCGGCACCGACGGGCCCGGCCGTGAACTCGCCCGGTGCACAGGGGGTGCCGGTCGGCTTCGTACACACCAGGACGCGCACCCGGTCCGCTCCGGCGGGGAAGCGGGACACCGGGCCGACGCCCGTCACGTCGAAGTTCTCGTACAGGGCCGGGGTCGTGTCGCCGACCGTCAGCGCGGTGACGTCGGCGGAGGTGGAGGAGCCGTTCCGTGCGCCGAGGGTGAGGGTGGAGGTGCCCCCGGACTGGGCGACGGCCGAGGCGGACGACCACTTCTTGGTGGTGGCGGGCCGTACGACACGCGGGATGCGGACCGTCACGTCCGCGGTGGAGGACTCCGGATCGGCGTTGTCGGCGTCGATGGTCGCCGTGTTCGGAATCTTCGCGCCGTCGGTCAGCGCGGTCTCGGCGGGTACCCGCATCCCGATGGAGACGTCACGGCTGACACCTGCGGGCAGCCCGGCCGATCCGGCGGGCGCGGGTGGGCTCGGGAGCGGCTCGGCGAACCGGATCGTCAGCTTCCGGGTGGCCGGGTCGTACGTCACCGTGCGGGTGTCGGTCGACTTCGGCAGCGAGGTGATGTCGAAGCCGGCCGGCAGCACGTCCTCGACCACCGGGTTGACGCACGCCGTCGTCAGCGACGAGCAGGAGGAGGTCAGTGTGTACGAGAACACGCCCCCGGGCTCGATGGGCATCGCCGCACCGGTGACCCGCTTGGTGATCCCCACCTCGGCCTCCGCGGCCCGCGCGGCGGCCCCGGGCGCCGCGGCGAGGGTGCCCGCCACCGATGACAGCAGCACGGCCGTGGCCAGGCCGCTCCGCATGATCCGTTCCCGCACGATTCCGCTCCTTGGCCGCTTTGGCTCTTTGTGCCATTGCGCCTCAGAGTCACACTCCGTGTCCAGAAAGCTATCCACAAGGAGGGGTGTAAGTATGTTTTGTGCCCGAATAGCCCTAGTGGTCAGCCCTTGGTCGGCCCTCGGCCGGTCGTTGGCCCTCATCGGTGGTTACACTCGGTCACCTTCGTCCGAAGCGCCTCGCCAGCCGTCCCAGCGCACCGCCCGACGAGCGGTGCCAGGCGCGGAAGTCGGTCGCCTGGCTGCCACCGGAGCGGCTCAACTGATCGGTCACCGCCGACACTTCACGGCTCGTCAGATGCTGGAGCGCGGGGCGCAGGACCTCCTCCAGGAGGGTGCTGCGGGTCTCGTCCCACAGGGGGCTTGCGCCGGGGTGCGCGCTCCAGGCGGTGAAGCAGTCGGCGGCGTAGGAGGGCGAGGTGCGCAGCCGGTCCTGGAGCGGAGCCGTGTGGGCCGTCGCGGCGTACGCGCCCAGCAGGTCGGGGTCGCCGGAGCGGGCCAGGGCGGAGAGCTCGCCCAGCGGGCGCTGCTCGGAGAGCAGGTCGCGGGCGAGGAGCCCGAACACCCGCTGGAGCACCGGGGGTTCGACCGGCTGGGCCGCCGAGCGCAGCGTGAGTGCGGTGGCCACCGGGCCCGCCCCCGCACGCCCTTCCGCCAGCGACTCGGCGAACTCCAGCAGCCGCAGGGCGCCCAGCTGCCGGGCGTCGATCTCGTGCGGGAAACAGCGGATCAGGTCGGCGGCGAGCGGTGTGACGTCCGGGTCGTCTGCCGGGCCTTCGAGGGCGGCCCGGATCAGCTCCGGGTACGTGCCCGCCGTACGGTGCGCGTCCGAGCCCGTCTCGCCCAGGATCCAGCGGGCCTCCTGAGGGGTGGGCAGGAGCTCGCCGGGCCAGACCAGCCGGAAGCCGGTGCGCAGGACGAGCGGCTCGATCATGGGGGACACCCCGGCTGCGCGCAGCACGGTGTGCAGGGTGGAGTCACGGTCCCCCGTGCCTGACCCCGGCTCGGCGCCCGGCTCCGGGTAAGCCGCGCACATCCGCAGATGCGGCAGGCCCTCCGGTGTCCCGATCATCAGGTCCGCCGTGTGCAGGAGACGTACGAGCGAGAACGGATTGTCCGGCGCCAACTCGTCGAGCTGTACGAGGAGTTGGGCATGCAGTGCCGAGTGCCTGCTGAGGGCTTCGCGGACGGCCGCGCCGCGGGCCCGGTCCGGGTCGGCGAGCAGTTCGTGCGCCAGCCGGCGGGCCAGCTCGGGGACGGCGGCCGGATCGTCGTCCTCGGAGGCGAGGAGCGCGGACAGCGGGGCCGTCGCCTCGGCGGGCACCTTGCCGTCGATGCGCTCGGCGAGCTGCTCCAGCGCGTCCAGTTCGCTGTCGGGGCGGGAACCGGGGACGGGTGCGCAGAGCGCGCCGAGCAGGGCGGGCCAGTCCCCCGCGGACAGTGCGTCGGCGTGCTCCCGGGCCCAGGTGGCGGCTGCCGTACGCCCCAGGGAATCGAGCGGAACCCCGGCGCCGAGTGCGGTCGCGGCAAGTGGGCCCGCCTCGAACTCTCCGTCGTAGAGGGAGGGTTGGGCGGCGGCCCGCTTGAAGAGCTCGGGCCGCCCGGCCAGCCAGACCTGCGCGGCGACGGCGGCCCAGGGGTCGCTGCTGCGGGAGTCGGCTGTGGTCCGGACCGGTGAGGTACCGAGCTCCGCTCCCGTCCCGGATTCCGTGCCGACGCGCGGCGTGGCCCCGGTGTCCGGGCCCTCCCCGGGCCAGGCCCACGGCGGCGGTTCCGGCGCATCGACCGACGCCGCCTCGGCGCCGTCCTCCGCCGAGGGCTGTGACCAGGCGTCTGTCTCCGCCGAGGGCTGTGACCAGGCGTCCGTGTCCGACTCCGCCGTCCCGTCCCGCCCTTCGCCGTGCACCCGGAACCCCGCCGCCGGGAACACCACGTCGGGCGACGTCCCGACGATCTGCTGGAGCGCGTGCTCCGGGCGTTCCGCGTACGTGGTGAACGTCAGACCGTGCGCGTGCTCGCGCGGCAGCGCCGCACCCAGGACCGCCACCCAGCGCGCGATGTCCGCCGGCTCCTCCTCGACCAGCACCACCGGCTCCGCCCCCGGGTCCTCGCAGAGGCGGCGTACGTCCGCCAGTACGCCCGCCAGGCGTGGCCCGCGCCCGGTGGCGAAGTCCGCCAGGCCGTCCCGGTCGAAGAAGCCCGTGGCGGGGGTCAGCAGTTCCAGCGGTGCGGGAGAACTGCCGGGGGCGGGCGCGAGAGGGGCCCAGCGCGGCGAGTCCCACGCGGTGACGGGCAGCGCGCCGCCCGGCAGCCGTTCCCCGGCGGGCAGGTGCACGGCGTGAGTGTGCGCGGCGCCTGTCTCCGGGTCGGTCGTCGTACGGCTCAACAGGCGGCTGCCGTCGGAGAGTTGGGTCAAGGAGAACGCGGAGGCGGGGAACGCGGCCAGTACCTCCTCCGCCTCGTCGAGGAGCGTACGGGGAACTTCGGGGCTGACCGCCGTGAACCCGGCGGCCGAGGTGTAGTGAAGCTGGGCCAGGCTCATGCGGTCGCTCGCTCCCTTGGTGCGGTGGGTGGGACGACAGGGACGGAAGTGGCTGGCGTACCTCCAAGATCACTTTTCCCTGCGACGGACCCATACCAGCAGATCCCCGGGCTGCGTGCTGCGCTTTGCGGGATATTCATGCCCGTAAGGAGGGTGTCGCATCCTGAGGCCTTCGCCGTGATGCGCGTCACCCTCCGGGTGCCCCGGGCCGGGCATGCACGATCATGACCGGAATGGACGCTCGTTTTCTTGGCATCGCTGATCTGACCCAAGTCCCGTCCGTGGCGGTCGTCGTGGACGTCATGCGGGCTTTCACCGTGGCTGCCTGGGCCTTCGCTCAGGGTGCGGAGAAGATCGTTCTTGCTGAGTCGCTGGACGAAGCCCTGGCGCTCAAGGCTTCCCACCCGGAGTGGGCGGCGCTCAAGGACGGTCCGCCCGCGCCCGGGTTCGACATGGTCAACTCGCCGGGCCTGCTGCGGTCCTTCGACCTCGGCGGGCGGACAGTGGTGCAGAAGACCACGGCAGGCACGGTCGGCGCCCTCGCGGTCAAGGAGGCTTTACTGGTGCTGTGCGCCGGCTTCGTGGTGGCGGAGGCAACGGCCCGGCTCCTGAGGGCCCGCGAGAGTGACAGCGTCACGTTCGTGGTCACCGGCGAAGAGGGGCAGGCCGAGGAAGATCTGGCGTGCGCCCAGTACATCGCCCGGAGAGTCGCAGGGGCCGGGACGGATGCTGCTGAGTTCCTCCGCCGCGCTGCCGGGTCGCGCGCCGCCGCCGAGCTGGCGGAAGGGGTGCGACAAGGAGTCCATCCCGATGACGTCGCGCTCTGTCTTGAAGTCGACCGGTTCCCCTTTGCCATGGTGGCGTCCTTGGAGGACTCGCTCATGGTCCTGCGTCCGTGCTTCGATGCCGGCGCGGGGGATGCCGGTGCTGGGGAAGCCCGCGCGGGGGGTGCCGGTGCGGGGGAAGGCTGACGCCGCGCGCGGCCGCCGCCGGGGTCCGCTGCTCGTCGAGCGGCGGTACGGCCGATTCGGCCGTACCGCCCTGGTACGTACGACTGGTGCGTACGGCCTGGTGAGCCGTACGCACCGGGTCAGGCCGCGCCGCGGCGGCCCGCCTTGAACGCGTGGGACTTCGCCGCGCCGACGACCAGCAGTGCCACGACGCCCAGCGCCAGCAGCACCCACGGGAAGGTGCCCGCACCCGAGGACTCCAGGAGCAGACCGCCGACCAGGCCGCCGCCGGCGACCGCCAGGTTGAAGATCGTCACCAGCATCGACTGGGCGACGTCCGCCCCGTCACCGGCCGCGTCCGCGATGGCGGTCTGCAGCAGCGTGGGCGCGCCACCGAAGGTCAGGCCCCAGGCGACGACCCCGATGACGACGGCGACGGGGGAGTTCTGGCCGATGCCGAGGATCAGCGCGGCGGCGGCGAACCCGCCGAGGCTGGCCAGTGTCAGCACCCGCAGCTTGCGGTCCACGAACAGCCCGGTGAACCAGATGCCCGCGATCGCGGTCGCGCCGAAGACCAGCAGCATCACGTCGACGCGCTCGCCGAGACCGGCCTTCGCCATGAACGGGGCGATGTAGGTGTAGAGGATGTTGTGCGCCAGGATCCACAGGAAGATCACCGCGAGGATCGGGCGGATGCCCGGGGTGAGGAAGATCTTCCGGATCGGCAGGCGCTGTTCGGCGGCCTGGCCGGGGAAGTTCGGGACGAGGGTCCGGACCCAGACGACCAGCAGCAGGGCCACCGCCGACATGATCCAGAACACGCCCTGCCAGCCGAACAGCGAGCCGAGCAGGGTGCCCAGCGGTACGCCGAAGGTCAGCGCGATCGGCTGGCCGACGCCGACGACGGCCAGTGCCCGGCCCTGCAGGTGCTCGGGCACCAGGCGCCGTGAGTAGCCCGCGAGCAGGCCCCAGATGACGCCGGACGCCATGCCCGCGACGAAGCGCGCGCCGAGGGTGAGCGCGTAGTTGGTGGAGAGCGCGGTGACGGTGTTGAAGACGAAGAGCGATCCCACCGCGTAGAGGAGGAGTGGGCGGCGGGACATGGCGCGGGTCGCGGCGATCACCGGGATCGCGGCGACGACGGAGCCGATCGCGTACAGGGTGACGAGCTGGCCCGCGAGGCCCTCCGAAACGCCCAGGCCCTTGCTGATCTGCGGGAGCAGACCGGCCGGCATGGTCTCGGTCATGATCGCGAGGAAGCCCGCGGCGGTGAACGCGAGGAGCTTCAGGATGGGGAGCCGCTCCTTGGCGGGCGGCGGCTCGGCGGCGGTGAGCAGGGGGGCGTCGTTGCGGCCGGTGCCGGTGCCGGTGCCGGGGGCGCCGGTGCCGGGAGTGCTGGTATCGGGGGCGCCGGTGTCGGGGGTGCTGGCGGTGCTGGTCACGAGGGTCTCCAGTTCGCCGCGGGCGGCCGGTCCCGGGGGACGGCCGCGCCGCGGCTCGGCGGGGTGGGGCGGGTGAGCGGAAGGGGTGGGCCGGACTCAGTGCTCGGAGAGCAGGGAGCCGTGTCCGTGGACGTGGTCCGTGATGCCGAGGCGGCGCAGGGCGTGCCAGTAGAGGACGGTGTTGTTGGAGATGACCGGCTTGCCGAGCCAGGTCTCGGCGACCGCGGCGAGGCGCGTCATCGCGACGTTCGTGCCGACCTGGACGATGGCGTCGACGTCCGGCCCGTCGATCTCCCGCACGGTGTCCCGGAGTTGGGCCTCGGACACGTGCGAGATCTTCGCCGGGCTGGACACGCCGAGCCCCTGGATGCGGACGACGTCGTAGCCGCTGTCCTTGAAGAACCGGCTGACCGAGTCGTCGCCGACGGGCAGATACGGGGTGATCACCGCGACGCGGCGTGCCTCGTAGGTGTCGAGCGCGGCCTTGATGGCGTCGGGGCTCATGATCACGGGGAGGCCGTTGGCCGCCTCGCCGAGGGAGGCGAGGACCCGGGCGTGCGAGTCGGGGCCGTCCCAGTAGCTCTCGGGGGAGACGCCGATGATCACGCCGTCGGGGTTGCAGCTCACGACGCTCTCGATCGCCGGGACGGTGGACCTGCGGATGCTGTGCATCACGTGGTCAAAGCCCGGCTCGTCGACCATCGAGTCGTCGCCGATCAGCATCCGTCCGGTGTGGTTGGTGACCTGGTGCGGGCGGAGGGACTCCATTTCGGGCTGGGCGGAGGTGTTGGTGGAGGGGAGGACGACGCCGACCTTCAGTCGGGGGCCTAGGGAGTCGGTCATGGGGTGGGGCCTTTCGTACGGGGCGGGGCGGGGCTTTTCGGGGTGGGGCGGGCCTTCGGGGTGGGGCGGGGGCGAGGGGTGGGCGGAACAGGGGGTGCGGCTCCGCGCGGGGGCCGCCCCTGTGCCCACCCGTTCCGCCCCCAGGGGCGGGCGGCCTGATGCACCACAGGGGGCGGGGCGGCCTGCTGCCCGCAGGGCGGGTCAGTCGGTGCGGTAGGTGGGGGGTTTGAGGAGGTGGGATTCCTGGCCGGTGATGCGGGTGGCGACTATTTGGGTGGCCCAGTCCTCGGCCGGGATCGGGTGCAGGGCGATCGAGACGGCTCCCTCGTAGGTGCCGAAGTGCTCGACGACGACCGCCGTCAGGTCCTTGGCCAGCCGTTCCCTCTGGACGTCGGTGAGGTCGGCCGGGTAGTGGCTCAGGTCGATGTGGGGCATGGACTGCTCCAATTACCTTGTGGAAGTGGTCAGTTGGTGAGCAGTCGGGCGCGTACGGCGGTGACCAGCTCGCCGATTCCGTGCTGCTTGAGTACGTCGTAGTGGTCGCCCGCCAGGTCGATGACCGTCGCGGGGGCCGCGGAGTAGCCCGTGGCGTCCTCGATGAAGGAGTAGTCGTCACCGCTGGCCTTGAAGACGGTCACCGGAGCAAGCAGTTGACGCTCGGTCAGCTCGCGGAAGTGGTAGTCGAACTCATACGTCTCGGCGACGATCCGGGTGATCCGGCGGATCAACTCCTCGCCGAGGGTGGGTATTCGGCTGTGCACGAACCTCACGAAGCTGTCCTCGTCGTGCGTCGCCGCCAGGCAGTCACTGACCTCCGGGCCGGTGATCGACCCGGCGAAGACCGAGTGCAGGATCGTCACGTAGGCCGGGTTCGTGTACGAGGACTCCCGTCCGTGCTTCTCGCCCTCGGCGGCGCGCACCTTCGGGTTGCCGGGGCAGATCAGCAGCAGGTCCGACACCTTCTGGCCCGCCTGTTCCAGCTGCCAGGCCGCCTCGAAGGCGACGCGGGCCCCGAAGGAGTAGCCCCAGAGGAGATACGGGCCCTCGGGCTGGACGCGGCGGATCTCGGCGACGTCGGCGGCGGCCATCTCCTGCACGGTCGGGTACGGGGTCTCGCCCGCGTTGATGCCGTGCGCCTGGATTCCGTAGAACGGCCTGCCGAGTCCGGACTCCCGGCCGAGCAGCCGGAGGTTCATCGGGTAGCCGCCGAGGCCGGGCCAGCAGAACACCGGGGGAGTCGGGGACGCCGGGGACTTCGTAGCGCCCCCGCCCCCGCCCTCGCCACTGTCGCCGCCGCTGTCGCCGCCGCCGTCGTACAGGCGGATGAGCCGCGAGGACGTGGTGGCCGAAGTGCCCTCCGCGGTGACCGCGTCCTCGATGCGCGCCGCCAGGGCGACCAACTTCGGTGCCTCGAAGATGACTTGGAGCGGCAGCGCGATGTCGAACGCCCGGTTGATCCGGTTGACGAGTGCGACCGCGATCAGCGAGTTGCCGCCGGCCGTGAAGAAGTCGTCCGCCGTCGAGGGGTCCTCGTACTTCAGCGCCTTGCCCCACGCCTCGGCGAGCCACGTCTCGTGGGCGGTCGCCGGGGCGACGTACGGGGCGTCCCGGCCCGCCGCGCGCACCGTCTCGTCGGCGGCGAGCGCCTTGGCGTCGACCTTGCCGTTCGCGGTGAGCGGCAGGCTGTCGAGGACCAGCACCCGGTTGGGGATCATGTAGTCGGGCAGCAGGGTCGCCAGCTCGTCCTTGATGATCTCGGCGGGGCCCTTGGAGTGCACCGAGTCCTCGTACATGCCCTCGCTGCGGATCTGCTCCTCGCTGACCCTGCCGCCGAGGAAGAAGTACGAGGGCCCCCTCGGGATGTTCCGAGCACCGAGGATCTCGTCGATGCGGCGCGAGGCGGGCAGCGGGTTGCCGGACTCGGAGCTGTAGCCCGCGGACATGAAGCCGAGGGAGAGCCCGTTGCGCTGGAGGTGGTGGAGCTTCGTGCCCATGGCGATGTACGAGAGCCAGGGCTCGGCGGCGCGGCTGACGACGGTGATGCCGAACGAGGCCCGGTCGTACACGCCCTGGTTGATGGCGATGACGTGCTTGCGGTGCACGAGGCCGTCGGAGAACCGCACCAACTCGCCCTCTGCGTAACGATAATGACCGCCCGTCAGACCGCGGACAAGTCCGGGATGTGCCTGTACGTAGAGCTCGGTCGGGTCGGCGGCGGGCGCGTTGTCGTGCCGGATGATCTCGAAGGTGCCCAGGTAGTGGTCCTCCTCGGGGGCGCCGAGCAGGTCCCGTACCGCAGGCCGGTGGCCGACGGGCCGTACGGTCAGCCCGTACTCCGGCAGCACCTCTTCGAAGACGCCCAGCATGTGGCCGGTCTCGAACTCCAGGACCTCGCGAATGTTGTTGGCGTAGACCGGCTGGATCGCACTGTCCTTGCCCAGGAAGTGCAGCCGGAGCGAGGCCGGGCCGCCGTCCTGCGGGAAGAGGTCGGACGGCGGTGCGATCCGCACCAGGGTGTGGTCGACGGGGTGGTGGTAGTACACGCCGTCCTCGATGCCCGCGAGGCCGGTGGCCTCCAGGTAGAGCTGGGTCGCGTACAGCGCGCCGGGGGAGGCGTACGCGTACTTCGGCAGCAGCCGATCCTCGCTCCGGAACGGGCCGAACCACCGTAGGATCTCGCCCAGTTGGGTGTACGTCAGCTCGGCCAGGTCACGTCCCTCGGTGTCCGGGCTCCGGACGGCCAGCAGGTTCAGCAGGTCCTCCCCGCTCACCTCGCCGCCGTCGTAGAAGCGGTACGTCTTGCGGGCGAAGGTCTCCCTGCGCTGGCGCTCGGTGCCGTCGCGGCCCGGCAGCTCCAGCACGGGCCGGCCGAGCAGGTCCACGGCGTCGCGCACCCCGGCGTGCGAGAGCTGCGCCTTGACCTGGAGCTTGCTGGCCTTGGACTGGTGGTGGCCGCCGTGGTTGCCCTGGTCCATCAGGGCGGCCTCGCGCGGGTTCAGCTCGACGACGGCCACCAGGTTCTGGAAGCCGGTGCGGCCGTCGTCGGTGACCACGGCCGCCGCCCGGCGGACCCAGGTGTGCTCCTCGACGGCGAGTGCGATCTCGTCCAACTCGATGCGGTAGCCCCGCAGTTTGACCTGGTTGTCGGCCCGGCCGAGGCAGGTGATGGTGCCGTCCGGGTTCCAGTGGGCGAGGTCGCCGGTGCGGTAGAGGCGCTCGGTGGGGACGAAGGGCGAGGGGACGAAGCGTTCCTCGGTGAGGTCGGGGCGGTGCAGGTAGCCGCGCGCCAACTGGACGCCGCCTATGTAGAGTTCGCCGGTCGTACCGATGCCGACCGGGCGGCGCTCCTCGTCGAGGATGAAGCACTGGGTGTTGTCGACGGGCACCCCGATCGGGACGGACCCGTTTCCGGCCGTGCTGTCGGACGCGTCGTCCAGGGCGTCGGGGTGGACCAGGCAGGTCGTCGCGTTGATGGTGGTTTCGGTGGGCCCGTACAGATTGACCAGCGAGGTGCCGGGCAGCTCGGCCAGCAGTGCGCGCGCGAGCCGCCGCGAGAGTGCCTCGCCGCCGGAGAACACCCGGCGCAGCGACCGGCAGGAGCCGAACTGCTCGGTGTCCAGAAGGGCTTGGAGGAGAGTGGGCACGCCCTGAAGAGTCGTCACCCCGTACCGGTTGACCGCCGTGATCAGTGCCTCGGGGTCCCGGTAACTGCCCGGCGGGGCGACGACGACCCTTGCGCCGGTGGCGGGCGCCAGGATCTCCCACTGTGCGGCGTCGAAGCTCATCGGGGTCTTCTGCAACACCGTTACATGGCTGCCCAGGTGACCGAAGGTGTGCATCCAGCGCAGCTGTGAGGTGATGCTGCGGTGCTCGATCATCACGCCCTTCGGGCGGCCGGTGCTGCCCGAGGTGTAGATGACGTACGCGAGTGAGTCCGGCCGGGGGCCGGGCACCGTCACGCCCGCCCGCTGCGTCCGTGCGGCGGCGGTGCTCACCGTGCAGTGGTGCACATCGGCCGCCGGGACCTCGGCGGCCTCGTCGGGCGTGACGATGCGGGTGCCCTGCGGGACGAGGGCGGCGAGCCGCTCCCGCAGGTGCTCCTGGGTGACGACGACATTCGTACGGCTGTTCTCGATCATGTACCGCAGCCGGTCCTCCGGGTACTCCGGAGAGAGCGGCAGATAGGCCGCCCCGGCGAACAGGACGCCCCAGGCCCCGACCATCAGGTCGAGCGAGGGCTCCGTGAAGAGTCCGACGCAGTCGTCGGTGCCCACCCCCATCAGGTGCAGCTTCGCGGCCAGTCGGCCGCTCGCCAGACCCAATTCACGGTAGGTGAAGTGCTGTTCCCCGCTGACGACGGCCACTGCTTCGGGCCGCGCCGCGATCTGTTGCTCCAGGAGGCCGGGAAGGCAGGCGGCATGCTCCTGGTGGAGATCGCGTGCGGCACGCGCAGGTACGACGGGCTGGGCTCCGGACAAGGTATTCCCCCAGTGATGAAGCGCTCTCGGTGCCCGGTTCCGGGCTGTACCCCGCGCCCAAACCCCGGACCGAGTCCGGGTGGGCGGCGAGCTGCGGGACTGAGACAAGCACACTTCCCGCACCGATTGCGCTCCACGCAACGGAAGTTTAATAATCGTTCCAGAACCGCTAACCTGCGGGTTATGTCACCTCGCCCCCGGGGCTTCGACCTCGACACAGCGCTGGACGCCGCCATGACCACCTTCTGGGAGAAGGGTTATGCGGCCACTTCGGCCCAGGATCTGGTGGAGAGCACGGGTCTCGGCCGCGGCAGCCTCTACAACACGTTCGACAGCAAGTACGGCCTCTTCCAGGCGGCCCTGAAGCGCTACGACACCAAGCAGACGACCCGCCTGGTGGAGCTGCTGGAGGAGGGCGAGGGCCCTGCCCGCGACCGGATCCGTACCGTCCTGATGAGCGTGGTCGAAGAGGAGACCGCGGAGCATCCCGCACACCGGGGGTGTCTCGTGGTCAACTCCGCGATGGAGTTGGCCGGCCGTGACGCCCGGGTCACCCAGTACGTCCGGGACACCTTCGACCGCATGGTGGACGCGCTGACGGTCTGCGTGGAGCAGGGGGTGCGGGACGGGTCGCTGCGGGAGGTGGGGGAGCCCCGGGGGCAGGCGCTCTACCTGCTCAATTCGATGTACGGGCTGCGGGTGCTCGGCAAGGTCTCGGACCGGGAGGCGCTGGCCGCTCTGGTGGACCGGGTACTGCCGCCTGGCTAGTTCCGCGGGCGCTCAAGCCGCAGCAGATTGTCCAGCAGCCCCGGGAAACGTTCGTCGAAGTCGGGGCGGAGCCGCAGCAGCATCCCCGTGCCCGTACTGCGCTGGACGATCAGCCCCGCCTCGCGGAGGACCTTCCAGTGGTACGAGCGGGTGGACTTTGACCCCGGTACGTCCAGGGCGGTGCAGGGCACCTCGGCCTCGGGCGCGGAGGCCAGCACGACCACCACGAGCCGCCGGTGCCGGTCGGCCAACGCGGCGTACACCGCGTCGAGTTGGACCGTGTCGAGCGGCGGATGGGAGAGCTGGAGAGGCATCCGCAACCTTTCATGCAGTGGTCATACGGAGATCACAGTCGGGCGTTGCCAGCATAACCGCGGGGTGCCTAAGGTGAAGCGGTACGAAGATTTTCGAACCCCTTGACCTCTGGAGTCCGCCATGACCACCCCCCAGCCGGTCGTCGCAGTCCTCGGCACCGGAATCATCGGCGCCCCCGTGGCCCGCAACCTCGCCAAGGCCGGCTTCACCGTCCGCGCCTGGAACCGCACCCGGGCCAAGGCCGACGCCCTCGCCGCCGACGGAGTGCACGCCGCCGACACCCCGGCCGACGCGGTCGACGGCGCCGACGTCGTCCTGACCGTCCTCAACGACGGCCCCCGCGTCCTCGAAGCCGTCCGGGCCGCCGCCCCGAAGCTCGCCGCCGGAACGGTCTGGGTGCAGGTCAGCACCGTCGGCGAGGAGATCTACGAGATCGCCGCGTACGCCGCCGAGGCCGGGCTCGTCCTTGTCGACGCCCCCGTGCTGGGCACCCGCCAGCCCGCAGAACTGGGCAAGCTCACCGTCCTGGCAGCGGGCCCGCAGTCGGCGCGCGCCACCGTGCAGCCGCTCTTCGACACCATCGGCTCGCGCACCGTATGGATCGGCGAGGACCCCGCGACCGGTGCGGCCAGCCGCCTCAAGCTGGTCCTCAACACCTGGGTCGTCGCCCTCACCAACGGTGTCGGCGAAGCCCTCTCCCTCGCCAAGGGCCTCGGCGTGGACCCGCAGCACTTCGTCGACGCCGTCACCGGCGGCCCGCTCGACAGCGGCTACTTCCAGGGCAAGTCCGCGGCCGTCCTGGCCGAGGACTTCACCCCCAGCTTCACCGTCGACAACGCGGAGAAGGACGCCCGCCTCGCCGCGGAGGCGGCCCGGCGTGCGGGCCTGCGCCTGGACGGCACCGAGGCGGCCCGCGACCGCTTCGCCCGTGCGGCCGAGCAGGGCCACGGCGGCGAGGACATGGTGGCCGGCTACTTCGCGAGCTTCGACGCGAAGCCGCAGGACTGACCTCACCCACCGAGAGACAGCGGGAGCTCGCATGTTGACCGACCGATTCCCTGAACGCACACAAGTCCTGATCGCGGGCGGCGGCCCGGTCGGCATGCTGCTCGCCTGCGAACTCGCCCTGCAGAACGTCGAGACGATCGTCCTGGAACAGGACGTGCAGGTCAGGGACACCCCGCGGGCCGGAACCCTGCACGCCCGCAGCGTGCAGTCCCTGCTGCGCCGCGGTTTCCTGCGGCTCCCCGAGCCCGGACGCCTCGACCTCCACCACCGAACCGGCTTCCACTTCGCCGGACTGCCCCTGCTGGAGATCACCACGCCCACCGCCGAGGGCCCTCCGATCTTCAACCAGTCGCAGTCCGCCCTGGAAGAGGCCTTCGAAGCCAGGGCGCGCACCCTGGGCGCGGTGATCCGGCGCGGAGTACGGGTGAGGGGCCTGACCGAACACGCCGACCGCGTCGAGGCCGAGACCGTCGCCGAGGACGGCACCCGGGCCCGCATCGAGGCCGACTGGCTGATCGGGAGCGACGGCGCCCGCAGCACCGTCCGCGAGGCGGCCAAGATACCCGCGACGACCACCCCGCCGTCCTTCAGCGGGCTGGTCGGCCTCGTGGAACTCCTCGACCCGGCCGCCGCGCCGGGTGGCTGGGCGTACGGACCCGAAGGTGCGACGCTGATCAACGTCAACCCGTACGGACTCAGCCGGGTGGTCGTCCACGACTTCACGCACCCCTTCCCCGACCGCCAACAGCCGGTCACGTTCGAGGAGTTGACGGAGGCAACCGAACGCGTCCTCGGCCGGAGGATACCGATGCGAGGGGCGGCGTACCTCTCCCGGTTCAGCGACTTCACCCGCCTCGCCGACACCTACCGGACGCCGGGACCCGGCCGGGTCCTGCTGGCGGGCGACGCCGCGCACGTGCACGCCCCGCTCGGCGGACAGGGCCTCAACACCGGCCTGCAGGACGCGTTCAACCTGGGCTGGAAGCTGGGTGCGGTGGTACGGGGCGACGCACCCCCGGCGCTCCTCGACACGTACACCAGCGAACGCCATCCGGTCGGCCAGGAAGTCGTCGACAACACCCGCACCCAGGCCTCCGTCATGAACCCGCGCCCCGAACACGCCCGCCTGCGCGCCCACTTCACCCAGCTCCTCAGCGATCCGGCCCAGGTCAAGGAGATGGCCGACACGGTCAGCGGCCAGGGCATCCACTACCCGCAACCGCTCAGCGCGCCAGCCCTGGCGGGCAGCTTCCTCCCCAACCACACCTTCACCACCGACGAAGGCCCGACCACCGTCGCGGAACTCCTGCACGAGGCGCGGCCGTTGCTCCTGCTGACCGAGGGCGTCACCGCTCCCCGAGAGAGCCGGCCCTGGCTCCGTACGGTACGGGTAAGCAGCCGGGAACCCCTCAAATGGAGCGCACTCCTCTGCCGCCCGGACGGGTACGTCGCGTGGGCGTCCCCGGCAGGCACGGAACCGGACTCGGACGACCTCAGCGACGCCCTGACCCGCTGGCTCGGCCCGCCGAACCGTGCCCGGAAGGAGCAGGTCTCAGCAGCCTGAGCCCAGCCTCCTCGGTCGGGCCGGGCAACACCCGCCGCTCGTCCGGCCACCCTTTAATCTGGCCCCGTGAAGACTCAGATGATCGTTCTCAACGGTGGTTCCAGCTCGGGGAAGTCCAGCATCGTCCGGTGTCTGCAAGCGGTGCTGCCGGGGTCGTGGCTGTCGCTCAGCGTGGACACCTTCGTCGATGCGCTGCCCGCGTCCCTGCGTGAGGGGGACGCGGGGATCGAGTTCGCCCCGGACGGTGGGGTTGCCGTCGGGGGCGAGTTCCGGCGGCTGGAGGAAGCCTGGATCGCGGGGGTCGTCGCGATGGTGCGGGCCGGGGCGCGGGTCGTGGTGGACGAGGTGTTTCTCGGGGGCGCCGAGTCGCAGGCGCGGTGGGCGAAAGCGATCGGCGGTGATGTCGAGGTCTTGTGGGTCGGGGTGCGGTGCGAGGCCGGGGTGGCGGCGGAGCGGGAGGCCGCGCGGGGGGACCGGATCGGTGGAATGGCCGCTGCGCAGGCGGAGTTGGTGCACGACGGAGTGTCGTACGACTTCGAGGTGGATACCGCGCGCAGCGGGCCGCAGGAGTGTGCGCGGCGCATTGCCGCTCGGACGGAGTGACGGCTCGTTTGCGAACTAGCCGTGCAGGGTGCCCTCCAGAACCGTGACCGCGTCCCCGGTGAGGTGGACGCGGTCGCCGTGCACGGCGGTGCGGACCAGGCCGCTGCGCGGGGACGCCTGGAGGCCGGTGAGCCGATTGCGGCCGATCAGTGCAGACCAGTACGGGGCGAGCACGGTGTGCGCGCTGCCGGTGACCGGGTCCTCGGGGATTCCGCTGGCCGGTGCGAAGAACCGGGACACGAAGTCGTACCCCTGGCCGGGGTCGGCCGTACGTGCGGTGGCGATGAGACCGCGCAGACCCTCCCGGCGCGTCAGGGCCGCCACCGCGTCGAGGTCGGGGGCCAGGGATCGTACGGCGGCCTCGTCGGGCAGGACGACCAGCAGATCGCCGAGCGGGTCGGCCCGGAGGACGGCTTGGGGCTTGGTGGCGCCCAGGCTCTCCCGTGCCCTTTCCGGTGTAAGTGCTGCCAACAGTCCCTCAGGCACCGGGACGTCAAGCGCGGGAGAGGAAGGGAAGTCCAGCGTGATGCTGCCGTCCTCCTCGGTGTGCGCGAGGAGGACACCGTGCCGGCGGCTGCGGAAACGTGCGGTGCCGCGAAGTCCCCGCACGGTCCGCAGTACGTGTGCCGTGGCCAATGTGGCATGGCCGCACAGATTGGCCTCGACGAGCGGGGTGAACCAGCGGATCTCCCAGTCGGCCTCGGGGTCGTCGGCCAGAGGCAGTGCGAAGGCGGTCTCCGGGTGGTTCACCTCGGCTGCCACCAGCGACAGCCAGGCGTCTTCCGGCCAGTCCCCGGCGGGCAGGAGGCACACACCCGCCGGGTTTCCGGTGAAGGGGCGGTCGGTGAAGGCGTCTACTACGTGGAGCTGCATGCCACGACCGTAGGGGGGCCATTCAAGGTTCCGCCAAGTCCAATCCGGAACAAGTGGACTGGGTCGGAGCTGAGTTGCTGTCGCAACTGACTGACCCGCTGATGTGCCGGTCCCGCCCAGAGGTGTGGTGCATGCCGGGCGAAGCGCGTTACCGTCACCGCACTCCAGGAACCACGCTCTCTGGAACCGAAAGCCGCAGAGCGGGAGCAGGCTCGCGCGCCATCGCGCGGAGTCACGGAGGGGCGGCACCAGCTTTGGTGTGCCTTCCGGAGGATTGTTTTCCATGAAAATTGGCCTTGGCCTTCCCCTTGACGACCCCGCCGCGCTGTTGAGCTGGGCGCAGTGTGCCGACGCCGGTCCGTTCCGTACGATCGGCCTGCTCGACCGGCTCGTCTTCGACAACCCCGAGCCCCTCGTCACCCTCGCGGCTCTCGCCGGTGCCACGTCCCGCATTCGCGTCCAGACCGAGGTACTGATCGCCCCCGTGTACCAGACCGCGATGCTCGCCGAGCAGACGGCGACCCTCGACCGCCTGTCGGGCGGACGCTTCACGCTCGGCATCGGTGTCATGTTTTAACGAAGCGTTGTCCTGACGAAGCGTTGTTCTGATGCGGATCGGGGGTTGTCCCGCGGCGTGGTGGGCGCGGCGGGACGACCCCTTCGGGCCGGCCGTTACTGCAAGCAGCTCGGGCCGAGCAGCACCTTCAGGTCGCCGTAGAGTGCCGGGTCCGCCTTCACCCGGTGCCTGTCCAGGCGCAGCACCGTCGTCTTGCGCGGACCCTGGAGTTTGATGCGGACCTCCGTGTCGCCGCGGTGGTGGGAGAGGATCTCGCCCAGCTTGCCGACCATCGGCGGGGTGACCTTGACCGTGGGGATGGTGAGGACGACCGGTGCGTTCGTGCCGGCGTCGGAGATGTCGGGGACCTGGAGTTCCATCGCGACCAGGCGCGGGATGTCCTCGCGCTTGTCGAGGCGACCCTTGACGAACACCACGGTGTCTTCGGTGAGTTGGGTGGAGATGAGCTGGTACGTCGCCGGGAAGAACATGCACTCGATGGAGCCGGCCAGGTCCTCGACCGTCGCGATCGCCCATGCGTTGCCCTGCTTGGTCATCTTGCGCTGAAGGCCGGTGATCAGGCCGCCGATGGTGGTGACCGCACCGTCCGAGAAGTCACCGCTGGTGAGTGACGCGATCGCCGCGTCCGCCTTGTCGGAGAGGACGTGTTCCAGGCCGAAGAGCGGGTGGTCGGAGACGTACAGGCCGAGCATTTCGCGCTCTTGGGCCAGGAGGAAGGACTTGTCCCACTCGATGTCGCCGATGGGGGTGTCCAGGCCGAAGCCGGGGGAGTCGTCCGGGCCGTCCGTACCCATGTCGCCGAAGAGGTCGAACTGGCCTTCGGCTTCCTTTCGCTTTACCTGGACGACCGCGTCGACCATGTTCTCGAAGACGGCGGACAGACCCTTGCGGGTGTGGCCCATCGCGTCGAACGCGCCCGCCTTGATGAGGGATTCCGTCGTCCGCTTGTTGCAGACGACCGATTCGACCTTGTCGAGGTAGTCGGGGAAGGAGGAGTACTTGCCCTTTGCCTTGCGGCACTTGACGATCGAGTCGACGACGTTCTGGCCGACGTTGCGGACGGCGGTCAGGCCGAAGACGATCACGTCGTCGCCCTGCGGGGTGAAGTTGCCCGCCGACTCGTTCACGTCCGGCGGCAGCACCTTGATGCCCATGCGGCGGCACTCGTTGAGGTACAGGGCCATCTTGTCCTTGTCGTCCTTGACGGACGTGAGGAGGCCGGCCATGTATTCGGCGGGGTAGTTCGCCTTGAGATAGGCGGTCCAGTAGGAGACCAGGCCGTACGCGGCGGAGTGCGCCTTGTTGAACGCGTAACCCGCGAAGGGGACCAGGACGTCCCACACCGCCTGAATCGCCTCGTCCGAGTAGCCCCGTTCGCGGCAGCCCTTCTGGAAGGGGACGAATTCCTTGTCGAGGACTTCCTTCTTCTTCTTGCCCATTGCCCGGCGGAGCAGGTCGGCCTGGCCGAGGGAGTAGCCGGCGAGGACCTGGGCAGCCTTCTGCACCTGCTCCTGATACACCACCAGGCCGTAGGTGATGCCCAGGACTTCGGCGAGCGGCTCCTCCAACTCCGGGTGGATCGGGGTGATTTCCTGCTGCTTGTTCTTGCGCAGGGCGTAGTTCGTGTGGGAGTTCATTCCCATCGGGCCCGGCCGGTAGAGCGCCGACACGGCGGAAATGTCTTCGAAGTTGTCGGGCTTCATCAGGCGCAGGAGCGAGCGCATGGGGCCGCCGTCGAACTGGAACACGCCCAATGTGTCGCCGCGCGCCAGGAGTTCGTACGTAGGACCGTCGTCGAGCGGCAGCGAGAGCAGTTCGAGGTCGATGCCCTTGTTCGCCTTGATGGCCTTCTGGGCGTCCTGCATGATCGTCAGGTTTCGCAGGCCCAGGAAGTCCATCTTGAGGAGGCCGAGCGACTCGCAGCTCGGGTAGTCCCACTGGGTGACGACCACGCCGTCGTTCTTCGGCGAGAAGACCGGTGCGTGGTCGATGACCGGCTCGCTCGACATGATGACGCCGGCCGCGTGCACGCCCATCTGGCGGACCAGGCCCTCGATGCCGCGCGCCGTGTCGATGACCTTCTTGACGTCGGGCTCGTTCTCGTACATCCCGCGCACCTCGCCCGCCTCGCTGTAGCGGGGGTGCTTGGGGTCCGTGATGCCGTTGAGGTCGATGCCCTTGCCCATGACGTCGGCGGGCATCGCCTTCGTAATACGGTCGCCCATCGCGTACGGGTAGCCGAGGACGCGGGCCGAGTCCTTGATCGCGTTCTTGGCCTTGATGGTGCCGTACGTGCCGATCATGGCGACCTTGTCGGCGCCGTACTTCTCGGTGACGTACCGGATCACCTCACCGCGCCTGCGCTCGTCGAAGTCGATGTCGACATCGGGCATGGAGACGCGCTCGGGGTTGAGGAACCGCTCGAAGATCAGGCCGTGCGGGACGGGGTCGAGGTCGGTGATGCCCATGGCGTACGCGACGATCGAACCGGCCGCCGAACCGCGTCCCGGGCCCACCGCGATGCCGTTGTTCTTGGCCCACATGATGAAGTCGGCGACCACGAGGAAGTACCCCGGGAAGCCCATCTCGATGATGATGCCCATCTCGTAGTCGGCGAGCTCCTGGCGGTCCTGCGGGACGCTGCCGTTGAAGCGCCGGTTCATGCCGATGCGCACTTCCTCGCGGAACCACGACACCTCGTCGTACCCGTCGGGCACCTCGAACTTCGGCATCAGGTTCTTCGGCTCGAACATGCCCGAGGTGTCGACCCGGTCCGCGATGAGGAGCTGGGTGTTCCGGCAGCCCTCCAGCCAGGCGTCCGACGAGTCGATCGCGTACATCTCGGCGGCCGTCTTCAGGTGGTAGCCCGAGCCGTCGAAGCGGAAACGGTCCGTGTCGGAGATGTTCGAGCCGGTCTGGATGCAGAGCAGGGTGTCGTGGGCCGCCGCCTCGGACGCGTACGTGTAGTGCGAGTCGTTCGTGACGACGAAGGGCGCCTGGATCTTCTTCGCGACCTCCAGGAGGCCCGAGCGGGCCCGCCGGTCGATGTCGATGTCGTGGTCCATCAGCTCGACGAAGAAGTTCTCCTTGCCGAAGATGTCCTGGAACTCTCCGGCCGCCTTGATCGCCTCGTCGAGCTGGCCGAGGCGGATCTTGGTGGAGATCTCGCCCGACGGACAGCCCGTCGTCGCCATCAGGCCCTCGCCGTACTCCTGCAGCAGCTCGCGGTCCATGCGCGGCTTGCGGAAGAAGCCCTCCAGGCTGGCGCGGGACTGGGCGCGGAAGAGGTTGTGCAGGCCGGTGTTGTTCCGCGCCCACATCGTCATGTGCGTGTACGCGCCCGCACCCGCGACGTCGTCGCCCTTCTGGTGCGGGGCGCCCCACTTCACCGGCTTGTTGTGGCGGCGGGACTCCGGGGCGAGGTACGCCTCGATGCCGATGATCGGCGTGATCTCCGCCTTCTTCGCCTGGTGGAAGAAGTCGTACGCCCCGTGCAGATTGCCGTGGTCGGTCATGGCGATGTGCGTCATGTCCATCTCGCCGCACGCCTTGAACATGTCCTTGAGCCGGGCCGCGCCGTCCAGGAGCGAGTACTGGGTGTGAACGTGCAGGTGCGTGAACGGCTGATCGGCCACGGGTCAAGTGCCTTCCGGGGGAGGGGCGGCTGAGGTACGGCACGCCGAAACGGCCTGGGGCACAGAGCTGCCCCGGGGAGGCGTACGAGGTGTCGGAGACCCCCGAGCCTACCTCTCCCAAGGGGCTGATCAAGGCCGCTCGCAGGACTGCCCGAGTCGGTGTCTGTGCAGGTCAGAGCCACTATTTCGGGAAGAAGGCGAGGTCAGAGAGATGTGAGAAATACCTGTGGATCCGGAGGGCCGGCGCGCCTAGGGTGAGGCCCCGTGTCCCTCGAACTGCACCGCCACGCCGTCGTAGCCGACGCCCACAACGACCTCCTCATAGCCGTCACCGCCCGGCCTCCCCGGCGCTGGGCGGGCTTCTTCCGGGAGCGGTGGCTGCCGCAGCTCCAGGAGGGCGGAGTCGATCTTCAGGTCCTCCCGGTCTTCATCGGCGACGCGTACCGCCCCGAGGGTGCCCTCCGCCAGACCCTCCGCATGATCGAGTGTGCGCACGTCCTGGCCGAGGGCAATCAGGACTCCGTGCAGCTGTGTCTCGACGGCGACGACATCGACGCCGCCCACGGGGCCGGAAAGATCGCGCTCGTCCTGGCGCTGGAGAGCGCACCGGGCGTGGACGCGTCCGTGGAGCTGTTCCCGACGCTGTTCCGGCTGGGCGTACGAGTCGCCTCCCTCGCGCACTGGAGGCGTACGCCGCTCGCGGACGGCAGCGGCGAGGACGCCACCGGCAGCAGGCTCACCGAGGCGGGCGTCGAAGCCCTCTCGATCATGGAGAGCCTCGGCATGATCTACGACGTGTCGCACCTGAACGCCGCCGGCGTCGCCCACGTCCTGGAACTGGCCACCCGCCCCGTGATGGCCACCCACTCCTCGGCCCGCGCCCTGCGTGACCACCACCGCAACCTCACCGACGACCAACTGCGGGGCATCGCCGCCACCGGCGGCACGGTCTGCGTGAACTTCCTCCCGGAGTTCCTGGCGGCCGACCCCGCCGACTGCACCCTGGACCGGCTGGCCGACCACTTCCTGCACGTACTGGACGTGGTGGGCCCCGATCACGTGGGCATCGGCGCCGACTTCATCGAAGAGGTCGACCATGACACGATGCCGCGCTGCTGCGAGGAGGAGCCCTACGGCTACCCCGCGTCACTGCCCGGCCTGTCGGGACCGCGCGGGCTGCCCCTGGTGACGGAGGCGCTGCTGGGACGGGGCGTGCCGGAGGACGTACTGCGCAAGGTGCTCGGCGGGAACGTAACGGAGCTGTTCCGCAAGGAACTGGGGCGCGCGAGGTGAGGCACCGGGCCCCTCCTTCGTACGGGGAGGGGGCCCGGTACCTCGTACGGGGCCCCTCCCCGCGCCTCGTGCGGGGAGGGGGCCCGGTCTGCGCGCCTCCGTGCGGGGAGGGGCCGGGCTGTGCGGCTACGCCCGCGCCACCCGCAGCGTCAGGATCTGGAACGGACGCAGCGACACCGCCACACCACCCTCCGCATCCCATGTGTACGAGGGCGCCTCGGCGTACGGACGCTCCAGGAGGTCCGTCTCCACGACCGACGCCGCCGGGAAGCCCAGGGTCAGCGTGCCCGCAGCCCGGCCGCCTGCCGACTCGTACAGCCGGACGACCACGTCGCCGCTGCCGTCCTCCGCCAGCTTGACCGCCTCCACCACGATGCGGTCGTCGTCCATCGCGAACAGCGGCTCGACCACCGTGCCGGGCGCGCCCGTGACCGTACGCTCCGGGAGGTTGATCCAGTGGCCCTCGCGGACGGCGTCCGTGACCGTGGCGCCCGGCGCGAGCGCGAAGCGCAACCGGTGCGTGCCCTGGTCGGTCTCCGGGTCCGGGTAGCGCGGGGCGCGGAGCAGGGAGAGGCGGACCGTGGTGGTCTGGCCGCCGTCGGCGCGCATGTCGCGGGTGACGTCGTGGCCGTACGTGGAGTCGTTGACGACGGCCGTGCCCCAGCCGGGCTCCTCGACCTGGATCCAGCGGTGCGCGCAGATCTCGAACTTGGCAGCCTCCCACGAGGTGTTGGTGTGCGTGGCGCGGAAGACGTGCCCGAACTGGGTCTCGGCGGCGGACCGTTCCGCCTTCACGTCCAGCGGGAAGGACGCCTTCAGGAACTTCTCCGTCTCCCGCCAGTCGACGTCCGTCTCGATGTCGAGGACCTTCGCACCGGAGCGGAGGGTGAGGCGCTGGGTGACGGTCGAGTCCCCGAAGGACCGGATGACGCTGACGGTTGCCAACTCATCGGTCGATGCCGTCAGTTCAAGGGAATCGACCCCGTCCAGATCCGTCACGTTGTGCCGGTAGAACTCGTCGATGTCCCAGGCGTCCCACATGTTCGGGAAGTCGGGGTGGATCTGGAGGAGGTTGGCAGCGAGGCCCGGGACGACGGCCTCCCGGCGGGCCCCGATGTCGTACGCGGAGACGACCAGGCCGCGGCTGTCGACGGTGATGCGGAGGAGACCGTTGGTGAGCTCGAAGCCGCCGTCGCGCGCCGATGCGACGACCGCTTCCGTCGTACGTACGGCAATGGCCGACGCACCACCCGCGCGGACCGAACGGCGTTCGTGCGGAGCCGAGTTGAAGACCAGAGCCTCCTCACCCTGCCCCGCGAGCGCCGTCTGCGCGCCGACCGTGATCGACTCCAGCTCGCCCCGGATCCGCGCGTACGTCTCGCGCGCCTCGCGGTGCACCCAGGCGATCGACGAACCGGGCAGGATGTCGTGGAACTGGTGCAGCAGCACCGTCTTCCAGATCCGCTCCAAGTCGGCCTGGGGATAGGCGTATCCGGGCGCCCGGACCGCCGCCGTCGACGCCCACAGCTCGGCCTCGCGCAGCAGCGACTCGCTGTGCCGGTTGCCCTGCTTGGTCTTCGCCTGCGAGGTGTACGTGCCCCGGTGCAGCTCCAGATACAGCTCGCCCGCCCATACCGGGGCGTCCGGGTACTCGGCCTCCGCCTTCGCGAAGAAGGCCGACGGCTTCTCGACCGTGACCTTCGGCGAACCCTCCAGATCGCGCAGCCGCTCCGCCCGCGCCAGCATCTCGCGGGTAGGACCGCCACCGCCGTCACCCCACCCGAAGGGAGCCAGCGAGCGTGAACCCCGCCCCTTCTCGCGGTAGTTGCCGGCCGCGTGCGCCATCTGCTCGCCGCCCAGGTCCGAGTTGTACGTGTCGACCGGCGGGAAGTGCGTAAAGACGCGAGTGCCGTCGATGCCCTCCCACCAGAAGGTGTGGTGCGGGAACTTGTTCACCTGCGACCACGAGATCTTCTGCGTCAGGAACCACTTCGAGCCGGACAGCTTCACGAGCTGCGGCATCGCCGCCGTGTACCCGAAGGAGTCCGGCAGCCAGACCTCGTTCGTCTCGATCCCGAACTCGTCCATGAAGAACTTCTTGCCGTAGAGGAACTGACGCGCCATCGCCTCACCTCCCACCATGTTGGTGTCCGACTCCACCCACATGCCGCCGACCGGCACGAACTGCCCGTCCGCGATCTTCTTCTTGACCTTGGCGAACACCTCAGGACGGTGCTCCTTGATCCAGGCCAGCTGCTGTGCCTGCGACATCGCGAAGACGAACTCCGGGTGGTCGTCCATGAGGTTGACCATGTTGGACGAGGTCCTGGCCACCTTCCGCACCGTCTCGCGCAGCGGCCACAGCCACGCCGAGTCGATGTGGGCGTGCCCGACCGCGCTGATCCGGTGCGCGGACCGGACGGCGGGGGAGGCGAGGACTTCGGCGAGTTCGCCACGGGCGCGGGCTGCCGACCCCGCGACGTCCGTGAGGTCGACCGCGTCGAGGCAGCGCTCGATGGCCCGCAGGATCTCCCAGCGGCGCGCGTCCTCCTTGGGCAGGTGGTGCATCAGCGAGCCGAGCACCTCCAAGTCCTGTACCAGCTCCCAGACTTCGGTCTCGAAGACGGTCAGGTCCATCCGCTCGATGCGGTAGAGCGGGTCCTGCCGTGCGGTCAGCCGATCGCCCTCGTACGTCGGGGCGTGGTCGACCAGGATCGGGTTCGACGAGGCCTCGACGTAGAGGAGGACCTCCTCGCCGCCGGCCACCCGGTCGCCGCCGATCCGCACCCAGTCGTTGCGCGGATTGAGCGCCTTCACCGCCTCGCCGTCGGGCCGGTAGACCAGGCCCTCGCACTGGAAGCCCGGCATCTGCCGGTCGAAGCCGAGGTCGATGACCGCCTCGACGGTCCTCCCCGCCCACTCGGCGGGCACCCGGCCCGTGACGCGGAACCAGGTGGTGCCCCAGGCGGGACCCCACGGCTCGCCGGCCGTCGCCGGCTCGTACCCGGCGGCCAGACCTTCGTCGACCGGAACCGGCTCGCCGGGCGCTTCCCAGCGTTCGATGGCGAGGGGGACGGAGTGGGAGCGGACGGCGGGCTGGATCCGCTCCTGGAGCACTCGCCGGAGGCGGTGCTCCACGATGCTGCGGTCGTCGTGCATGAGGGTGGCTCCGAGTGTGTGTGGGGTTACCAGGCGAGGGAGGTGGTGGTGGGGCGCGAGGAGCTCAACAGCGGCCCCACCGCGCGGACTTCGAGGACGGCTCGCTTCTCGGTGTCCGAGGTGCGGTGCAGGGACGGGACGTAGTAGGCGCTGCCCGCCGTGCCGCCGAGGAAACGCCGTGCGCCGTCCGGAAGCACCTGGTGCACCTCGTAGTGCCGGGCCCCGCACACCGGCTGCCACCGCAGGCGCAGCTCGGCGGTGGTGGGGGTGGTGGGGGTGGTGGAAGAGGTGGGGGAGGTGGGGGAGGTGACCCGGTGGTCGGTGATGCGTACGGCGGCGGGCCGGTCCGGGGCGTCGGCCTCGCGCTCGTACACGGAGAGCGCACCGAGCCGCCAGGCGGTGGCCGCCCCGGTGAGCCGTACGCCGATGGCGTCGACGCGACCGGGGGTGCGGCTTCGGCCTCGGGGCAGGCGGGCGACGGAGACGGTCCATCCGTTGACGGTACGGACGCGGGTGGTCGCAAGCCGGCGGACGCGGCCGTCCGAGCCGGTGACGGTCACCTCGACGGCGGCGTTGCCCTGAGGGGTCTGATGGATCAACTCGACGGTACCGCCGCCCACTTCGAGCCTCGTACGGTAGAGATCCAGCTCGACCGGGTTCGCCGCGAAGCCTCCCGCCCCTTGGACGAGGAGGCTGCTGCCACCCCGCCAGGCCGCGTCGAAGTCGAAGCCGACCTGCGGGCGTCTGCCGGAGGTACGGACGGTCCAGCGGCGGGACGGGAGCAGGTCCTGGAGCCCGAGGTGGTTCCACCCGGTGTCGCCGGTCCGGCGGCCGTCCTCGTACCAGCCGGTGCCGTGGCCGGTGTTGAAGGAGGTGGCGAAGGGGAGGGCGGAGACGGTGGAACGGTCGGCGGCGTACTGGGCGGCGGGCCGCCAGGTGCCGGGACCGTTCGGGGCGGTGGGGTCGGTGTGCTCGCCGGTCCAGAACTGGTCGTCGCGGGCGTGGAACTGGGCGGGGGTACGGGTCGCGGACGGGAGCGAGTGCAGCGTCCACTCCGGCCGGTACAGACCGAGGCCGGTGACGTGGTCGCGAGTGGCGGGGACGATGGCGTCCCAGTCCTCACGGGTGTTCCAGCCGTTCGCCTCGACGTCGACACCGGTCATGAGGTCGTACGGGGAGCGGCCCATGCTCTTCGCGTACGCGGCGGATTCGGCGAGCTTGGCCGGGGACCAGCGGAAGTCGACGAACATCGTGCGGGAGTGCTGGAAGAAGGCGGCGTTCTTGTCGTTGAGCGCACCCTGCCAGCCGACGCGGCCCTCGATGTTGAAGGCGTCGTACCAGGTGAGGGAGAGATCGGGGGCGGAGCGGCGGAGTGCCTTGACGAACTCGACGAAATCGGCGGCGAGTTGGGTGTCGCCGCCCGCGTCGGTCTCGCCGTTGATGAACCAGCCGTCGAAGCCGTACGTCCGTGCGACCTCGATCAGCTGGGCGACGAGCGGGAACCGGCCGAACGCGTCGCGCTGGACGAGGTCGCGGGTCCACCGGAGGCTGCCGCCGTAGGCGACGGGCGGGAGGAAGACATTACCGAGGACGCGGACGCCGTTGCGGTGGGCGGCGTCGACGACGGGGGCGTTGGGCGCGAGGATGATGCCTTCGCCGGAGGAACCGCCCCAGAAGACGAGCTCTTCGAGGTAGGCCCAGTGGGTGAGGGCGTAGTAGTCGGCGGCGCCGGGTCCTGTGGAGCCCTGGGAAGGGTTGCGGGTGGTGGGGCCAAAGGAGACGAGGGCGGAGATTTTGGCCTGGTCGGGGCGGGCGGTGGGGTTGGCCGGGCGCGGGGTGAAGCGGCGCTTGGTGGCGAGGGGGACGGTGGAGGTGTTGAAGGCGAGGTCGGGGTCGTCGGCGGCCCGCCAGGCTTTGAGGCTGCGCCAGGTGGCACCGGGGTCGGGGTTTCTTCCCTCAGGGAAGGTGTCGGGGAACCAGTAACTGGCGTAGGGCTGGAGGGATTTTGGGGGTTGCGGGGCAAGGGGTTTCGCCTGGGCGGGAGTGACGCCGAGGAACGGGACGGCGCCGAGGGCGGTGGTGGCGGTGAGGAGGGCGCGGCGGGAGAGGGGCATGGGTGTCTCCGGGGGAGTGGGGTGGGAGGGGCGGTGATGGGGGCGTGCGGTCGGGGGGCGGGGCTCCGCGTGGGGGCCGCCCCGCTGCCCAAGGAGGCGGCGGTATCGCGCAAGAGGGCTTGCGGGCTTAAGAGGCTAGGGGCTAAGGGGCAGGCTTTTAGGGGCGCGGGGAACTGCGCGACCAGCCACGACGCACCCGCACGACGCCCACCGCCCACCGCCGCCCACGCTCCCGCTCCCGCTCCCCGCCCCCCTCAGCCCCCCACCCCCACCACCTCCTCAATCCCCCGCCCCGCCAGGTACCCCGTATCCGAAGCCCGTGAAGCAAGCACGACACCCGCCCGCACCCCGTCCCCCGCCAGCCCCGCCCACGCCTCGTAGAACTCCCCGCCCGGCGCGCAAGTCGCCCGCCCCGGCGCAGTCAGGGGGTCTCCGACATCAAGGACGAGCGCCGTCCGCCGCCGCACAGGCTCCGGCGCCGAACCGGCCCGTACCCGCGCGATCATCTCGGCCACCGCCTTCCCCTGCGGCTTCAACTCCCGTTCGGAGGTGAGCAGTCCGAGGCTGTACTCCAGCTCGGGGAAGTCCGCCAGGTCGCGCGACACGTCGTGCGAGCACCACCACGTCACCCCGTACAGGTCCTCACAGGTGAGCGCGTTCTCCACGGTCGCCGTCACGAACTCCGCCGCGTGCTCTGCGGGGATGAGGGGCGCGGGAGCGCCCACTTCCTGCAGCCACACCGGCCGACCCGGCAACTCGGCCCACGCCCGCGACAGCTCCATCAGGTACTCCGCGTGGTGGACCGTCGCCGCACCCGCCCGCCCGTGCCGCTGCGCCGTCCCGTTGAACACCCACGCGTGGATGGTCGTCGCACCGCCGAGCTGCGAAGCGTGCGCCGGGGTGAAGGGGTGTCCGGGCTGGAACCACACCGCGTCGTACTCCGAGTGCACGTGGAGCTTGCCCGGCGCACCCCGCTCGCAGGCGGCCAGCAGCCGTTCCAGCCACAGCCCCGCCTGGTCGTACGTACACGGATCGGGGTCCGGGTGGGGCCGGTCGGAGAACTGGTTGACCTCGTTGCCGAGCGTCATCCCGATGAAGTTCGGCCGCTCGGCGAGAGAGGCGGCCAGCGTCTCCACGTACCGCGCCTCGGCCTCCACCACGTCCGGGTCCGTGAACATGTTCCGCCGGTGCCACGTCGTGAGCCACGCCGGTACGAAGTCGAAGCTCGACAGGTGCCCCTGCAGCGCGTCCACCGCCACGTCGAGCCCGCGTTCGCCCGCCGCGTCGACCAGCTGCCCCAGCTGCTCCACCGCCCGGCCCCGGATCATCGTCCGGTTGGGCTGGAAGAGGGGCCACAGCGGGAAGACCCGCACATGGTCGAGGCCGAGGGCGGCCAGCGAGTCGAAGTCCCTTCGCACCTCGTCGAGTTCAAAGTCCAGCCAGTGGTGGAACCACCCCACGGAAGGCGTGTAGTTGGCCCCGAAGCGCGGTTGCGGACGTACGGGGCTTACGCGTGCTGCGGACATCGGCCATTCCTCGGGTCAGGTCTTGATGGCGCCCTCGCCGACGCCCTTGAAGAAGTACCGCTGCAACGCGAAGAACAGCAGCATCATCGGCAGCAGCGCCGCCATCGCCCCGGCCGCGATCAGCCGCTGGTCGTTGACGGTCGTCGCGCCGGCCAGGGTTTTCAGTCCCAGCTGAAGCGTGTAGTTCTCGCTGTTGGTCAGCACGATCAGCGGCCACAGGAAGTCGTCCCAGGCCCCCATGAAGCTGGTGATGCAGACAACTGCCAGCGCTCCTTTGGCACTTGGCAGGAAGACCCGCAGGAACCGCTGCCACTCGTTTGCGCCGTCGAGGACCGCCGCCTCCTCGACCTCCTTCGGTACGGCGAGGAACGACGC
Source organism: Streptomyces sp. NPDC048442 (assembly GCF_040651475.1). Lineage (NCBI taxonomy): Bacteria > Bacillati > Actinomycetota > Actinomycetes > Kitasatosporales > Streptomycetaceae > Streptomyces > Streptomyces sp. NPDC048442. The sequence continues at coordinate 263,541 of NZ_JBEZKB010000003.1, forward strand.
GCGCATGATCAACAGGTTGATGACCGATACGGCGCCCGGCAGCCACACCCCGGCCAGGGTGTCGACCAGGCCCATCTCACGTACCGTCAGGAACATCGAGATCATCACGGACTCGAACGGGAACATCAGCGTCGCGACCAGCACCGTGAAGACCGACTTGCGGCCCCGCCACCCGGCCCGCGACAACGCGTATCCGCCCATCGCCGCGAACAGGCAGTTCGAGACGATCGCGAGCACCGCCACGGTCAGCGTGTTGCCGACGTACTGGAAGAGCGGGAAGGCCTCCGAGACCCGGGAATAGTTGTCGAGCGTGGGATCGCTGGGCAGGACGCCCTCGTAGACGTTCTCGCCACGGCCCTTCAGCGAGGTCAGGAACTGCCAGGCGATCGGGCCGACGAGTACGACCAGCATCAGACAGAGAGTCAGATACCGTCCGGACAGGCCGATCAGCACCCGCCGGCTGTAACGCTTCGGCTTGTCGGCAACGCGGGAAACAGCGCTTGTGCTCAACTCTCGTCCCCCTTCGAGAGACGGTGCCCCAGCAGGCTGAACACCAGCGTGAGCAGGAACAGCAGGATGGATATGGCCGCCGCGTAACCCGTCTCGCCGGCGAACCCGAGACCCACCTGACGTATCAGGAACGGCAGCGTCCGGGAGTCGCCGCCAGGACCGCCGCTCTCGCCGCCCAGGATGTAGATCTCGGTGAAGACGCGCAGTGCCGAGATCGCCGACAACGTCCCGACCAGCAGCATCATCGGTTTCACGCTCGGCACGGTGATGCTGAAGAAGCGCCGCAGCGTCCCCGCGCCGTCGATGGCCGCGGCCTCGTACAGCGACGTCGGTACGTTCCCCAGCGCGGCCAGGTAGAAGACCATGTAGTAGCCCAGGCCCTTCCACACCGTCACGATCATCGCCGAGACCAGCAGCATCGTGGAGTCGGTGAGGAACGGGATCGGCTCGCTGATCAGGCTCAGCTTCTCGAAGACCGTGTTCACCAGCCCGTCGCTGCGCAGGATCCACTGCCACATCAGGCCGACGACGACCGCCGACGCGATGACCGGCGTGTAGAAGGCGGACCTGAAGAAGCCGATGCCGGGGATCTTCTTCTGTACGAGCACGGCCAGCGCCAGCGGCAGGAACACCAGGCACGGCACGACCACGACCGTGTACAGCACGCTGTTGAACAGGGCGAGCCAGAAGGTGTCGTCCGCCACCGCCCGTGCGTAGTTGTCGAACCCCACGAAGCCGCCGCCGCGCAGGATTTGAGCATCCGTCAGAGAGAGGATGACGGTGTTGACGAACGGCCAGAGGCTGAACGTCAGCACCAGGGCGAGCCCCGGCAGCAGGAACAGGTACGGCGTCCACCAGCGGCGGTGCACCAGGCCCGTCTCCATGCCCATGGCCTTCTTGAGGCGGCGGGCCTCGCGCTTGCCCCCGGGGAGGGCGGGGCCGCTGCCCCGCGCGGTCGGCTCCGCGCGGGGCCCGGTGTCCGTACCGGTACCGGTCAGCTGTGGCACGACGTACTCGCTTCCGGCGTGAGGGGTGACATGAGGTACCTGCCGCCTACTTCTTCTTCAACTTGGCCTGCTGGGCCAGGATCTTGTTCGCCTCGTCCTGCGCCTTCGTCAGCGCGGTCTTCGCGTCGACCTCGCCCTTGATCGCCTTCTGCATCTCGCGGACCACCGCGTCACCGATCTGGCTGGTCCACTCCACGGGCGTGTTCGCGTCGAGCTGGGCCTCCTTCAGCTCCTCCGCGCCGAGCGCCCGCGCCAGGGTCTCCGGGTCCTTGCCGTCGCCCTTGTCGGAGAAGTACGGGTCGGCGAGGCCCTTCGCGTTCGACGGGTAGATCGCGACCTCCTTGGAGAAGGCGACCTGGTTCGGCCCGTTCGTCACCCACTTCGCGAACTCGGCGGCGGCGTCGGGGGACTTGGTGTCCTTACGGACGCCGAGCGACTGCGTGTAGATGCCGATGTGGCCGAGGACCCCGGTGACCGCCTTCGCCACCTGCGTCTTGGCGTACACCTTCGGTGCGTTCGCCTTCACGTCCCGGATGAAGCCGGGCGAGCCGGGGCCGAAGACCAGCTTGTCCGCGCCGTACAGCTGGCTCGTGTCGTCGGACTTGGTGAGCGACTCCTTGGGCATGGCGCCCATCGCGTACAGCTTCTTCATCCGCTCGACCCACTCCACGGCCTTCGGCGTGTGGAAGCTGAAGGCGTCCTTCTTGGCGTTGAGGACCGGGATGCCCATCTTCTGCCAGTCACCGGGCAGCCGCGACTTCGGATCGGCCATGAACGCCGAGTACTTGCCGCCGGACTTCTCGGTGATCTTCTCCGAGTAGTCGAAGAACTGCTCGACGGTCGTCGGCGGCTTGTTGACGTCCAGGCCCGACTTCGCGAAGAGGTCCTTGTTGTACGTGAGGATCTCCGGCGTCACGTACCAGGGGTAGGCGAACACGCCCTGTTTGGCGGGGAGTTTGTACTGGTCCCAGGCGCCGGGGACGAAGTCCTTCTGCACAGCCGGGTCCAGCTTGGCGACGTCCGCCAACATGCCTCGGTCCGCAAGGAGTTGGAAGGAGTCGGTGTTGAGGTTGACGACGTCCGGCAGAGCGCCGGCCTGTGCGTCCGCGACGAGCTTCTCGTTGTAGCCGTCGCCCGGCACGTCCTCCCACTTCACCTTGACGTCCGGGTACTTCTTCTCGAACGCGTCGATCACGCCCTGGACGTACGTGGTGAAGGTCGGCTTGAGCTGCAGTGTGCGGAAGCTGATCTCGCCGGACACCTTGCCCGACTTCTCGGGCTGCTTGGCATCGTTGTCATTGCCGCCGCCGCCCATGCCGCAGGCGGCTGTCGACAGCAGGGTTGCCGCCATGGCGGTGGCGATGGAGATGCGGGACAGGCGCCCACGGGACATCGTCGTTCCTCCTCTTCGCACCGGCCGCGCTGCCGGATTGCGAAACACACGATGGACGGGCGGTGTGCGTGACGTCAACAGGTCTGCCACGGTTGGTTTTTGTGCGTCTGTGAGCTGGACTAATGCGGTTGAGTGGGGAGTTGACACGGAGTGTGGGGCGCGGTAATGCTTCTGTGTACTAATGCGGTTTAGCCTGCACCCTTGGCTGTGCCTTAGCCTGCGGTTCCGTTGAGCCTCTCCGCAGGAAGCGCTAATGCGGTTTAGCTCACTACTCGGTATTCTGCGGCCGGAGTTGGGGGATCGGTTGGACGACGTGCATGCCGGGGTCGCGGTGCTGGAGGTCGGGACGCCGCACCCGAGGTGGCTGCGGGAGGACTCTGTGGAAGTCGCTGTGGCGGTCCACGTGCCGACCGGCTGGATGCCTTTCCGGAGGGCGCGGACGGTGGTACTGGAGCCCGGTCGGCACGCCCGTCTCCCGCTCGTCGCGAGGCCACCCTGGTTTCCCCGTACGGTGGTGGGGAGCCGGCAGGGCCCCGGGCGTGCGTCGTGGACGTCCCGGCCGGAGGCGGGGCCGAAGCCCGCTTCACCCGGCACCCGCCCGTCGGCACCCTGCCCGCCAGCACCCCGCCCGGAAAGTACTCGGTGCTGGCCAAGGCGGTCGGCCAGGGCCGCGTCGCCTACAGCACGGCCGTCGCCGTACGGGTGGAAGCACCGCCTCCGGCATCCGAACCGCCGCGCGTATCCGCTCAGCCACCTGCATCTGCACCCGTACCCGCACCCGTACCCGCACCCGCACCCGCACCTGAGAGGAACCCCGCCCCATGACCGCTGCTGCCGCGTCAGGCGACGGCATCCGGCCCCGGCCGGCGCGCAGGCCCACCATGAAGGACATCGCCCGCCGCGCCGGTGTCTCCGAGAGCGCGGTCTCCTTCGCGCTCAACGACCGCCCCGGGGTCTCGCCCGGCACACGCGCGCGCGTGCGCCGGGTCGCCGAGGAACTCGGCTGGCAGGCCAACAGTGCCGCCCGCGCCCTCTCCGGCGAACGCGCCGGCTGCGCGGGCCTGGTGCTCGCCCGTCCCGCCCGGACCCTGGGGGTCGAGTCCTTCTTCCTCCAGCTCGTCTCCGGCATCCAGGAGGCGCTCTCCGCACGTCAAGTGGCGCTGCTCTTCCAGGTGGTGGAGGATCTCGACACCGAACTGGCCGTACTGCGCCGCTGGTGGGCGGAGCGCCGCGTGGACGGCGTCCTGGTCGTGGACCCCAGGGTGGACGACCCGCGCCCCGCCCTGCTCGCCTCGCTGGGCCTGCCCGCCGTCGTCATCGGCGGCCTGGAGGCCGACGCGCACCACGCCCAGATCCCGCTGCCCCTCTCCAATGTGTGGGCCGACGACGCGGGCGCGATGGCCTCCGTACTGGACCACCTGCACTCCCTCGGCCACCGGCGCATCGTGCACGTCGCCGGAATGCGCGGCCTGGCCCACACCGAGCGGCGCATTGTCTCCCTGCGCGCGGAGGCGGCCCGGCGCGGCCTCAAAGAGGACGAGGTGCGTTCAGTGGCCACCGACTACTCGGACGCGGAGGGCGCCGAAGCCACCCGCCGCATTCTCGACGAGCCGCCGCACACCCGCCCGACGGCGATCGTCTACGACAACGACGTGATGGCGGTCGCGGGCACCTCGGTGGCCGCCGGACGCGGTGTCTCCGTGCCCGGCGACCTGTCGATAGTCGCCTGGGACGACTCGGCCCTCTGCCGGGTCACCCACCCCCGGCTGACCGCCCTGGTGCGCGACACCCCCGCCTTCGGCCGGCTGGCCGCCCAGGAACTCCTGGCCGTCGTCGATGGCTCTCCGGTACGCAGCCTCCAAGGCGAACTCCCGCACCTGGAACCGAGGGAGAGCACCGGGCCGCCGCCACAGTGAGCAAAAGCCGCCTCAGTGAGCACAAGCCGCCCCGGTGAGCCCAAGCCGCACCAGTGAGCCCAAGCCGCCTCCGTGAGCACCAGCGGTCAGCTGCCCAGCACCACGCAGGACTCCGGCGGCAGCACCAGCACCCCGTCCCGCCCCGGCGCCTCCACCGGCTCCCACGCCGCCAGCACACTGCTGCGCCCGTTGCGGCCGAGACCGATGGTCGCCGGGGCGTCGGAGAGGTTCACCGCGACCCTGATGTCGCCCCTGCGGTACGCGATCCAGCGCCCCGCCCCGTCCGTCGCGTGGGCGGCGCGCACCGAGGCCAGGTCCGGGTCGACCAGGTCCGGATGCGTGCGGCGCAGCGCGATCAGCTCGCGGTACCAGGCCAGCAGACGGGCGTGCGGCTCGCGGTCCGGCTCCGACCAGTCCAGGCAGGACCGCTCCCTGGTGCGCGGATCCTGCGGGTCCGGAATGTCGTCGGCCGCCCACCCGTGCGCCTCGAACTCCCGCCGGCGCCCGCTCCGTACGGCCTCGGCAAGCTCCGGATCGGTGTGGTCGGTGAAGAACTGCCAGGGCGTGCGCGCCCCCCACTCCTCGCCCATGAACAGCATCGGCGTGAACGGACCCGTGAGGACGACCGCCGCCGCGCAGGCCAGCAGCCCGGGGGAGAGCGACGCCGACAGCCGGTCCCCGAGCGCACGGTTGCCGACCTGGTCGTGGGTCTGCGCGTACCCGAGGAACCGGTGCGCGGGGGTCCTCGTACGATCGACGGGCCTGCCGTGCTTCCGGCCCCGGAACGACGAGTACGTGCCGTCGTGGAAGAAGGCCCGGGTGAGTGTCTTCGCCAGCGCCTCAAGAGGTGCGCGCGCGAAGTCCGCGTAGTAGCCCTGGGACTCGCCGGTGAGGGCGGTGTGCAGGGCGTGGTGGAAGTCGTCGTTCCACTGGGCGTGCAGACCGAGGCCGCCCGCCTCGCGCGCGGTGGTGGTGCGCGGATCCCCCAGGTCGGACTCGGCGATCAGGAACAACGGCCTGCCCAGCTCGGCCGCCAGGGCGTCGACACCGGCCGACAGCTCCTCCAGGAAGGGCAGCGCCCGCGTGTCCGCGAGGGCGTGCACGGCGTCCAGGCGCAACCCGTCGAGCCGGTAGTCCCGCAGCCAGGACCGCGCGCTCCCGCCCAGATACGCCCGCACCTCGTCCGAGCCGGGCGCGTCCAGGTTGACCGCCGCACCCCAGGGAGTGTGGTGCGTCTCCGTGAAGTACGGGCCGAACAGGGGGAGGTGGTTGCCGGACGGGCCGAGGTGGTTGTGCACCACGTCGAGGACCACGCCGAGCCCGACGGCGTGCGCCGCGTCGACGAACCGTTTCAGTCCGTCGGGCCCGCCGTACGGCTCGTGCACCGCCCAGAGGGACACCCCCTCGTACCCCCAGCCGTGCGTCCCGGGGAACGGGCACACCGGCATCAGCTCGACATGGGTGATGCCCAGCTCCACCAGGTGCCCGAGCCTCTTTGAGGCGGCGTCGAAGGTGCCCTCACGGGTGTACGTGCCGATGTGCAGCTCGTACAGCACCGCCCCCGTCAGCGGTCGGCCCGCCCAGTCGTCCCGCCAGACGAACGCGTCGTGGTCCACGACGGCGCTGAGCCCGTCGGGCCCGTCCGGCTGGCGGCGGGAGCGCGGATCGGGGCGGACCGGGCCGCCGTCCAGGGAAAAGCCGTAGCGGCTGCCGTCCGCAGCCTCGGCCCGTACCGTCCACCAGCCGTCACGGTCCGGATCGCGCTCCATGTCATGGGTGGCGGTGGCCCCGCCCGGCAGGTGGAGCGTGACCCGGTCCACGGCTTCTGGTGCCCACACCTCGAACAGCACTGGCGGCCCCTCTTCGTCGGAGAGCTCTGTCGTCCCGAGCAGTTGTGTCGTTCCCGGTAGTTCTGTCGTCCCGGGCCATTCTGTCGTCCCGGGGCGGGCCGGCGGCCCGAGTCGCAGTGGAGTGCCCGTCCGGAGTCCGTCGAAGCCGCCTCGATGCGTGTTCCCGTGCTGGTCAGCTCGGGCGAGAACACCCGGTCTGCTGGACACCTCAGCCATGTCGGCCCGACAATCTTCCTGTGACGCCCTCTTACGAGCCCCACACGTACCCGGCGCGGCTCTCCGACGCCGAGCGGGACCGTGCGCTCGCCGTACTGCGAGAAGGTGCGGCGCAGGGCAAGCTGTCGCACGAAACCTTCCTGCACCGGATGGAACTCGCCCTCGCCGCACGGCAGTCCGCCGACCTGGTCGTTCTCACCTCGGACCTGGACACCGACGGCCGCTGGTCCCGCCGGATGTTCGCCGCGGTCGGCCGGGCCTCCGCGTTCACCGTTCGGCTGCGCAGGGCATGGACGACGGAGCGGCTGCCGAAGCTGCTGTTCCCCGCACCGGGGCCGGCGCCGCTGCGCATCGGCCGCGACACGGGCAACGGGCTGCGGCTCAGCCACGAGACCGTCTCGCGCCGGCACGCGGAACTGGTCCAGCAGGGCGGCATCTGGATCCTCCGCGACCTCGGCTCCACCAACGGCACCTGTGTGAACGGGCGCCGGGTCACCGGGACCGCCGTGGTCAACGACGGGGACCAGGTCAGCTTCGGCCGGATGTCCTTCCGGCTGTCGGCGAACTGAGGGATTCCCGTTGGGCTGTTCGGCCCATCGCCGGTCAACACCGGTCCGCCCCGTGCCGATGCATGCACCGGCGCGGGCGTCCGTTCGCGTCCACCCCGCGCAAGGAACGGTGACAGCCATGTCGGCAGTACGTACAGCAGCGCGCAAGGCCCTCGTCGCGGCGGCCGCGACCGCGGCACTCTTCGCCGGAGCGGGCAGTGCGACCGCGTCCACCACGGTCCCCGAAGCCCCCTCGGGCAACTGGCTGTACACCGTGGTCATCGAGGGCCAGGACGTGATCGGTCCCATGAAGGGCAAGCTGCTGCGCTGCCCGCCGCCCAGGGGCAGCCGCCCGGTGGCCTCCGTTGCCTGCAGGCAGCTCAACGCGGTCGACGGCGACATCTCGAAGATCAAGCGCGCGGACGTCGTCTGCCCGATGATCTACAAGCCGGTCACCGCCATGTCGTACGGCATGTGGGACGGCCGCCGGATGGTGTTCGCGAAGAACTACCCCAACGCCTGCGTGATGCACGCGTCGACGGGTTCGGTCTTCAAGTAGGCCCGGCTGCCTTCAAGTACACCTGACCAACCGGCCGTTGAGGACTGCGGTTGACCGCAGTACGGCCCTGGGGAAAACCCCAGGGCGACTGTACGGCTGGTGTCAGTGACGTAGGTACACCCCCCGAAGGAAGCTGATCTCCCGGACAGCACGCTTCCACGGGAGGAGCCCTCATGCAGGGCAGCAAGAGCCAGCCGATCACCGTCAGAACAGCACGGTGGTGCGCCACCCACCCGTGGCGCGCCATCGTCGGCTGGGTCCTCCTCGTCGTCCTGTGCGTCGGTGCCGGAGCCGCGATCGGCACCAACAAGGGCACCTTCTCCGACTTCTGGGTCGGCGAGGCCGGCCGCGCCGAAGCGCTCGCCGTCGAGGGGCACCTGACCCCGGCCCCGGTCGAGAAGCTCCTGATCACCGGCGCCAAGGGCAAGCCCGACCCGGCCGCAGCCCGCTCTGCCGCCGCCGACCTGGAACGCCGGATGCGGACCCTGCCGTCCGTCACCGACGTCGACGGGCCGATCCGGTCCGGGGACGGCGGCGCTCTCCTGGTCACCGTCACCCTGCGCGGCGACAAGGAAACCGCCAAGAAGGACGTCGACGCGCTGCTCGCCAGGACCGCCGAGACACAGAAGGCGCACCCGGACCTGCGCGTCGAGGAAACCGGCAGCGCCTCCATCTCCACCGCCGTCAACGACCAGCAGGCCAAGGACCTCCAGCGGACCGAGATGATCAGTCTCCCGGTCACCTTCCTCATCCTGCTCGTCGTCTTCGGCGCGGTCCTCGCCGCCGGAATCCCCGTACTGCTCGCTCTGCTGGCCTTCGCCGGGGCGGTCGGTCTCTACGGTCCCGCCTCCTGGCTCTTCCCCGACGCGGGCGGCGCGGCCCTCAGCGTGATCTTCATGCTGGGCATGGCCGTCGGCGTCGACTACTCGCTCTTCTACCTCAAGAGGGCGCGGGAGGAACGGGAACGCTCGGGCGGCACCCTCAGTCATACGGCAGCGGTCGAGCTGGCCGCCGCCACCTCGGGACGCGCGGTCGTCGAGTCCGGACTCGCCGTCGCCCTCTCCCTCGGCGGCCTCTATCTGATGGACGACGTGATCTTCTCGTCCATCGCCACCGGCGCCATCCTCGTCACCCTGGTCGCCGTCGGCAGCTCGCTGACCATCCTGCCCGCGCTGCTCGCGAAGCTCGGCCCCCGAGTGGACGGCCGCCGGGGCCGCGCGAACCGCCGCCGCTCGGGCAACAGCAGGGCCTGGACCGCCCTGTTGCGTCCCGTGATGCGGCGTCCTCTCGCCACCCTGCTCGTCGGCCTCGCGGCGACCGCCGCCCTGGCCCTGCCCGCCCTGAACATGAAGCTCGGCACCGAGGGCAAGGAGACCTTCCCCGACAGCGTGGCCACCGTCGCCGCGTACGACAGACTGACGGCCGCCTTCCCCGACCAGGGCGCCGCGCACCTCGTCCTCGTACGGTCCGACACGGCACACACCGCGGCGGTGGCGGACGCCCTGAAGCGGCTCTCCGACCGTACGAAGGGCGACCCCCTGTTCGCGGGGACCGGTGCTCCGCACCTGCGGACCTCGGCGGACGGCCGGACCACCCTGCTGGAGCTGCCCGTTCCGCACTCCCAGAACTCTCCGGAGGCGACCCGCTCGCTGGAGCGGCTGCGCGCCGGGCTGATACCGGAGACCGTCGGTGCGGTGCCCGGGGTGGAGGTCGCCGTCAGCGGTGAGATCGCCGGCGGATTCGACTACGCCGCGCACCAGTCGGACCGCCTGCCCTGGGTGATCGTCTTCGTCTCGCTGGCCTGCTTCGCCGTGATGTACGCGGCATTCCGCTCGGTCGTACTCGCCGTGCTGGGCGTGCTGCTCAACCTGGCGGCGGTGATGGTCTCCTGGGGCGTCCTGACGCTCGTCTTCCAGGGCACCTGGGCGCAGGGGCTGCTCGGCTTCGAGTCGCTCGGGTTCGTCGGGTCGCGTACACCGCTGATGGTGTTCGCCATCCTGGTGGGGCTCTCCACGGACTACCAGATCTTCGTGGTCAGCCGGATCCGCGAGGCAGTTCTGCGCGGGGTGCCGACCCGGCAGGCGGTGGTGGACGGCATCGCCGGCTCCGCCGGAGTGGTCACCAGCGCCGCCGTGATCATGGTGTCGGTGTTCGTCAGCTTCCTGTTCATCGACCGCATCGAGATGAAGCAGCTGGCCGTCGGACTCACTGTGGCCGTGCTGTTCGACGCGGTGGTGCTGCGGGCCCTGATCCTGCCGTCGGCGCTGGCCCTGCTGGGGGAGCGGACCTGGTGGCCGGTGCGGCCTGCCGGGCGGCTCGACACCGCAGGGGGTCCGCAGCCCGTACGTACGGACTCCGCCGGGCACCCGGAGGCGGTGCGGAGCTGACCGACCGCCCCGTCCGGACGGGCGGCGGGGCCGGGGTGGACACGCCCCCGGCCCCGCCGCCTCTATGAGGTGAAAACGCCCTCGGTCCGGCCGCCTCTATGAGGTGAAAACGCCCTCGGTCCGGCCGCCGGTCGTGAGGCGGCCGCCGCTACTGCTGGTGCAGACCCCGCCCGGCGAGCGTCAGGAACGTCTCGCCGACAGCCTCCGAGAGCGTCGGGTGGGCGTGGATGTGGCGGGCGACGTCCGAGGGTTCCGCGTCCCAGCCGACGATCAGCTGGCTCTCGGCGATCATCTCCGAGACGTTCGGCCCGACCAGGTGAACCCCGAGCACCCGGCCGTCGCGCTCGGCGACCACCTTCACCACGCCGCCCTGCCCGTGCACCATGCCCTTGGCCACGGCGGTCAGGGGCATCGTGTTCACCACCACGTCCAGGTCACGGGCGCGCGCCTCGCCCTCGCTCAGGCCGACGGCGGCCGTCTGCGGCGAGGAGTACGTGACCCTGGGCACCGCCGCGTAGTCGACCGGCGGCGAAGGAACCCCGGCCAGGGTCTCGGCGACCAGCAGCCCCTCCGCGAACGAGGCGTGCGCCAGGCCCAGCGAGGGCGGCGGCAGCAGGTCGCCGACCACATGGATGCCCGGCACCGCGGTCTCCAGCCGGGACCAGTCCGCCGGAGCCACGAACCCCCGCTCGTCGGTGGCGAGACCGGCCGCGGCGAGCCCCAGCCCGTCGGTCACCGGCACCCGCCCGACCGCCACCAGCAGCCGGTCCGCCGCCACGGTGCGGGTCTCGCCGCGCGCGGTGCGCACCGTCGCCCGCACCGCGTCCGGCAGGACCTCCGCGTCCAGCAGCCGCGCCCCGGTCTGCACGTCGATGCCGCGCTTCTTCAGCCCTCGCGTCAAGTGACGGCTCACATCGGTGTCTTCGAGCGGCACGAGCCGGTCCGCCGCCTCTATGAGGGTGACGTCGGCACCCATGGAACGGTGGAAGGAGGCGTACTCCACCCCGATCGCGCCCCCGCCGAGCACGAGGACGGAAGCGGGCAGGCCGGGTGCGAAGAGCGCGTCGTCACTGGTGACGACCCGCTGCCCGTCCGGGTCGAGCCCCGGCAGCGTACGAGGGCGGGACCCGGTGGCCAGGACGACACCGCGGCGTGCGGTGAACTCCCCGTGCCCCTCGACCCGTACCGTACGGGCCCCGGTCAACTCGGCGCTGCCGCGCACCACGTGAACCCCCGCACGGGACAGGTGCCCCTCCACGCCCTTGTGGTTGCGCGACACGATGTCGTCCCGGGTCGCCACCAGCGCCGGCCAGTCCACCGAGTCCAGGGTCGCCTTCACGCCCCAGCGCTCCCGGGCCTCCGCGATGCCGTCGACGAGTTCCGCCGCGTGCAGCATCGCCTTGGAGGGGATGCAGCCCCGGTGCAGACAGGTCCCGCCCACCTTGTCGCGCTCGGCGAGCACCACCGTCAGGCCCAGGGCGGCGGCCCGCAGGGCGGTACTGTAGCCGCCGGTGCCACCGCCGATCACGATCACATCGGTCTCAAAGGCTTCGCTGTTCGTCATGGGCCAAGCCTCCGCCCACCAGCGATGATGCGTCCAAGGCAATAATATTGTCGCTGCGATGCACCGCGTTCATGGGGGACGGGAGAGTCATGAGCCTTCGACAGATGGAGTACTTCCTCACGGTCGTCGAGGAGGGGTCCTTCACCCGGGCCGCCGAGCTGCTGCACGTCACCCAGCCCGCGCTCTCGCACCAGATCAAGGCCCTGGAGAAGTCGGTGGGCGGCGCCCTCCTGGAGCGCAGAGCGCGCGGGGTCGGCCTCACCGTCATGGGCCGCGCCTACCTCCCGCACGCCGAACGTGCCGTGCGCAGCGCCGTACAGGCCCAGCGGGCGGCCCGTGCGGCCGCCGGGGCCGAGGGTGGCGAACTGCATGTCGCCGCCCTGCACTCGGTCGCCGTCGGCATCCTCCCGGACGTCTTCGCCCAGTGGCGCCGCGCACACCCGGGCGTCGCCCTGCACCTCCACGAGTACGCCACCACCGACGCCCTGGAGGACCACGTGGAACGCGGCGTCGCCGACCTCGCCGTAGGACCGGAGCCCAAGCACTGGGCAGGCCCCGTCGTTCACTTCGGGCGGGAGGACATCGTGCTCGTCGTGGCCTTCGACGACCCCCTCGCGGGCCGCACCTCGGTCCGCCTGGAGGAGTTGTCGGAGCACCTGTGGGTGCGGTGCGCGATGGAGGCGGTGGTCGAGGGCCAGGCCTTCCTCGACTGGGCCTGCGCGGGGGCCGGCTTCGTACCGCGCACGGCGGTCCGTACCGAGCACACCTCCACCGCCGTACGGATGGCCGCCGCCGGTGTCGGTGTGGCGACGTCACCGTCCCATGTCGTACGGGGTGCGGTCGGCGAGGACTGTGCGGTGCTGTCGGTGGACCCGCCGTGGCGGCGCGCCCTCACCGTGTACTCGCGGGTCGAACTGACCGGCGCGGCAGCCAAGTTCGCCGACCTGCTGCGCCGGTCCTCGCCGTACGGAGACGGCGGCGGCACCCCACCTCAAGAGGGTGCGGCCTGCGACCTCACCAACAGTGCCACCGGCCGGTCCGCGAACAGTGCCGACAGCGGCACCGCACCCGCGAACTCCCGCCCCGCCGCCAGCTGATCCGCCCACAGCCCCTCGGGCAGTTCCAGCTCCGTCCCCTGCCAGCCGCCCGCCTCTGCCAGCCGCATCGACAGCCGGGTGACCGCCGTGACGGTCTCTCCCGCCCTGCTGAACGCCAGGCAGTGCCGCGCCGCCGGGCCGCGCGCGGCGAGCGGGGCGTACGGCGCGCTCTCGCCGAACAGCTCCGGGTGGTCGCGGCGCAGCCGCAGCGCCGTCGTCGTCAGGGCCAGCTTCTCCTCCGACAGGGTGCTCCTGTCGGTCCTGCCGTGCACACGCACCAGAGCGGCCCTCTCGTACGCGACGGGCCGCCGGTTGTCCGGATCGACCAGCGCCAGGTACTCGCGCTCCGTCCCCTGGTACAGCTCCGGCACTCCCGGCATCGTCAGCTGCACCAGCGTCGCCCCCAGAGTGTTCGCCCGGACGTACGGTGCCAACTCGCGGGCGAAGAGCGAGACCTCGTAGTGCGCGGGCCCGCCGGGACCCGACCGTACGAAGTCCTCCAGGGCCTGCTCGTAGGCCGCGTCCTGCTCCGTCCAGCTCGTGTGCAGCCCCGCCTCCCGTGCCGCCTTGAGGAGGGCGGGGGCCAGCCGCCCCGCCCCCGCCTCCGGGAGGGCGACGGCGGTCTGCCACGCCGTCCACGCCGCGTGCGGGTCGGGGGCGGGCGCTGCCTGGGCCCACCGGCGCAGCAGCCCCGCCCACCGCTGCGGGCACTCCGTCAGCACCGACAGCCGCGCCCGTACGTCCGCGCTGCGCTTGGTGTCGTGCGTGGACAGCACGGTTCCGGTGGCCGGCCAGTCGCGGGCGAGGCGCGCGCAGAACGCGTGGAACTCGTCGGGCGACACGGCGGGCCGCCCCGGATCCCCGCCGACCTCCGCCGCCGACAGCAGCGGTGCGTACCGGTAGAACGCGGTGTCCTCCACCGACTTGGCCCGCAGCGCCGAAGCGGTCTGCGCGAACCTGGTGCAGAACGCCGCCTGGTCGGGCCCTGCCCCAAGCCGTCCGAGCGCCAGCTCCCGCACCACGTCCACCGCCGCCGCCTCCTCCGGTACGGAGAACGCCGCCTTCGCCTCCCGTACGGCCTCCGGCGGAAGCGTCGCCTCCGCCTCCTCCGGCGTGGGGCCGCCCGCCGCCACGTACGGCCGGTACACCGGCATCCGTACGAGCAGCTCGCGCAGCGCGGTGCGCAGCGCCCACGGAGCGTGGTCGCGCAGCGCCGGGTCGGCGGCGCAGATCCGCTCGGCGGTACGCACCAGGAAGCCCGTCTCGGCGGCCAGTTCGTGGGTGAGGACGCGGTACGCGGCCCGGCGCGTGGTCGCCGCCCAGTAGCCGCCGCGGTCGCCGGGCGGGTCGGCGAACGTCCGGTACAGCTCGGTGAGCTCGTCGGCGCCGGTGGGATCGTTGAACAGTCCGTCGATCCGGTGCAGCGCGTCGTAGCCCGTGGTGCCCGCGACCGGCCAGTCGGCGGGCAGCCGCTCCTCGCCGGTGAGGATCTTCTCCACGACGGTCCACACCGTGCGGCCCGAACCGTCCACCGCCTCGGTGGTGGCGTCGGCCAGCTGCCGCAGGTAGTCGCCCGGTGCGGCGAGTCCGTCCGGGTGGTCGATCCGCAGCCCCTCGACGACCCCGTCCCGTACCAGCTGAAGGATCTTCGCGTGCGAGGCGGCGAACACCTCCGGGTCCTCCACCCGCACCCCGATCAGGTCCGAAATGGTGAAGAAGCGCCGGTAGTTGAGCTCGGTGCGGGCCAGGCGCCACCAGGCGAGCCGGTACCACTGGGCGTCCAGCAGCTCCGGCAGCGGCAGCTTCTCGGTGCCCTCGCGCAGCGGGAAGGCATGGTCGAAGTAGCGCAGCACCCCGTCCTGGGCGGAGACGGACAGGTGCGCCAGCTCCTCGCCGATCCGCCCGCCGAGCACCGGCAGCAGCACCTTGCCGCCGCCCGCCTCCCAGTCCAGGTCGAACCAGCCGGCGTACGGCGAGGCGGGGCCCTCCCGCAGCACCTCCCACAGAGGGGCGTTGAGGTGCTCGGGCGCGGGGACGGCCATGTGGTTGGGGACGATGTCCAGGACCAGGCCCAGACCGTGCGCACGGGCCCTGCGGGAGAGTGCCCGCAGACCCTCCTCACCGCCCAGCTCCGCACGTACGCGCGCGTGGTCCACGACGTCGTACCCGTGCGTCGAGCCCGGCACGGCTTCCAGCACGGGCGACAGGTGCAGGTGCGAGACCCCGAGAGCGGCCAGGTACGGCACCGCTTTCTCGGCGGCCGCGAAGGGGAAGTCGGGCTGCAGCTGGAGGCGGTAGGTGGAGGTCGGCGTCATGCGAACGTACGTACCCGGATTCGGGGCTTCTGTGTCATCAGCCCATGCACCGTCTCGTACGCGCGGCGTTAATTTCACCTGATGGCTGGAGAACGCACGGAACTGAAGAAGACTGGAGAAGGCACGGGACCGGGGAAGAGTGGTGGGGGCGCCCTGCGCGCGTACCGGCAGAGCTATCAAGAGGCGATCGCGCTCACCGGGCCGCTCCTGCCCCTTGTCTCCTTCCTCGGCAGGCTCCCCCTCGCGATGTGCCAGCTCGGCACTTTGCTGCTGGTCGCCGAGACCAGTGGCAGCCTCGCCACCGCAGGGCTCGTGGGCGGCGCCCTGGCGGCCGGGCAGACCGTCGGCGGTCCCCTGTTGGGCCGGATCGCCGACAGGCGCGGGCAGCGCCTCGTGGTGCTTTCGGCGACGCTCGTCAACGCCGTCGCGGTGACCGCCCTCGTCCTCGCCGCCCTCGCCCGCACCGACACCCTGCCGCTCGCGCTGATCGCCGTCGTCGCCGGTGCCTCCGTGCCGCAGATCGGCCCGATGTCCCGCACCCGCACCCTGGCGCTGGCCCGCCGCAAGGACGCCGACGAACACCTCATCGGCACCGTCCTGTCCTTCGAAGGCACCCTGGACGAGGTCACGTTCGTCCTCGGCCCCGCCCTCGTCGGCCTCGCGGTCGCCGTCGCGCACCCCGCCGCCGCACTGCTCGTCGCCGCCGGACTCCTCGCCGTGTGCGGTACCTGGTTCGCCCTCCATCCGACGGCGTCCCTGCTACGCCCGGCCGCGCGCACCGCATCCGCCGAACGTACGAGGCTGACCGGTTCGGTGTACGCGCTGCGCGTCGCGATGGGCCTCCAGGGCGCCATGTTCGGCGCCTCCCAGGCGGGCATCACGGCCCTCACCGGGAACCTCGGCCTCCCGCAGCAGGCCGGGCTCGTCTACGCCGCCATGGGAGTGATGAGCGCCGTCGCAGGCTTCTCGATGGCCGCCGTCCCCGCCCGCATCGGGCTGAGCACCCGCTGGCGCGCCGCCACCGTGGCCCTGGTGGTGTTGTCGGTGCCGCTGGTGTTCGTCTCGCAGCTGTGGGCGCTGTACGTCGTCGTCATCGTCCTCGGTGTCGCCTTCGCTCCGCACATGATCACGCTCTTCGGGCTCACCGAACGCATCGTCCCCGCGAGCAGGCTGGCCGAGTCGATGGCCTTCCTGATGAGCGGCATCGTCGGCGGCCAGGCCCTCGCCCTCGCCCTCTCGGGCCGCCTCGCCGAGAGCAGCGGCCCGCCCGCCGCCTTCTCCGTGGCGATCGGCGCGGCGGTGCTGTGCGCCGGACTGTCCTGGGCGGTACGCCCCCACGCGGGCAGGGCCCCTGCCGCCGCAGTAAGTACTGCGGCGGCAGAGACGGCCGGCCGGGACAGCGACGACGCACACGCGGGCCGCTGAAGAGGCGACGCTCGCGCGGGCCGCTGAACGACGCTCACGCAGGCCGCTGAAGCACCGTCAGGCTCCGGCCGATCAGAGTGAGGTGCTCGCCCGCGTCGTGCTTGCCGCCCGTGCCCGGCGGGACCCCGTCCTCGCGGGCGGTGTCCACGACCACTTCCCACTGCTCCCCGTGGTCCTCCGGAACCATGAACTCCAGCGTCCGGGCGCTCGCGTTGAACATCAGCAGGAACGAGTCGTCCGCGATGCGCTCCCCGCGCGGGCCCGGCTCCGAGATCGCCTCCCCGTTGAGGAACACCGTCAGCGCCTTGGCCTGCGCGGCCTCCCAGTCGTCCTGGGTCATCGGCTCGCCCTCCGGCGTGAACCACGCGATGTCGGAGAGCTCGTCCTGCGTGCCCCGCACCGGCCGGCCGTGGAAGAAGCGCCGCCGCCGGAACACCGGGTGGTCGCGCCGCAGCGCCACCATCGCGCGTGTGAACTCCAGCAGCGTGCCGCCCTCGGCCCTGCCGCCGTCCGCCTTGTTGCCCTCCGGGTCCGGACCGGGCCAGGGCACCCAGGCCAGCTCGTTGTCCTGACAGTAGGCGTTGTTGTTCCCGCCCTGGGTGCGGGCGAACTCGTCGCCGTGGCTCAGCATCGGCACGCCTTGCGACAGCATCAGCGTCGCCATGAAGTTGCGCATCTGCCGCTGCCGCAGGGCCAGGATCTCGGGGTCGTCGGTGGGGCCCTCCGCACCGCAGTTCCACGACCGGTTGTGGCTCTCGCCGTCCCGGTTGCCCTCGCCGTTGGCGTTGTTGTGCTTGTCGTTGTACGCGACCAGGTCGTGCAGCGTGAATCCGTCGTGGCAGGTGGTGAAGTTGATCGAGGCGAGCGGGCGCCGCCCATCGTCCTGGTAGAGGTCCGAGGACCCCGTCAGCCGCCCCGCGAATTCCGCGATCGTCTGCGGCTCACCGCGCCACATGTCGCGCACGGTGTCCCGGTACTTGCCGTTCCACTCCGTCCACAGTGGCGGGAAGTTGCCCACCTGGTAGCCGCCCTCGCCGACGTCCCACGGCTCGGCGATCAGCTTCACCTGGCTGACGACCGGGTCCTGCTGCACCAGGTCGAAGAACGACGACAGCCGGTCCACCTCGTGGAACTGCCGCGCCAGGGTGGCCGCGAGATCGAAGCGGAACCCGTCCACCCGCATCTCGGTCACCCAGTACCGCAGCGAGTCCATGATCAGCTGGAGCACGTGCGGGGACCGCATCAGCAGGGAATTGCCGGTTCCGGTCGTGTCCGTGTAGTACTTCGGGTCGTCCGCCAGGCGGTAGTACGAGGGGTTGTCCAGCCCCCGGAACGACAGCGTCGGCCCCAGATGGTTGCCCTCGGCCGTGTGGTTGTAGACCACGTCCAGGATGACCTCGATGCCCGCCGCGTGCAGCGCCTTCACCGCCGTCTTGAACTCCAGCACCTGCTCGCCCCGGTCGCCCCACGAGGCGAAGGCGTTGTGCGGGGCGAAGAAGCCGATGGTGTTGTAGCCCCAGTAGTTGCTCATCCCCGCGTCGACCAGCCGGTGGTCGTTCACGAACTGGTGCACCGGCATCAACTCCAGAGCCGTGACACCCAGTTCCACCAAATGGCCGATGATCGCCGGATGCGCGAGCGCCGCGTACGAACCGCGCAGCTCGTCGGGGACGTCCGGGTGCAGCATCGTGAGGCCCTTGACGTGCGCCTCATAGAGGATGGTGTGGTGGTACGCCGTACGGGGAGGGCGGTCGTCGCCCCAGTCGAAGTACGGATTGACCACCACCGACGTCATCGTGTGCGGCGCCGAGTCCTGGTCGTTGCGGGAGTCCGGTCTGCCGAAGTGGTAGCCGTACACCGACTCGCCCCAGTCGATCTGCCCGCTGATCGCCTTCGCGTACGGGTCGAGCAGCAGCTTCGCCGAGTTGGACCGCAGCCCCCGGGAGGGCTCGTACGGGCCGTGGACGCGGTAGCCGTACCGCTGGCCCGGCATGATGCCGGGCAGGTAGGCGTGCCGTACGAAAGCGTCGGTCTCCCGCAGCTCGACGGCGGTCTCCGAGCCGTCCTCGTACAGCAGGCACAGCTCGATCCGCTCGGCGGCCTCCGAGAAGACCGCGAAATTGGTACCGGCGCCGTCGTACGTGGCGCCCAGGGGATATGCATCTCCCGGCCAGACCTGCATCGAATCGACTCTTCCACTTCTGATCCGGGTGGTACGGAGCAACGGGGTGGCGCGTCTTCCTCCGCATCTTCCCCCAAAGCGGGCCGCGCACCCAGCGGTTCCGGCCGTCTCGGGGAACGGCTGCACCGGCCGCCCCGCGCGGAGTACCCTTCCTTGATCGTTGGCGGTGGGCGGACAAGAGTTCAGAAGGCGGTGCGTGGGTGAGCTCGGGAGGGCTGGAGCTACCCCCGGGGGACACGGGGCACGAGGGCGGCCCGGGCGACGGCCCGCCCGGTGCGGTCTCCCTCGCACGGCCGATGGAGATCGGTGCCGAACTGGACTGGGGCACGGACGCCTGGAGCGAGGTGCGTACGCGCGCCCAGCGGGCCGGCCGCGCCTACATCTGGCTCAACCTGGTCGAGCAGCGGATGCGGGCCGTCGTCGCCGCCGTGCTGCGCCCGGTGTACGAACCGGTGCACGGCGAGGAGTGGGTGGTGGCCGCCGCCGGGCCCGCCGGACAGGAGTGGGTGCAGCGCGCCGTCGCCGTGCGCGAGGTGAGCCGCCGCAAGGGGTACCTCCTCGACCCGGCCGACGACAACGTGCTGAGCTTCCTGACGCTGCCGCAGCTGCGCGAGCTGATGGTGCAGCACTGGCCGTGCTTCGAGCCGTACTACGACGACCGGCGCGACGTCGAGCTGGCGCTGGACGAGCTTGAGGTCACCCGCAACGTCGTCTCCCGCAACCGGGCCCTGTCCGTGACCGTCCTCGCGCAGGCGGAGAGGGCGTCCGCCCGGCTCCTGGAGATTCTCGGCGCGGGCTCGGGCGCGCCGTCCGCGGACCGGCTGCCCGTCGACGCCGTCGAGGACCTCGTCGGCGACCGCTACGCGGACGTGGTGTCCGTCCACCCCGACCGGGTGCGCCTCCAGCGGCAGCTGCCCGCCGAGGACCTCTTCGGCGGCGCCCGCCGCGTCGACGCCATCGGGATAGGCCTGAACCTCCTCGTGCAGAACTTCTCCGGCCGGCGCCTGGTCCGCCTCGCCGAGGCAGGCTGCCGGGTCCGGCTGCTCTTCCTCAACCCGGCGAGCAGCTCCGTGAAGCGGCGCGAACGCGAACTGGGCCTGCGTAAGGGTGAGTTGAGCCGGTCGGTGGAGATGAACATCCTGCACATGCGCCGGGTGCGGGCCAGCCTCCGCGATCCGGGCGCCTTCCAGATCCAGGTCTTCGACGAGACGCCGCGCTTCACCGCGTACCTCGTCGACGGCGACGGGCCCGGCGGGCTCGCCGTCGTCCAGTCGTATCTGCGCAGGGCGCGCGGCATGGAGGCGCCGGTGCTGGTGCTGCGCGGCGGCGGGCGGGGCGGGCGCGGTGGGGTGGTGCGGCACGGCGAGGAGACCGAGCACGGACTCTTCGAGACGTACCGGGAGGAATTCGAATCGGTGTGGACGGACTCCCGGCCGGTCTCGTAGCCCCCGTGCGGACGGCCTTCGAGAGGGATTGTCAGTGCTGCGTGCGAGGGTGGTTCTCCGTTGGGGGAGAAGACTCAAGGAGGCCCAGGGATGGGATGGCACGGGGAATCGCTGATCGGCTTCGACCTGGAGACCACGGGTACGGAGCCGTTGGAGTCGCGCATCGTGACGGCGGCGGTCGTCGAGGTGCGGGGCGGGGCGGTGGCCGCACAGCGGCTGTGGCTGGCCGACCCGGGAATCAGGATTCCGGAGCAGGCCTCGGCGATACACGGCATCTCCAATGAGCGCGCCGCGACGGAGGGGCGGCCGGTGCGCGAGGTGGCAGACGAGGTCGCGCAGGTCCTCGTCGAGCACTGGGCGCGGGGGGTTCCGGTGGTCGCCTACAACGCGGCGTTCGATCTGACGCTGCTCTCCGCCGAGCTCGCGAGGCACGGACTGCCCGCGCTCGGCGACCGGCTCGCGGAGCTCACCGGGGAGCCGGGCATCGGCCCCGTCGTCGACCCGCTCACCATCGACCGGGCGGTCGACCGCTACCGGCGCGGCAAGCGCACCCTGGAAGCGGTCTGCGTCGAGTACTCGGTGGTGCTGGGCGAGGCGCACGAGGCGTCGGCGGACGCACTGGCCGCGGTCCGGGTCGCGATCGCGATAGCGGAGCGGCACCCCACGATCGCGAGCCTCGGACTGCCCGAGCTGCACCAGGAGCAGGTGCGGTGGTACGCGGACTGGGCGGGCGGCTTCCAGGAGTTCCTCCGCAAGAAGGGCACTCCGGACGCGGTCATCGACCCGGCCTGGCCGCTGCGCGCCCCGAGCCAGGTGACCACGACGGGCTGACCGGGGCCATGACTCCGGCAGTCGGCGCACCCCTCGGCCGGGGCCATGGGCACGGCGGCCGGCGCACCCCTCCCCTCGGACGTGGCGCACCCCTCAGAACGGGTACCAGCGCACCCCGGGGTCGTTGTCCCGCAGTGAGGCCACCCGCCGCCGGAATTCCGCCAGCGCCTTCGGGTTCGTCGGCGCGTGCTGGGCCACCCAGGCACAGCTCGCGGTCTCCCGGGCGCCGCGCAGCACCGTACAGCCGTCCCACTCGCGGACGTCCCAGCCGTACGTGGCGGTGAACGCGTCGTAGGCGTCGTCCGGCAGGCCGTACCGGTCCCGGGACAGGGCCATGACGACGAGGTCGTGCTCGCGGAAGTCGGTGGAGAAGGTCTCCAGGTCGACCAGGACGGGCCCGTCAGGACCGACCATGACGTTGCGGGGCAGCGCGTCCCCGTGGATCGGGCCTGGCGTCAGTCGCGGGTTCAGCGCGGCAGCGGCGGCGGCGAACCCGTCGCGGCGGCCCCGCAGATAGACCGCGTCCTCGGCGTCGATCGCGTCGCCCGCCAGCCGCAGCCACCGCTCGACCCCGGCCAGCAGGTCCCGCGGCGGCAGTGCGAACGGCGGGGCGGGCAGGGCGTGCACCAGGTTCAGCAGCTCGGCGACGTCCCGCGGCTGCGAGGGGCGTACGGCATCGGGCAGTCGGTGCCAGAGCGTCACCGGGTGCCCGTCCACCAGCCAGGGCTTGTCGGTGGCAGGGCGTACGGCAGGGACCCCGGCGGTCGCCAGCCACTCGCCGACGGCCAGTTCGCGCTCCGCGCGGGCGGCCAGGTCCGGGGAGCTGCGCCCGACCTTGGCCACGAACGAACCGTCCGCGCTCTCCACCGCGAAAACCGCGTTCTCGCCCAGGGACACCAGCTCGGCCCCGGCTGCGAGCCCGGCCGCGAGTCCGGTCGCCTCCAGCACCTCGCGTGCGCGCGTCTCGTCCATCGTCGTGCTTCTCCTGTGGGCCGGTGGGTGTGCTTTCCGCAGTGAATCCGACAAAGTCTCGCATCCGTGCAGGTTGGCTTGACGAACTCACGGACCGTCAGCACGATGACGGGGATCGCCAGGGCGGCCAGACCGGTAGAAGTCGCCCGAACTGCCCGAAGGAGCCCAATTCGTGTCATTGGCTACCGAAAAGGGGCGGCCCGGGAAGCCGAAACCGGCCCGCACGGGCAGAGCGCGCGGGCCGGAGTCGGGGCGGAGAGCCGATCTCGGGACCTGGTTCCTGATCCTCCCCGCCCTGATCCCGATCCTGATCCTCAGCGTGGGCCCGCTGCTGTACGGCGTCGTCCTCGCGTTCACCGACTCCCAGTCGGGCCGCACCGCACCCACCCAGTGGGTCGGCGCCCTCAACTTCCAGGACCTGCTGCACGACACCCTCTTCTGGGACTCGTTCCGGATCGGTCTGCTCTGGGCGGTCGGCGTCACCGTTCCGCAGTTCCTGCTGGCCATGGGCCTGGCCCTGCTGCTCAACCAGAACCTTCGGTTCCGCTGGCTGGCGCGGGCCCTGGCGATCGTCCCGTGGGCGATGCCCGAGGTCGTCGTCGGCATCATGTGGCGCCTCGTCTACAACCCCGACGCGGGCATCCTGAACGAGACGCTCCGCAACCTCGGGCTCGGTGAGGGCCGCGACTGGCTCACCGGCCTCGCCACCGCCCTGCCCGCCGTGATCCTCGTCGGCATCTGGGCGGGCATGCCGCAGACCACCGTCGCCCTCCTCGCCGGCCTCCAGAACACCCCGCACGAACTGCACGAGGCAGCGGCCCTGGACGGCGCCGGTGCCTGGCGCCGCTTCCGTGCGGTGACCTGGCCGGCGCTCAAGCCGATCGCACTGTCGATCACCGCGCTCAACTTCATCTGGAACTTCAATTCCTTCGCTCTGGTCTACGTCCTGACCAACGGCGGTCCCGGCGGCCGCACCCGGCTCCCGATGCTCTTCGCGTACGAAGAGGCCTTCCGCTACGGGCAGTTCGGCTACGCCGCAGCGATGGGCTGCGTCATGGTCGCGGTCATCTCCGTACTCCTCGCCGTGTTCCTGGCGGGCCGTCTCAAGGGAGGCGACGACAAGTGAGCCTCCGCACCGCAGGGCCCCGCCGCACCACAGGCTTCCTCCGCACCGCAGGCCCCCGCCGCAGCTCCAGTCCCATGCGGACCAGCAGACCCGCTCGGGCCGGCCAGTACCTT
This sequence comes from Streptomyces sp. NPDC048442, assembly GCF_040651475.1. NCBI lineage: Bacteria > Bacillati > Actinomycetota > Actinomycetes > Kitasatosporales > Streptomycetaceae > Streptomyces > Streptomyces sp. NPDC048442. Next base: position 286,997 of record NZ_JBEZKB010000003.1, read on the forward strand.
GCACTGCTCGCGTACCTGGGATTCCTCGCGTTCCCGTTCCTCTGGCTGATCTCCACGGCCTTCAAGTCCCCGCGCGAGCTGGGCGACCTGCACCCCACCTGGATCCCCAAGGACCCCAGCTTCGACAACTTCCGGCAAGCCTTCGACGAGCAGCCGCTCCTGGAAGCCGCAGGGAACAGCCTGATCGCCGCGCTCGCCGCCGCCCTGATCGCCGTCCTCATCGCGACCCCGATGGCCTTCGTGATGGCCCGCCACCGCTCCAGGCTCACCACCATGGCGACCGGCTGGGTCGTGGTCAGCCAGGCGTTCCCGTTCGTCCTGGTGATCATCCCGCTGTTCCTGATCCTCAAGAACCTGCACCTGATCAACTCGCTGCCCGGCCTGATCATGGTGTACGTCGTCTGGTCGCTGCCCTTCGCGCTCTGGATGCTCGTCGGATACGTGCGCGCGGTCCCGCCCGAGCTGGAGGAGGCGGCAGCGGTCGACGGCGCGAGCAAACTCCGTACGCTCGTCTCGGTCACCGCACCGCTGCTCGCACCCGGTCTTGTCGCCACCGCGCTGTTCGCGTTCATCACCGCATGGAACGAGTTCTTCTTCGCGCTCGTCCTGCTCAAGTCCCCGGAGAAGCAGACCTTGCCGGTCGTCCTCACCCACTTCATCGGCGACGAGGGCGCGGCCGATCTCGGGCCGCTCGCCGCCGCCGCGTTCCTCGCCACGCTCCCCTCCCTGGTGATCTTCGCGATCATCCAGAAGCGGATCACCGGCGGCATGCTGGCCGGGGCGGTGAAGAGCTGATGCGCACACCTCGGCTCCTGGTGCGTACGCCCCGACACCTGATGCGCACACCCCGATTCCTGGTGGCAGCCGCAGCGGCCGCCCTGCTGCTCACCGGCTGTTCGGCCACCGGGCGCGGCCCCGACGAGAACGGCGTGATCACCCTCCGCTTCCAGTCGCTGGCCTGGCAGAAGGAGTCCGTCGACATCAACAAACAGCTCGTGAAGGAGTGGAACGCGGCCCATCCCAAGGTCCAGGTCGAGTACGTCCAGGGCAGTTGGGACAGCATCCACGATCAGCTCCTCACCTCCTTCGAGGGCGGTGAGGCACCGGACATCATCCACGACGCATCCGACGACCTCGCCGACTTCTCGTACGGCGGCTACCTCGCCGACCTGACGAAGCTCCTCCCTGCCCGTCTCAAGTCCGAGATCCCGCAGCGGAGCTGGGACGCCGCCACCTTCGACAAGAAGGTCTACGGCGTCCCCTTCCTCCAGGAACCGCGCGTCCTGATTGCCAACGAGAAGCTGCTCAAGACCTCGGGCGTACGCATCCCCACCCCGGAAAAGCCGTGGAGCTGGGAGGAGTTCCGGCAGGTGACGAAGAAGCTGACGACGGACATGGGTGCCAAGAAGTACGGCGTCGCCTGGCCCCTGAAGGAACCGGTCTCCGCCACCCTCAACCTGGGCCTGTCGGCAGGCGGCGAGCTGTTCCAGCAGGGCGACGACGGCAAGGTCACCGTCCGCTTCACCGACGCCGACGAGGTCGTCCCCGGCACCGTCCACGACCAGGTCAACACCGATGGTTCCGCTTCCGCCGCCACCCTCGGCATGGGCGGCGCGGACACCCTCCCGGGCTTCTTCGGCGGCAAGTACGCGATGGTCCCGCTGGGCTTCTCGTACCGCCAGCAGATCTCGCAGCAGGCACCCGAGGGCTTCCCGTGGACGGTGCTGCCCGCCCCGGCGGGCAAGGACGGGCTCACCCAGGGCGTCAGCCCGCAGACCCTGTCGGTGGCGGAGGACAGCCCGTACAAGAAGGAGGCGGTCGAGTTCATCGACTTCTTCCTCCGGCCGGTCAACATGGTGCGCCTCGCCAAGGGCGACTGGATGCTTCCCACCGGCACCGAGGCCCTCAAGGACCCCTCCCTGCGCATCGCCAAGGACGGCTGGGCCACCGGCACCGCCCTCGCCGGTCACCTGCGTCCGGCCCCCGCGCAGTCGGTGCGTGGCTACCCGGAGTGGAAGGACAAGGTGGCCACGCCCGCGTACCAGGAGTACTACAGCGGAGCGATCGACGAGCGGCAGCTGCGTCAACGCCTTCAGGAGGACGGCAACTTGGTGCTCGCCCGGTATCAGCGCTGAGGGAGCGGCCGAAGTACACACGCCCGGGGGAATGAGCTTGCACGAGACGTATCGTCTCGCTTACGGTACGGGCATGAACGCCACCCCTCGCGCAGCCATGTCCACCGCCCCCGCGCACATCTTCATGTTCTCCGTCGCCTTTCCCGGCCACGTCAACCCGAGCCTCGAAGTCATCCGTGAACTGGTCGCCCGCGGCCACCGCGTGAGCTATGCGATCCCGGGGGCGTACGCCGAGAAGATCGCCGCGACCGGTGCGGAGCCGGTGATCTACACCTCGGACCTGCCGGACGAGGACGCCGACCCGGAGGCCTGGGGCACCGAACTCGTCGAAAACCTCGAACCGTTCCTGCACAACGGCATCCAGGCGCTGCCGCAGCTCATCGAGGTCTTCGAAGGTGACGAGCCCGACCTCGTCATCCACGACATCACCGGCTACCCGGCCCCGATCCTCGCCCACCGGTGGGGCGTCCCCGTCATCTCCCTGTCGCCGAACATGGTCGCGTGGGAGGGGTACGACGAAGAGGTCGCCGAGCCGCTGCACGCCGAACTCATGAAGACCGAGCGGGGGCAGGCGTACATCACCCGCTTCGGTGACTGGCTGCGGGAGAACGACATGCCGGCGGACGACTTCTTCAAGTTCATCGCCCCCAGCCGCTCTCTCGTGCTCATCCCCAAGGCGCTCCAGCCGAACGCCGACCGTGTCGACGAGACCATCCACACCTTCGTCGGCGCCTGTCAGGGCGAGCGCGCGGACCAGGGGGAGTGGCACCGCCCGGCCGGCGCGGAGCAGGTCGCGCTGGTGTCCCTCGGCTCGTCCTTCACCAAGCAGCCCGCCTTCTACCGCGAGTGCATCAAGGCCTTCGGTGACCTGCCCGGCTGGCACCTGGTGCTCCAGATCGGCAGGTTCGTCGAGGAGTCCGAGCTCGGTGAGATCCCGGCCAACGTCGAAGTCACGCGCTGGGCACCGCAGTTGGCCATCCTCAAGCAGGCCGACCTGTTCATCACGCACGCGGGTGCGGGTGGCAGTCAGGAGGGTCTCGCCACCGGCACCCCGATGATCGCCGTCCCGCAGGCCGTCGACCAGTTCGGCAACGCCGACATGCTCCAGGGGCTGGGAGTCGCCCGCCGCATCGACACGGAGGACGCCACCGCCGAACTCCTGAGGGAGACCGCCCAACTGCTGACCGCAGACCCCGAAGTGGCGCGCCGGCTGGACGAGATCGCGCGCGACATGGCAGCGGAGGGCGGCACCCGGCGGGCGGCCGACCTCATCGAGGCCGAACTCCCCGCGTCCCCACTCCCCGCATCCCAACTCCCCAAGGGGTCTTGATTTGCCGTGGTCTTCACTGCTCCGCAATTGAGGAGATGAAGAGAAGAAGTGAAGGAGCCCGGTCCTTGCGATATTCGCAAGGACCGGCTTTTTTGTGCAGGAGTGAACTGACTTATAAGTAAGTCCAGTTGACGAAGTGCCCGACTCGGCCTGCCCTGTCCCCATTTTTGATTACGGATTTTTGTTTAATGGATTACGGCCGTATGGAGGTCTTGATCTGTCGCCGTCAATCGGTCAGTGTTTCGACCCAACCCCCGGAGGACTTCCGGTCGCTGGGGGCCACCCCCACATTCCCCCCACATAAGAATGGCGAGGAGATCCCTCTTCATGGCCATACACAAGACCAAGCTGATCGCGGCGATAACGACGGTGGCCGCCGTGGCAGGCATGACCGCTCTCACCGCCCCCACGGCGGGTGCCGCTCCCGCCGAAGGCGTCATCTACGGTGCGAACGCCCAGGGCGCGGTGGCCGGCAGCTACATCGTGCTGCTCGACCAGAAGGCCGACAAGAAGTCCCTCGCCGAGAACTACGGCGGCACACTGGGGCGCAACTACAGCTCGGCCGTCAACGGGTTCTCCGCCAGCGGTCTCACCGAGACCGAGGCCAAGCGGCTGGCCGCCGACCCGGCGGTCGCCAAGGTCGTGCAGAACAAGAAGTTCCACGCCGACGCCACCCAGGACAACCCGCCGTCCTGGGGCATCGACCGCATCGACCAGGCCGACACGGCCGGTGACAAGAAGTACACCTACCCGGACAGTGCGGGCGAGGGCGTCACCGCGTACGTCGTCGACACCGGGGTCCGCATCACCCACAAGGACTTCGGCGGACGCGCCGTCTCCGGCTTCGACGCCATCGACAACGACGACAACGCGGACGACGGCAACGGTCACGGCACGCACGTCGCCGGCACCATCGCGGGCACCGCGCACGGCGTCGCCAAGAAGGCGAAGATCGTCGCCGTCCGCGTCCTGGACGACGCGGGCTCCGGCACCACCGAGCAGGTCGTCGCGGGCATCGACTGGGTCACCAAGAACCACAAGGGCCCCTCCGTCGCCAACATGAGCCTCGGCGGCGGCGCCGACCCGGCCCTCGACGAGGCCGTCAAGAAGGCCATCGCCTCCGGTGTCACCTTCGCGGTCGCCGCCGGAAACGACGCCAGCGACGCCAAGGACCACTCCCCGGCCCGCGTCCCGGAGGCCATCACGGTCGCCTCCTCCACGAACGAGGACGCCCAGTCCGACTTCTCCAACTTCGGTTCGCTCGTGGACATCTACGCCCCCGGCTCGGACATCACCTCGTCCTGGAACGACAGCGACGAGGGTACGAAGACCATCTCCGGCACGTCGATGGCGACCCCGCACGTGGTCGGCGCGGCGGCGATCTACCTGGCGGGACACCAGGACGCCACCCCGGCCCAGGTCGCTCAGGCCCTGACCGGCGGAGCCACCCCGGACAAGATCACGAACCCGTCCGCGGGAACCCCGAACAAGCTCCTGAAGGTCGTCGAGTAACTCCGTGACCTCCTCCTGAAACGGTCGGCCGCCGTGCTCTCCCCCCACGGGGCACGGCGGCCGATTTTCGTTGCTCCGGCCGGTCCCTGGTGGCGGCGGCCGATTTTCGTTGCTCCGGCCAGTCCACGGTGGCGGCGGCCGATTGTCGGTGCCACCGCCTATCGTCGGACCATGACGACGAAGACGTACGCCGCACTCCTCCGGGGCATCAACGTGAGCGGCCACAAGAAGGTCCCCATGGCGGAACTGCGCACGCTGATCGAGGGTTTGGGCCACGGCGCGGTCCGTACTCACCTCAACAGCGGTAACGCCGTCTTCAGCACCGAATCGGCCGCATCCGATGACTCGCTCGCCCACGACCTGCAAGCCGCGATCTCGAAGCACTTCGGTTTCACCGTCGACTGTCTGGTCCGGGACGGCGCCTATCTGCGGGCCGTCGCCGAGGCCTGCCCCTTCCCGGCCGCCGAGCTCGAAGGCAAGCAGCTGCACGCCAACTTCTACTCCGGCTCCTTCGACGAGGCCCGGTTCGCCGGGCTCGATCGGGCGTCGTACCTCCCGGAGGAATTCCGCCTCGGCGACCGGGTCCTCTACCTCTACGCCCCCGACGGCCTGGGCCGCTCCAAACTGGGCGAGGCCCTCTCCAGGCCCGCCCTCAACAAGGGCCTGACCGTGACGGGCCGCAACTGGAACACGGTGGTGAAACTGGTGGAACTCACCGCAGCCACCGCCTGAGTCACCTGTCCCGCTCCACCGGAATCCACAGCTCCGCCTCCGCCTGCGAAGCGTCCGCGTTCAGCTGCGTACGGAGGATTTCCGGCCCCGGCCTGCTCCGGTACGGATTCGACGGGAACCACTCCGTGAAGACGTCCCGCCACAGGAACTGGAGCGCCTGAGGGAACGCCCCCGAACTGGCGAAGACCGCCCACGTTCCGGCCCGCACGTCGAGTGCGTCCAGATCGTCCGGCACTGCGGCGGCGGCGCTCACCACCGCGTGGTAGTAGTCGAGTTCGGTCCCCTCGGCCCGGCTGCCGGCCAGATCGTCGCTGACGCCGACGATCCCTTCCGGCTGCTGGTCGGAGAGCTGCCGGATGCGCTCCACCGTGTCCTTGCCGATGCTCCTGATGAACTCGGCGATGGCGGGGTTGACCCCCTCGTGGACCAGCGGCACCCGCGCCTTCTTCCCGATCACCCGGAAGGCGTCCTTCTCCACGACTCGGTACTCCATGCTGCTGTTCCCTTCGACGACGAGACGGAAGGACATCCGGGGCTGTGAGCGCAGAACCGCACCGGCCCGCCGGGCCTCGCCGGGACCGACCCCGTGCATGGCACGGAACGCCCGCGCGAAGGCCTCGCCCGACCCGTAGCCGTACCGCACGGCGATCTCCAGCAGGGTCCGCCGGTCGTCCAGCACCTCGGCCCCCGCGAGGGTCAGCCGCCTGCGCCGTACGTACTCCGACAGCGGAATCCCCGCCAGCGCGGAGAACATCCGCCGGAAGTGGTACTCCGACGTCACCGCGATCCGCGCCAGCTCGGCGACATCGATCTCCTGCTCAGGACCGAGCCGGCCCTCGATGTGCTCCATGGCCTGGTTCAGCCGCTCCAGCACCCCGGACCTCCTTCCCTTGTGCTTCTCACGTTAGGAAGGGACCACCCTGGCGCACCCGACATTCCGTGCCCGCAAAGGTCGGGGCATGATCGGGGACGGACAGACCGGTCAAGAGCGTGCAGCGCACTGCACGCGAAGGGGAGGGCAGAGCCTCATGCGGTACGTCATCATCGGCGCGGGAGCGATCGGCGGAGTGGTCGGCGGGCGGCTGGCCGAGGCCGGGCACGAGGTGGTGCTCGTCGCCCGTGGCACGCACCTCGCGGCCCTGCGCGAGAGGGGCCTGAGACTCACCACGCCCGAAGGCACCCGGACCCTCCGACTGCCGTGCGCGGCAGGCCCGGAGGAGGTGGAACTGCGCGTGGACGACGTGCTCGTACTGGCCGTGAAGACGCAGGACAGCATCGCCGCCCTGGATGCCTGGAGCGGACGCCCCGTCAAGGGCGGCAGCGGTACGGCGGGGGAGGTGCTGCCGCTCGTCTGCGCACAGAACGGCGTCGAGAACGAACGCCTCGCCCTGCGCCGCTTCCGGCACGTCTACGCGATGTGCGTGTACCTCCCCGCGACCTTCGTCGAGCCCGGCGCGGTCTCGGCGGCGGGCGAACCCGTGACCGGCAGCCTGCACCTCGGCCGCTACCCGCGCGGTGTGGACGAGACGGCCCGGCGGATCTCCTGCGACCTGGAGAAGTCGCACTTCCTGGCACCTGCCGTGCCGGACGCCATGCGCTGGAAGTACGGCAAGCTGCTGAACAACCTCGCCAACTCCCTGGACGCGGTGTCGGGCACCGAAGCCCTCGCCACTCCGGCGGGCCGCGACCTCGTCGCCCGTACGGTCGAGGAAGGCCGGGCCGCCCTGGAGGCCGCGGGCATCGCGGTGGCGAGCGCGGCGGAGCGGGCCGAGGCGTGGAGCAGCCGGATCTCCATGATCGAACTGGAGGGGAAGGCGCCGGGCGGCGGCTCGTCCTGGCAGAGCCTGGTGCGCGGCACCGGCAGCATCGAGGCCGACTACCTCAACGGAGAGATCTCCCTCCTTGGCGGGCTGCACGGCGTACCGACGCCGGTGAACGACCTGCTCGGCCGGCTGGCGAACGAGTTCGCGCGGGAGCGGCGGGCGGCGGGCTCGATGCCGGTCGAGGACGTTGCGGCACTGCTGGCAGCGTGCGAAGTGGCCCACTGAGACACGGGCAGAATGGCCCGGTGGGCAGGGGTATTCGGTGGATAGTGTCCCTGCCATGACGACGACACGGACGACCGCCCCTGACCCGGTGAAGCCCGCAGAGGTGGACTTCTACTTCGACCCCGCCTGCCCCTTCGCCTGGATCACCTCCCGCTGGATGCTGGAGGTGGAGAAGCAGCGCGACATCGTGCTGCGGTTCCGCCCGATGAGCCTGTACCTCCACAACGAGGGCAACGAACTGCCCGAGTGGTACCGGGAGTTGGTCGACAAGTCGATCGGACCGGTACGGGTGGCCGTCGCGGCCGCCGAGCAGGAGGGCGAGCGGGACGGGGGCGGGGACGAGGACCGGGTGCTGCGCGACCTCTACACCGCGCTCGGCACCCGTATCCACCAGGAGCGGAACAAGGACTTCGACGAGGTGATCGTCCAGGCCCTCGCCGAGCTGGGGCTGCCCGCCAAACTGGCCGGGGCGGCGCACTCGGCGGAGTACGACGAGGCGGTGCGAAGGAGCCATGAGGCGGGGCAGGACCCGGATGCGGGCGGGTACGTCGGCACGCCGACGATCCATGTGGACGGAACGGTGTGGTTCGGGCCCGTGCTGAACTCGATCCCGAGGGGCGAGGAGGCGGGCCGGCTCTTCGACAGCTTCCGGGTGCTGGCCAAGCACGGCGACTTCTTCGAGCTGAAGCGGACCCGGACGGGCAAGCTCAACTTCGACTAGGCAGAAGTCCGGGCGGGCGGCGGGCCTGCAGCAGGCAGTGGGCCGGCAGCAGGCGGTGGGCCAGTAGCAGGCAGTGGGCAGCGCGCGGGGTGTCGCTACGCCGCCGCGCCCACCAGTGCCGTCCGCCCCACTTCCTCGTACCTGGCCACCGTCAGCTCTGCCAGTTCCGGGCAGGACCCCAGTACGTCCGCCACCACCTCGGCGCCGGCTTCTCCCGCCCCCCGTACGATCCGGTCCGGCAGGAAGCCGGGGGCCAGGACGTACGGGGCGACGGCCACCCGGGTGACGCTGGGGTCCGTGCGCAGGGCGCGTACCGCGTCCTGTGTGCGGGGCAGTGCCGCGGAGGCGAACGCAGGTCGCACGGCACACCAACCGGTGTGCCGCAGCTCCCGCGCGATTTCAGCGATCACTGCGATCGCCTCCGGGTCCGTGGAGCCCGCCGAGGCCAGGACGACCCCGGTCGAGCTCTTGTCGCCGGGCCGGAGCCCGGTCTCGTACAGCCGCCGCTCGACAGCGGCGAGCAGGAGAGGCGAGGGGCCCAGCACCTCCGCCTGGGTGATGCGCAGCCGGGGATGCCGTACCGACGCCGCATGCAGTACGGCGGGGAGGTCCGCCTTCGCATGGAAGGCGCGGGTCAGCAGGAGCGGCAGGGCGACCACGTCACGGGCGCCCTCCGCTGCCAGGTGGTTCAACTGCTCCGATACGGAAGGGGTGTTGAAGTCCAGGAAGGACACCTCCACCCGGGTCCACGGCCGCAGCTCCCGCACCCGCGCCGCCAGCGCCCGCACCGTTTCCGCGTGGCGCGGGTCACGGCTGCCGTGGGCGACGAGGAGAAGGGTGGGGGAGGGGTGTGCGGGCAGGTGGTCCACGGGGGAGGAGGCCACGGGGATCAGCTCCTGACGAGGAGGCCGCGGCTGCGCAGCACGCGGCGTTCCAGGGGGGAGAAGAACAGCAGGTCGATGCCGATGCCGACGATCAGGATCAGGATGATCGTAGCCAGCACGCCCGACATGTCGCTGTTGATACGGAAGTTCTCCATCAGCTGGCCGAGCCCGGTGCCGAGGTCGGGGGAGTTCGCGATCAGTTCGGCGGCCATGAGGGAGCGCCAGGAGAACGCCCAGCCCTGCTTGAGTCCGGAGAGGTAGCCGGGCAGCGCGGCGGGCAGCAGGATGTGCCGGACGCTGTTGAGGCCGCTCGCGCCGAGAGTGCGGCCGGCCCGCAGGTGGAGCGGCGGGATCTGGTCGACGCCGGAGACCAGGCCGTTGGCGATGGACGGGACGGCGCCGAGGAGCACCACCGCGTAGATCGTCGCGTCGGTCAGGCCGAACCAGATGATCGCGGCCGGCACCCAGGCCACCGAGGGCAGGGACTGGAGACCGGAGAGGATCGGGCCGATCGCCGCCCGGACCACCTTCACCCGGGCCACCAGCAGACCCAGCGGCGTCCCGATCGCGACGGAGACCACGAAGCCGAGGGCGCCGCGCGAGACGCTCGTCCAGATGTAGCCGAGGAGGGTCCCGTCGAGCCACATCGACCGGACGGACTTCGCCACGTCGAGCGGGCCGGGCAGTACGTAGTCCGGCTTGAGGTCGGAGGCCGCGGCGAGCTGCCAGAGGGTGATGACCAGGGCGACGGCGACGAGCGGGGGGACCACCTTGGCGAGGAGGATCCGGCCGAGGCCGACGCGCTCGCGGGCGGGCCCCGTCTCCAGGGCGTCGAGGCCCGCTTCGAGCCCGGCCAGGCTCGTGGCGGGCGAGGTCTCCCGTGCCGGACCGGACTTCGAAGCCTTGTCGGGCTTCTCGGCCTTCGGGACGTTGCCGGCCCCGGCGACCGGAGCGGTGTCGGCGGCCTCGGTGGCTTCGGTGGCTTCGGCGGCTTCGGTGGTCTCAGCGGCCTTGGTGGCCTCGGTGGTGTCAGTGCTGGCCATGTCGGCGGATCTCCCCACGCAGCTGTTCGGTGATCTCTACGGACAGGTCGGCCACCGCGGAATCCTCGATCCGGCGCGGCTGCGGAATGCCGACCTGCCATTCGCGGGCGATCCGCCCCGGACGCGACGAAAGCAGGACGACACGCTCCGCGAGCCGCACTGCCTCGCGCACGTTGTGCGTGACGAACAGGACCGAGACCGAAGTCTCCGCCCAGATCCGCGTCAGCTCCTCGTGCAGCACGTCCCGCGTGATGGCGTCCAGCGCCGCGAACGGCTCGTCCATCAGCAGGAGTTGACTGTCCTGGGCGAGTGCGCGGGCGAGCGCGACGCGCTGGCGCATGCCCCCCGAGAGCTCGTGCACCCGCTTCCCGTACGCGCCCTTGAGTCGTACGAGTTCGAGGAGGCGCTCCGCCTCGGGCCTGCGGTCCGCCTTCGGGACGCCCCGCAGCTTCAGCGCCAGCTCGATGTTCTTGCCCGCCGTCAGCCACGGGAACAGCGCGTGCTCCTGGAACATCAGCGCCGGGCGCCCGCCCGGCACGTCGATGCTCCCGGCCGTCGGCCTGTCGAGCCCGGCGACCAGATTGAGCAGCGTCGACTTGCCGCAGCCCGACGCCCCCAGGAGGGTCACGAACTCGCCCGGTGCGACATCGATGCTGATGTCGTCCAGTACGAGCTGCCGGCCCGAGCCGGGCCGGCCGAACGACTTCGAGACATGGTCGATGCGCGCGGCGTACGTCGACGCCTGATCCGCGACCGGCGCGGCGGCCGATTCCTGGTTCACGAGTGCGGTGGCCATGGGTCTCACCTCCTGGGGACTGAGCTGGGGGGCTTGGCTGAGGGCTGAACTACCTGACGTACGGGGCTACTTGACGCCGAGGCCGGCGTCGTCGACGGCAGGCTTGCCCTCCGCCTTGAGGACCTTGTTCAGCGGGCGCAGGTCGTAGATGCCCTCCAGCAGCGGGTCCTTCAGCAGACCGGCCTTCACCGCGTGCTGCGCCTCGTCGCGCAGGGTCGAGGCCAGCGGGTCGTCGAGGACGTCGACGTTCTTGAACGCCTGGTCCAGGACCTTCGCGGGCAGTTCCTTGCCGGAGTCCGTCTTCAGCTTCGCGTTGATGCTCGCCTTGGCCTTGTCGGGGTTGGCCGTGATCCATGCGTTGGTCTTGAACGAGCCGCGCAGCACCGCCTCGACGACGTCCGGGTGCTCCTTCAGGAAGTCCTGCCGGACGATGATGTTCGTGATGACGAACTTGTCGTCCTTCCACAGCTTCTTCTCGTCGAGCAGCACCTTCCCGCCCGCCTCGACCAGCCGGGCGGCCGTCGGCTCCGGCACCCAAGCGCCGTCGATCGCACCGGACTTGAAGGAGTTCGGGATCTCCTTGTTGTCCTGCCGGACCACCGTCACATCGCCCTTTCCGGTGGCGGCGTCGACTTTGTGGCCCTTCTCGGACAGGTAGTTGAGGAGTGCGACGTCCTGGGTGTTGCCGAGCTGTGGGGTTGCGATGCGCTTGCCCTTGAGGTCGTCCAGCGACTTGATCTTGTCGGCCTTGACGACGAGAGAGACTCCGCCGGAGGCCGAACCGCCGACGATGCGCAGGTTCTGGCCCTTTGACTTGGTGTAGCCGTTGATGGAGGGGGAGGGGCCGATCCAGCCGATGTCGATGGCCTTGGCGTTGAGCGCCTCGATCTCGGAGGGGCCCGCGTTGAAGACCTGCGACTTGATCCTCGTGCCGCCCAACTCCTTCTGGAACAGGCCCTCTTGGAGGCCCGCCAGTGCGGTGGCGTGCGTGACGTTGGCGAAGTAGCCGATCTTCACCTCGTCGAGACCGCCGACCTTCTCGCCCTTGGCGACGGGGACGGTCTTGTCCTCGGTCTTGGCCTGGGAGCCGTAGCCGCAGGCGCCGAGCACCGCGATCAGCAGGGGCAGTGCGGCGGCAGCGGCCAGGGAACGGCGCAGGGTGGTGCGGGGGACAGACATGGCAGGCAGTCCTCGGGTCTTCGTCTGTGAACGCGGAAGGATGTACGGGCGCTGGGGACGTACGTCATCGCACACATCGCCCGACCCCGCCCTGTCCGCTGCCGAGGGTCCCGCTGCCGATCCGGCCGCCCTCCTTCGCGAAGGACGCGTACACGTCGACCATCGTCATCTGAAGCGTCGTCACCTGAAGTGTCGTCATCTGGAGCGTCGCCATCAGAAGTCCCAACCCTCTTCGTCCGGAACGGAGTTGGTGATCGCATTCGTCGCGAAGGACTCGCCCGCCATCCCCGCGGCGAGCGTCGTCCCGTCCGCCGGGTCGATCAGGAGGAACGAGCCCGTGCGCCGGGAGTCCGCGTACGCGTCCAGCGCGAGCGGCTCCGCGGTCCGTACGACGACCCGGCCGATGTCGTTGGCGACGAGCTGTCCGGGGGCGGGGTGTTGGGAGAGGTCGTCCAGGGTGAGCCGGGACGGGATGTCCTTGACGATCGCCTTGACCGTACGGGTGGTGTGCTTGAGCAGTACCCGCTGGCCGACGGAGAGCGGCTGGTCGGCGACGTGGCACACCGTGGCCTCGACGTCCTGCGTCGGCGCCGGGGCGTCCCCGACCGGGGCGATCAGATCGCCTCGCGAGACGTCGATGTCGTCGGAGAGGCGCAGCGTCACCGACTGCGGCGCCCACGCGATGTCGACGGCCTGGCCGAGCGCGTCGATCCCCTCGATGGTGCTGGTACGCCCCGAAGGCAGCACGGTCACCCGCTCGCCCACCCGGAACGCACCGGCCGCGATCTGCCCGGCGTAGCCACGGTAGTCGGGGTGTTCGGCGGACTGCGGGCGGATCACGTACTGGACGGGGAAACGGGCGTGGCAGGCGGTCAGGTCGTGGGCGACCGGGACCGTCTCCAGGTGCTCAAGGACGGTCGGTCCGCCGTACCAGTCCATGTGCGCGGACGGCTCGACGACGTTGTCCCCGGCGAGCGCCGAGATCGGGATCGCGGTGATCTCCGGGACGCCCAACTCGCTTGCGTACGCGGTGAATTCCTTCGCGATTTCCGCGAAGACGGGTTCGGCGTAGTCGACGAGGTCCATTTTGTTCACGGCGAGGACGACGTGGGGGACGCGGAGGAGTGCGGCGACGGCGGCGTGTCGGCGGGTCTGTTCGACGACTCCGTTGCGGGCGTCGACGAGGACGACGGCGAGTTCGGCGGTGGAGGCGCCGGTGACCATGTTGCGGGTGTACTGCACGTGTCCGGGGGTGTCGGCGAGGATGAACCGGCGCCGGGGGGTGGCGAAGTAGCGGTAGGCGACGTCGATGGTGATGCCCTGTTCGCGTTCGGCGCGCAGGCCGTCGGTGAGCAGTGCGAGGTCGGGGGTTTCCTGGCCACGGTTGCGGGAGGCGTGTTCGACGGCTTCCAGCTGGTCGGTCAGTACGGACTTGGAGTCGTGCAGGAGCCGTCCGACCAGGGTGGACTTGCCGTCGTCGACGGACCCGGCGGTCGCGAAGCGAAGGAGGGTGGTGGTGCTCAACTGCTCCACTGCGGTGGCAGCGGTGTTCACGGTGGTCATGGTTAGAAGTACCCCTCGCGCTTGCGGTCTTCCATCGCGGCCTCGGACATCTTGTCGTCGGCCCTGGTGGCGCCCCGTTCGGTGAGCCGGGACGCGGCGATCTCGGTGATGACCTGCTCCAGCGTCACCGCGTCGGAGTCGACGGCGCCGGTGCAGGACATGTCGCCGACGGTGCGGTAGCGGATCAGCCGGGTCTGGGTCGTCTCGGATTCCTTGGGGCCGCCCCATTCGCCGGCGGTGAGCCACATGCCGTTGCGGGCGAAGACTTCGCGTTGGTGGGCGTAGTAGATCTGGGGGAGTTCGATCTTTTCGCGGGCGATGTACTGCCAGACGTCGAGTTCGGTCCAGTTGGAGAGCGGGAAGACCCGGACGTGCTCGCCGGGGGCGTGGCGGCCGTTGTAGAGCTGCCACAGCTCGGGGCGCTGGCGGCGGGGGTCCCACTGGGAGAACTCGTCCCGCAGGGAGAAGACCCGCTCCTTCGCCCGGGCTTTCTCTTCGTCGCGGCGTCCGCCGCCGAAGACGGCGTCGAAGCGCTCCGCCTGGATCTTCTCTGTCAGGGGGAGGGTCTGGAGCGGGTTGCGGGTCCCGTCGGGGCGCTCGCGCAGGACTCCGCGGTCGATGTAGTCCTGTACGGAGGCGATGTGCAGTCGCAGTCCGTGGCGTGTGACGGCCTGGTCGCGGTATTCCAGGACTTCGGGGAAGTTGTGTCCGGTGTCCACGTGCAGCAGCGAGAAGGGAATGGGTGCGGGGGCGAAGGCTTTGAGGGCCAGGTGGAGCATGACGATGGAGTCCTTGCCGCCGGAGAAGAGGATCACCGGCCGTTCGAACTCGCCCGCGACCTCGCGGAAGATGTGGACGGCCTCGGACTCCAGGGAGTCGAGGTGGCTGAGGGCGAAGGGGCTGTCGACGCCCTCGCCGGTGGTGGTGGCGGTCGTCATGCCAGACCCCTCTCGGTGAGCAGCGTGTGCAGGGCTGCTGCGGATTCCTGGACGGACTGGGTGTGCGACTCGATGCGCAGGTCCGGGTCGGTGGGGGCCTCGTAGGGGTCGTCGACCCCGGTCAGCCCGGAGATTTCCCCGGCCGCCTGCTTCGCGTACAGGCCCTTCACATCGCGTACGGAGCACACCTCGACCGGCGTCGCCACATGCACCTCCAGATACGGGGTGCCCTCGGACTGGTGCCGCTTGCGGACCGCCTCGCGGCTTTCGGCGTACGGGGCGATGACGGGAGCGAGAGCCAACACGCCGTTACGGGCCAGGAGTTCGGCGACGTAACCGATTCGCTGGACGTTGGTGTGCCGGTCCTCGCGGCTGAAGCCGAGCCCGGCCGAGAGGAACTCGCGGATCTCGTCGCCGTCCAGGACCTCCACACGGCGGCCGTCGCCGCGCAGCCGCTCGGCAAGTGCGTACGCGAGGGTGGTCTTGCCCGCACTGGGCAGGCCGGTGAGCCAGACGGTGGCGCCCGTCACTGATTCCTCCAGGTCTCTCTGACGATTCGTCATCCGTGCAGCCCGCATTCGGTCTTGTTGCGTCCGGCCCAGCGTCCGGCGCGTGCGTCCTCGCCCTCCACGACCCTGCGCGTGCAAGGGGCGCAGCCCACGGACGCGTAACCGTCCATGAGGAGGGGGTTGGTGAGGACGCCGTTCTCGGCGACGTACGCCTCGACGTCGTCCTGCGTCCAGCGGGCGATCGGCGACACCTTGACCTTGCGGCGCTTCTCGTCCCAGCCGACGACCGGGGTGTTCGCCCGCGTCGGGGACTCGTCGCGGCGCAGTCCGGTGGCCCACGCGTCGTACGAACTCAGGCCGTCCTCAAGGGGCTTGACCTTGCGCAGGGCGCAGCACAGGTCGGGGTCGCGGTCGTGCAGTTTCGGCCCGTGCTCGGCGTCCTGCTCGGCGACGGTCTGCCGCGGGGTGAGCGTGATGACGTTGACGTCCATCACGGCGTCGACCGCGTCCCGGGTGCCGATGGTCTCGGGGAAGTGGTAGCCGGTGTCGAGGAACACGACGTCGACACCGGGGAAGGCGCGGGAGGCGAGGTGGGCGACGACCGCGTCCTCCATGGAGGAGGTGACGCAGAACCGGCTGCCGAAGGTGGTGGTCGCCCACTTCAGGATGTCGAGCGGGGACGCGTCTTCGAGGTCGCACCCGGCCTGCTCGGCCAGTGCCCGCAGATCTTCCTGAATGGCTGTCATATCCCTTCTCCTTCAGTCGATTCGGTCCTCGCCACGCCCCGGGACAGCAGGCCGAGGAACTTCAGCTGGAACGCCCGGTTGCAGGCCGCGCACTCCCACGCGCCGTGTCCGGTCTCGTTGGGCCGCAGGTCCTCGTCGCCGCAGTACGGGCAGTGGAACGGGGCAGCGCGCTCGCTCACGACAGGTCTCCGTCCGCCGCGCGCGCCGCCCAGGTCGCGAAGCGCTCGCCGTCCTCGCGCTGGTCCTGGAAGCGGGTCAGTACGCGTTCCACGTAGTCGGGCAGCTCAGCCGAGGTGACCTTCAGGCCGCGGACCTTGCGGCCGAAGCCGGCCTCCAGGCCGAGCGCGCCGCCCAGGTGCACCTGGAAGCCCTCCACCTGGTTGCCTTCGGCATCGAGGACCAACTGGCCCTTGAGGCCGATGTCGGCGACCTGGATACGGGCGCAGGCGTTCGGGCAGCCGTTCAGGTTGATGGTGATCGGCTCGTCGAACTCCGGGATGCGGCGCTCCAGTTCGTCGATCAGCGAGGCGCCGCGCGCCTTCGTCTCGACGATCGCCAGCTTGCAGAACTCGATGCCGGTGCAGGCCATCGTGCCCCGCCGGAACGGAGAGGGTGTGACCCGCAGGTCCAGCGACTCAAGGCCGGACACCAGCGACTCGACCTGGTCCTCGGTCACGTCGAGCACGATCATCTTCTGCTCGGCGGTGGTACGCAGCCGGCCCGAGCCGTGTGCACCGGCCAGCTCGGCGATCTTCGTCAGCGTGGAGCCGTCGACGCGGCCGACGCGCGGCGCGAAGCCGACGTAGAAGCGGCCGTCCTGCTGCTTGTGCACACCGAGGTGGTCGCGCCAGACGCCCTTCGGCTGCTCCGGCGCAGGACCGTCGGTCAGCTTGCGCTTGAGGTACTCGTCCTCAAGCACCTGCCGGAACTTTTCCGGGCCCCAGTCCGCGACCAGGAACTTCAGCCGGGCGCGGTTGCGCAGCCGCCGGTAGCCGTAGTCGCGGAAGATGCCGATGACGCCGCCGTACACGTCAGGGACGTCCTCCAGGGAGACCCAAGTGCCCAGCCGCACACCCAGCTTGGGGTTGGTGGAGAGCCCGCCGCCGACCCACAGGTCGAAGCCGGGGCCGTGCTCGGGGTGCTCCACGCCGACGAACGCGATGTCGTTGATCTCGTGCGCCACGTCCAGCTGCGGGGACCCGGAGACCGCCGACTTGAACTTGCGGGGCAGGTTGGAGAAGTCCGGGTTGCCGATGAAGCGGCGGTAGATCTCCTCGATGGCGGGCGTGCCGTCGATAATCTCGTCGACCGCGATCCCGGCGACCGGCGAGCCGAGGATGACGCGCGGGGTGTCGCCGCACGCCTCGGTCGTCGAGAGGCCGACGGCCTCAAGACGGCGCCAGATCTCCGGGACGTCCTCGATGCGGATCCAGTGGTACTGGACGTTCTGCCGGTCGGTGAGGTCGGCGGTGCCCCGCGCGAACTCCTGCGAGATCTCGCCGATGACCCTCAGCTGCTCGGTGGTCAGCCGCCCGCCGTCGATCCGCACCCGCAGCATGAAGTACTCGTCGTCCAGCTCCTCCGGCTCCAGGATCGCGGTCTTGCCGCCGTCGATCCCGGGCTTGCGCTGGGTGTACAGACCCCACCAACGCATGCGCCCGCGCAGGTCGTTGGGGTCGATCGAGTCGAAACCGCGCTTGGAGTAGATCGTCTCAATGCGTGTCCGCACATTGAGACCGTCGTCGTCCTTCTTGAACTGCTCGTTGCCGTTGAGGGGGGTGTGGTGCCCTACGGCCCACTGGCCTTCGCCGCGGTGGCGTCCGGCCTTGCGGCGGGCAGTGACGGCAGCACCCGCGGCGGGCTTCTCTGGGGTGGCAGACATGGCGGTACGTCCTTCGGGACTGCGGAGAACTGCGGGCAGACGGCTCTGACCTGCACACTCGCGTAAAAGGGGCGCGGGGGCGTGCAGACATGCGGGTCGGGCAGTACGAAGCGGAGAAAGATCAGATGTGCGGCAGTGCTGGGCCGTCGGGGGCCGTCAGCAGGCCGGACAGATGGCGCTGGACATGCGGCCGAGGTCGACGTGACGCCGACTGATCAAGGCAACTCCAGCTGTAGACATGACGGAAGCGTGGCACGAGGGTCTCGGGCCAGTCCACCACTATCCATTATGTGGACCACATCGTCCCGAATGATGGGACGATGTGGTCTGGGTCACGCTGTGGTCCGTCGGTTCCGACGGGTTCAGGCGGGGTGTGCCCCCGGCCACGGGCCCGGATTGGCGACCTCCGGCTCCTCCTCCACCTTGGTGTCGAAGAGCCGGAACCCGCGCCGCTCGTAGTTGGCCATCGCGTGCGGCCCGTCCTTGGAGCAGGTGTGCAGCCACACCCGCTTCGTGACGCCCCGGCCGGGGTGCCGCTCCGCCAGGTCCCAGGCGCGCTGGATCCCGTACGAGAGGAGGTGACCGCCGATGCGCCGGCCGCGGAAGGCGGGGATCAGTCCGAAGTAGACGATCTCTACGGCACCCTCGTCCTGTGCGTCCAGTTCGACGTACCCGGCCGGAGTGCCGTTCTCGTACGCCACCCACGTCTCGACGCCGGGCCGGTCCACCGCCTGCTGCCACTGCTCGTACGACCAGGGCAGCCGGTCCGTCCAGCGGATGTCGCCGCCGACCGAGGTGTAGAGGAAGCGGCTGAACTCCGGCGAAGGGACCTCGGCCCGTACGATCCGCAGCCGGTCGCCCGCGGGGGGAGCGACGGGTACGAGATCGTCGGGGGAGGTCTGTTCGAGGGACCAGGTCGTCACGTTGATGGTGCTCATGCCGGTCAGGGAATCACGCGACCGGCAGGGGGAAGAAGCGGGGGCCAGTCCTCCGCACGGCCCCCGGTTCTGAAGCGTGGGCTAGACCTCGGCCCGCGCTCGCTCCACCACCGCCCCCAGGTCCAGACTGCTCGGCAGCGTGCCGAATGCCGACCCCCAGTCCCCGCCGAGCCGCGAGGCGCAGAACGCGTCCGACACCTCCGGCGGCGCCCACCGCACCAGCAGGGAGCCCTGCAGGATCAGGGCCATCCGCTCGACCAGCCGCCGGGCCCGGCCCTCGATGCCGTCCAGGTCGGCCAGGTCCGTCAGCAGGCCCTTGATCGCACCGTCCAGGCGGTGGTCGGCGCCGCGGGCCAGGCCGACCTCGGTGAGGTAGGCGTTCAGTGCCATCGGCTCGCGCTGGAGCGCCCGCAGCACGTCCAGGGCCTGGACGTTGCCCGAGCCCTCCCAGATCGAGTTGAGCGGGGACTCGCGCAGCAGCCGCGGCATGCCGGACTCCTCGACGTAACCGTTGCCACCCAGGCACTCCAGGGCCTCCGCCGCGACCGGTGTGCACCGCTTCGTCACCCAGTACTTGGCCGCCGGGACCGCGAGGCGCAGCAGTGCCCGGTCCTGCTCGGTGTCGCTGTCGTACGCGGCCGCCAGGCGCAGCGCGAGGGTGGTCGCGGCCTCCGACTCCAGTGCCAGGTCCGCCAGCACGTTGCGCATCAGCGGCTTGTCGATCAGCTCGCCGCCGAACGCCTTCCGGTGCGCGGCATGGTGCGTGGCCTGCGCGACCGCCTGCCGCATCAGCGCCGCCGAACCGATCACGCAGTCCAGCCGGGTCGCCGCCACCATCCCGATGATGGTGCGCACCCCGCGCCCCTCCTCGCCGACCAGCCGGCCCCAGGTCCCCTCGAACTCGACCTCGCTGGAGGCGTTCGACCGGTTGCCGAGCTTGTCCTTGAGGCGCTGGATGCGGAAGGTGTTGCGGGTCCCGTCCTCAAGTACCCGTGGTACGAGGAAGCAGCTCAGCCCGCCCGGCGCCTGGGCGAGGACCAGGAAGCCGTCGCACATCGGAGCCGAGCAGAACCACTTGTGCCCGGTGAGTGAGTACTCACCACTCGTGGCGCCGTTGATCGGAACGGCCTCGGTCGTATTGGCCCGTACGTCGCTGCCGCCCTGCTTCTCCGTCATGCCCATGCCGAACAGCGCGCCGGGCTTCTGCGCCGCGGGCAGCAGCTCCTGCCCGTACACCGGCGAAGTGAGCCGCGGCTCCCAGACGGCGGCGAGCGACGGATCGGCGCGCAGGGCCGGGACGGCCGCGTGCGTCATCGACACCGGGCAGCCGTGGCCGCCCTCCGCCTGCGTCCACACCAGGAACCCGGCGGCCCGGCGGACGTGCCCGGCCGGCCGGCCCCAGGCGTTCGTCAGCCCGGACGAGACGGCGCGGCCGAGCAGCCGGTGCCAGGACGGATGGAACTCGACCTCGTCGATCCGGTTCCCGTACCGGTCGTGGGTGCGCAGCTTCGGCGGATTCTCGTTCGCCTGCACACCCCACTCCTGCACCTGGGCGGACCCGGCGGCCCGTCCGAGCACCGTCAGTTCCTCCTCTACGCCCGCCAGGAGGGCGGGGTCGGTGTGCCGGGTCACGGCCTCGGTGAGGGCCTTGTCCGCGCCGAACACGTCGTACTCCACCAGGGGCGGGGCCTGGTTGGTCACTGTGTGGGTGGTGGCTGCCATGCCGATACGGTAAGGAGGTGCAGGCAGCAAAAGAAACACCCGGACGGCCGCGGAAACACCGCAAGGAGAAACCGCGGGAAAATCGGCTCCACCGGGCCCGGGTCCTCTACCGCCACGTATCCAAGCGCAAGCTGGTCTGGCTGCTGCTCAAGGACACCGTCAACTCGTGCGTCGAGTACCGCATCCTCGGTCTCGCCGCGGAGGCCGCGTTCTTCACCCTGCTGTCCCTGCCGCCCCTCCTCCTCGGCCTGATCGGCCTGCTCGGCTACATCGACGACTGGACGGCGACCGAGACGGTCAAGTCCATCGAGGAGAACATCCTCAACGCCTCGCAGGCGGTCCTCTCCGGCCGGGGCGTCAACGAGTTCGCCAAGCCGCTCCTGGAGGACGTCACGCGGGAGGGCCGCCCCGACGTCATCTCCATCGGCTTCGCCATCGCGCTGTGGTCCGGCTCGCGCGCGGTCAACGTCTTCATCGACACCATCACCGTGATGTACGGACTCGACGGCCACCGCGGCATCGTCAAGACCCGGCTGCTGGCCTTCCTGCTGTACGTGGTGGCCCTGCTCATCGGCGCGGTCGTGCTGCCGCTGATGGTGGTCGGCCCCGACCGGATGGTGGCGCTGGTGCCGTTCGGCACGGAAGTCATCAGCGTCCTGTACTGGCCGGTGGTGATAGTGCTGTCGGTGGTCTTCCTGACGACGCTCTACCACGTGTCCGTGCCGGTGCGCTCCCCGTGGGTGGAGGACGTACCGGGCGCGCTGATCGCCCTGGGCATGTGGGTGCTCGGCAGCTTCCTGCTCCGCATCTACGTCACGAACACCGTCGAGGGCGGCACGATCTACGGGTCCCTGGCCGCCCCCATCGCCGTGCTCCTGTGGATCGGCGTCTCGGCCTTCGCGGTACTGGTGGGCGCCGCCGTGAACGCCGCCATCGACCGCGTCTGGCCGTCCGTCGCGACGGCCGCCGCCCGCGCCGACAACGACCGGCTGCGGACCGAGCAGGCGGCAGCGGTGGTAGCGCGCGCGAGGGCGGCGGAACTGGACCGGAGCGCGACCTGGGACGTCGACGAGGAGGACGACGGCGAGGGGGAGTGGACGGGCACCAACCCGGACATGCCGTCGGAGTTCCCGGAGCGGTGGTCGCGGTTCCTGCCGCCGGACGACGTGAAGTCGCGGCTGCACGCGGGGCGGGAGAAGGAGACGGGGGCGGGGGAGGAAAAGCAGAAGGGCTAGCCTGGCAGCATGCCCGGCAGGTACCAGGAACGGCCCTCCCGGCTGGACGGCGCGGTCGTCTGGCGGCGGGATGCGTCTCAGGTTCCGGCTCAGGCTCCGGCTCCGGCTTCGGCTTCGGTTCGGACCTCGGTTCCGGCTTCGGTTCCGGCTCCGGATTCCGCTTCTGCCCCCGCGGATTCCGTGCAACCGGATCCGGCGCCGCCCTACCCGGTCCTGCCCGACGGCTGCATGGACCTGCTGTGGATCGACGGGCGGCTGATCGTCGCGGGTCCCGACACCCGTGCCCACGACGCCTCGTGCGGTCCCGGCAGTCGGTTCGCGGGGGTGCGGTTCGCGCCCGGGACGGGGGCCGTGTTCCTCGGCGTACCGGCGCACGAGCTGCGGGACCTGCGGGTGCCGCTGGCTGATGTGTGGTCGGGCGTACGGGAATGGGAGGAGCGGATCACGGAGGCTCCCGACCAGGCCCTCGCCCTGGAGGAGCTGGCGCTGCGCCGGGCCGCCGACACCGGGCCGCCCGACCCGCTGATGCGCGCGGTCGCTGCCGGGCTCGGTGCGGGGCGCACGGTCGCGGGGACCGCGGAGGCCGTCGGGCTCGGTCAGCGGCAGTTGCGCCGGCGCTCCCTCGACGCCTTCGGGTACGGGCCCAAGACGCTGGCCCGGGTGCTGCGCCTGCAGCGCGCCCTGGCGCTCGTACGGGACGGAATCCCGTACGCGGCGGCGGCGCACGCGTCCGGCTGTGCGGACCAGGCACACCTGGCCCGCGAGACGAGGGAGCTGGCCGGGATGACGCTGACCGCCTACGCGTCGCTGGCGGCGAAGAGGGACACTCCGCAGCCGTCCGGGTCGAGCACGACGGCATAGCGCTGGCCCCACGCCGCGTTCCACGGCTTGAGGTGTCCGGTGTATCCGGCGGAGACCAGTTCGTCGTACGTGGCGTCCACCCCGGCGGCGCCGTCGCAGAGGAACGCGAGGCCGAGCCGGTCGCCGCCCTGCGGCTTCTTCCAGTCCGGGTCGAAGGAGCGCATCACGTCCTCCGTGTCCCAGAGGAGGCGCAGCCCGCCGGGCAGGACGGCTTCGACGTGCGGCTGGGCGTCGGCGCCTTCGGGCACGGGGACGCCGAGACGGCGGTAGAAGTCGAGGGAGGCGGTCATGTCGGCGGTGACAATGCTGAGGGCGTCGAGTCGAGGAGCCGGTCGAGGAGTCGGTCGAGGAGTCATGGGGGAAACGTAGCCCGGCCGTCCCGCCAGGATCTTGAAGAAAACGGACCTCTTGTGCGGTGGGGCCTGTTGGCGGACTTCCTGGGCGGCCGCGGGTCCTGTCGGACGGGGCGTTTTCCGCCCAGGGCGCAGCAGCGGCCGGGGACTTGGGGTGGGGGGCTCGGGCATGATCGGGGCCATGAAGCTACTGATACTCGGCGGTACCGAGTTCGTTGGGCGAGCGGCCACGGAGGAAGCCCTCGCCCGCGGCTGGGACGTGACCGTCTTTCATCGCGGCAACCACGCCCCGCCGCCCGGCGTCACCGCCCTGCACGGCGACCGCCTCGACGACCTGTCCGCGCTCACCGAAGCCGTACGGGACGGAGCGGCCTGGGACGCGGTGCTCGACACCTGGTCCGGCCACCCCCGCGCCGTGCGGCAGGCGGCCGACCTGCTGGCCGATCACGCCGGACGGTACGTGTATGTGTCCTCCCGGTCGGTGTACGCCGTCTCCCCGCCCGACCAGGCGGAGGACGGCCCCCTGGTCGAGCCGGGCGACGAGGGTTACGCACACGTCAAGCGCGCCGGTGAGCTGGCCGCCGAGGCGGCCTTCGGAGCGGACCGTACGGTACTGGTCAGGGCGGGCCTGATCCTCGGCCCCGGCGAGAACATCGGCCGCCTCCCCTGGTGGCTGAACCGCGTCGCCCGCGGCGGCCCGGTCCTGGCCCCTGGACCGTACGACCTGCCCCTCCAGTACATCGACGCACGCGACATGGCGGTGTGGATGCTCGACGCGGTGGAGGCGGGCCTGGCCGGTCCGTACCACCTGGTGTCCCCCCAGGGGCACACCACCATGGGGGAGCTGCTGGAGTCCTGCGTACGTACGATCGGGTCGACGACCGCCGAACTTCGGTGGGTGGAGCCCGAGTTGATCCTGTCCCATGGCGTCGAGCCCTGGCTGCACCTTCCGGTGTGGGTCCCGCCGGGCGAGGTCCACGACATGGTCCACCGTGTCGACGTCTCCAAAGCCCTTGCGACGGGCCTGAGTTGCCGTCCGGTGGCGGACACGGTGGCGGACACCTGGGCGTGGCTGAACACGCTGGGCGGGGTCGCCCCGCAGCGCAGTGACCGTCCGGTGGTGGGGCTCGATCCCGAGATCGAGGCCAAGGTGCTTGCCGCGCAAGGTGGTTGACGGGCTGCTCCTTCTTTTCCTTTTCCCTTCCGCCTCGACGGATCTCACTCCGTCCAGCCCTCCGTAGCGATCAGCAGCCCCACCCGGGTGGGCTGGAAGTCGACGAGCTCGCGGCACCGGTCGATCATTGCCTGGTGCCGCGCCTGCCAGTCGGGCCGGTACCCGTACGCGTCGAAGAACCCGTCGAGCGCGGGGAGATGCTCGGGGTGGTGCGTACGGACGATCCACTCGCACCACGCCAGGTCCTCCACGGGGTCGCCCGCGTGCGACCATTCCCAGTCGAGCAGTGCGGTGACCCGGGAGGCGTCGTCGGTGAGCAGCAAGTTGTTCGGTCCGAAGTCCCCGTGCACGATCACCGAACCTTTCCTGGCCCGGGGGAACACGTCGGTGACGTCCACCGAGTGCACCGCCCGCAGCGCCCCGCCGCAGGCGGTCAGTACCTCCTCCGCCCACCCCGCGTCGATCATGTCCTGGCCGTGCAGGCCCGACAGGAAGGTCATGCTCAGACTCTCGCCCGTGCAGCCGATCAGCTGGGGCACGGGCAGAAGCGTCCCCCATGTCCCAAGTCCGCCCAGAGCGGCGGCCTCCCGCTCCATTCTGCGCTGAGCATCCCGGCCCCGGTACGTCTTGGTGACGACGCCGGCGTGATGGGTGGTGTGGTTGGTGTAGCCGTGCGGCAGCAGTTCCATGGAGCCAGCTTTGCTCATGTACGCCGCCGGAGGCGCGCCGTACCGGCTCAAGGTTGACGTCTGCCGACGGGAAGGGTAGTGGGGCCGGGGTGCTTACGGCCCTGCCCGCGGTCGTTACGGCAGGCGGCGCGCCATCACCGTGTTGTCGGTGCGGGTTCCGGGGGTGCCGTCCGGGGCGTTCTGGATCCGCTCCTGCTCGGCGGTGATCAGCAACTCCCACCCTCCGTCGCCCAGTTCGAGGGCGGTCACGAGCTCGTCCGGGGTGTCGAAGTGAACGTCTGCGAGCGGCGGGTTCTCCTGCTGCCAGGATGCCCATCCGGCGTGCCCGACGATCAGCAGCGTTCCGCCCGGGGCGACCGCGGCGGCAGCCGTCCGCAGGATCTCCCTGCGCGGCAGATCGGCCTCGGAATGCAGGAACTGGGCCGAGACCAGGTCGAAGGTGCCTGCCGGGAACGAATCCCCGAGCCGGTGCCACTGGAAGTCGGTGCGCTCGGCGACCCCTGCCTCGGCGGCGTGCTCCGCCGCCCGGCCGAGTGCCACCCGGGAGATGTCCGTGGCGGTGACCTGCCAGCCCTGCCGGGCCAGCCAGACGGTGTCGGCGCCCTCGCCGCAGCCGAGGTCGAGCGCCCGGCCGGGGGCGAGGTCCGTGACCTCGCGGACCAGCACGGGGTTGGGATTGCCGCTCCAGATGCGGTCGCTCTCGGAGTAGCGGTTGTCCCAGAACTCCGCGTCGGTGGTGGCGGTGTGGGCGTGGCCGGGTGTGCCGGTTGTCTCTGCCGTGGCGGTGGTCTCTGTCTTGCCGGTTGTCTCTGTCATGGGGACAGCATCCGCACGGGGCCGCTTCGGCAGCAAAGCTTGTTGCCGGAACGGCAAGACCGGAACGGCAAGACCTCGGCAGTTCCGGAATGGCAAGGAGGGCGGGGCCCTCTCGATCTCCGATATGCGTTAGGTTAGGCTCACCTAAGAAGTCGAGGGAGGGTCCTGCATGCCTGAGCACATACCGTCGCGTACACCGTCCGAAACGCCCCGTACGGCAGGTGAATTCGCCGGCCGTGTCGCACTCGTCACCGGTGCGGGCCAGGGCATCGGCGAGGCGGTCGTACGCGCACTGGTGGCCCGGGGCGCGACCGTCGCCGCCACCGACCGGATGTCCGAAGGCATCGAGGTTCTCGCCAAGGACCTCACCGGAACCCCCGGCGAGCAGGAGGGTGCGGGCAGGGCCGTCGCGTACCCCCTCGACGTCACCGACGGCTCCGCCGTGAACGAGACGATCGCCCGCGTCGAGTCCGAACTCGGCCCGCTGGACCTGCTGGTGAACGTCGCCGGAATCCTGCGTACCGCCCCGGCCACCGAGCTCACCGACCAGGACTGGGCCGACACCTTCGCCGTCAACTCCACCGGCGTCTTCCACACCTCCCGCGCTGCCGCCGCCCGGATGACCGAGCGCCGCAAGGGCTGCATCGTCACCGTCGCCTCCAACGCGGCCGGGATACCGCGCACCGGCATGGCCGCGTACGCCGCCTCCAAGGCAGCCGCCGCCATGTTCACCAAGTGCCTCGGCCTGGAGGTCGCCCGCAGCGGCGTCCGCTGCAACGTCGTCGCCCCCGGATCCACCGACACCCCCATGCAGCGCAGCATGTGGGAGGGCAACCCGGATGCCGAACGGGGCGTGATCGAGGGCGACTTGGCGTCCTACAAGACCGGCATACCGCTCGGCCGCATCGCCCGGCCCGAGGACATCGCGGACGCCGTCCTCTTCCTCGCGTCCGACCGCGCACGCCACATCACCATGCAGGACATCTACGTCGACGGCGGCGCCACCCTCCGCTGACCGTCCCGCCCGGCCCCGCTCACCTCTCTCGCCGCCCCACATCCTCACGAGCATTGGAGACCCCGTGGACACCGTGTCGACGGCATCCGTAGTCGCCACCGCCGCCCCCGCCGTCCCCACCCCGCGCGGCAGTCGCTCCGCCGAGGCGGCGCACCCCGCCGTGGGCGCGGCCACCGGCCTGCTGGACGCCTACACCGAAGGCGCCCGCTTCCTCGCGACGCCCACCCGCACCCTGCTGGCCGACGGCCCGGCACGTGAAGTCCCGCACGGGGAGAGCCCGTTGGCGCAGCGCGTCACCGAGACCCTCGCCGCCGCCCGGCGCGACGGACAGAGCAACCCCGTCGTCATCGGCGCCGTACCGTTCGACCAGAGCGCGCCCGCGGCCCTCGCCGTACCCGAGTTCGTCCAGGGCGGGCCGCCGCTCGCCAACGACCCGCTGATCGCGCTGCCGGCCGACCTGCCCGCCGCGACCGAGTGGGACGTGCACCCGGTGCCCTCGCCCGAGGTGTACGGGGCCGGGGTCGCCGCCGTCGTGGAGCGCATGTGGCGCGGCGAGTTCAGCAAGGTCGTCCTCGCACGCACCCTCGAACTCACCGCCGACGCACCCCTCGACCTGCCGGTGATGCTCCAGCGCCTCGCCCGCCGCGACCCGTCCGGCTATACGTTCGCGCTGCCCACGGGACCGAGCAGCAACCTCATCGGCGCCAGCCCTGAACTCCTCGTCTCCCGGCGTGGGAACAAGGTCGTCGCCAACCCGCTCGCCGGGTCCACGCCGCGCAGCGAGGACCTCGCCGAGGACGTCCGCAGGGCCGCCGCCCTGCTCGCGTCCGCCAAGGACCTGCACGAGCACGCCGTCGTCGTCGACGCCGTGCACGGGGCGCTCGCGCCGTACTGCACGACGCTCGACGTGCCCGCCAAGCCGACCCTGATCCGTACCGCCACCATGTGGCACCTCTCCACCACGGTCACCGGCACCCTCCCCGAGGGCAGCGCCGCCTCCGCGCTCGAACTCGCCTCGGCGCTCCACCCGACGCCCGCCGTCTGCGGCACCCCGACCCTGACGGCACGTCAAGTGATAGCGGAGACCGAGCCGTTCGACCGCGGCTTCTTTACCGGCATGATCGGCTGGGGCAACGCGGACGGCGACGGCGAGTGGGTCGTCACCATCCGCTGCGCCGAGGCCAGGGAGCGCACGCTGCGGCTGTACGCGGGCGCCGGCGTGGTCGCCGCGTCCGAGCCGGAGTCGGAGACGGCGGAGACGGCCGCCAAGTTCCGTACGTTCCTGCACGCGGTGGGCGCCGAATAGCCCGTCGCCGAGGCTTGGGGCCAGGGGCCAGGGGCCAGGGGCCAGGGGCCAGGGCCCTGGGCTTTGGGCCCTGGGCTTTGGAGGTCGGGGGCGCCCAGCCACGCCGTGCCGTACGCCCGCCACGTGGGCGGTGCGGCACGGTGCGGCGCGGTGGTGCCGGGCCCGGCGGCCGATCCGACCTACGGTGACCGCTATGAACGCATCTGACATGGATTCGTCCCGGCTGACCGCGCTCACCGCTCTCAGCGAGAGCACCGAGGCCCACCGCGCCGAGCTCATCGAAGCCGCCTGGCGCTCCGGCGTCCGCAACCCCACCGAGCTCGCCTCGGTCGCGGGCACCGGCCGGGACGCCGTGTACGCCGACCTCAAGGCGCGGGGCGTCGACTGGCAGGACCGGGACGCGGCGCCCGCACCCCGCCCGGACGCCGTCACCGCCGACGCCGTGCGCACGGTGGCCCGCCAGGCCGAGGAAACGTTCGGCCCGCTGGTCCACGACACGCACGACCCCGGCCCGCTCACCACCGTGACCTGGCAGCTGGCCATCGCGTACCGCGCCATCGCCGCCCTGCTGCTCGACGAACTCCCGGACGCCGAGCGGGAGGAGACCGCCGAGGAACTGTCCGACCGGCTCCAGATCGCCCTGCACCAGTCACACCTCTACCGGGCGTCGCGCAGCACCCAGCGCCGGCTCGGCGCACAGACCCGCCGCACCGACGCCGAGATCGCCTTCCTCCAGCCGTTGCCCACCGCCGCGACGGTCACCCTCACTCTCCGCTCCGGCGAAACCCTCACCGCCACCCTCGGATCCGAGGAAGCCACCGGATTCACCACCCTCACCTCCGACAGCCCACTCCTGGACACCACCCTCGAAGCCCACGACCACCTGGAACTGCACACGGCACTCGACACGGTGGCACAGGTCCTCACACGGCACCTCTGACGTCTCACCGGTAGCCTGCTCCCTCTTGAATTCCTCGCGGAGCAACGGTAAGTGTGAGAAGAAATGACCACGATTGAACGCCTGTGGGAAGGATTTGAATTTCCCCTCACGGACGCACTCCACTACGCCGACGGGCACTCGTACGATGCCGTCCTCGACCCCGCCGCGCCGGGTGGTTTCACGGTGCTCGCCCCCTTTGACCTGGAGGAGATGCTGGAAGGCGATCCGTCCTGGGTGTCCGAGGTCGACGGACTGGCCGTCATGGACCTCGGAGAGAAGGGGCTGCTCTGGGGCGGCGAGGGTTCGTACGGATCGGAGGGATTCATCGCACGTCTGACTGTTGACCGTGCGTTGATCTGGGGAATGTTCTTCATGGAATCCAATCCATTCGACCGGATTCGGATTTCGGGGAACGTCGCTACCTTCAGCTCGACCGCAGGGTTCGAGCTCGCAGTCGACATCGACGATCCGCGAACCCCCGTTCGCTTCACCACACAGGACGCGGTTTAAACCGGTGGCGCGGTGCCGGGGGTCGCGGTTATGGTTCATCTCGTTCCTCCGGCGGCCGTTGTGCTGTCGGATTCAGTCGTAGCAAGGCAGGAGGTGGGCCCGGTGGCTGTCGTCATCGTCATGAGTGCTGCACGCACTCGCAAGCTCGTCCACTCCACCTCCGTGGTCTCCGGCTGACCTCTCCTCTCAGGAACTTCCCGCGCCTGTGCGCGCGGTGCCGGGGCCATCCCTGTGAAGGGTCCCACCTTGTCTTTTTCTTCTTTTCCGCAGGCTTCCTCCGCTTTTCCGCAGGCTTCCTCCGCTTTTCCGCAGGCTTCCTGCGCGCACCCGCTCTCGCCGTACGGCTGGGACGCGGACTGGGAAGCCGAGTTCTCCCCGTACGCCGAGCAGGGTCTGCTGCCCGGTCGGGTCGTGCGGGTCGACCGTGGCCAGGCAGATGTCTTCACCGCTGACGGGCTGATCCGCGCCGACACCGCGCTGGTCACCCCGCACGACCCGCTGCGTGTCATCTGCACCGGCGACTGGGCGGCGGTCGAGCCCGCCGGTGACCCCCAGTTGATCCGGGCGCTGCTGCCGCGTCGTACCGCTTTCGTACGTTCCACCTCCTCCCAGCGGTCGGAGGGGCAGATCCTCGCAGCCAACGTCGACCACGCGGTCATCGCGGTCTCGCTCGCCGTCGAGCTGGACCTCGGCCGGATCGAGCGGTTCCTGGCCCTGGCCTGGGAATCGGGGGCCCAGCCCCTCGTCGTCCTCACCAAGGCCGACCTCGTGCCGGACTCCACCGGGCTCGCGTACCTCGTCGAGGACGTCGAGACGACCGCGCCCGGCGTTCAGGTGCTGGCGGTGAGTTCGCAGACCGGCGAGGGGCTCGATGTGCTCGCGGCGCTCGTCACCGGCGGCACCAGTGTGCTGCTCGGTGTGTCGGGCGCAGGGAAGTCGACCCTCGCCAACACCCTTCTGGGGGCTGACGTGATGGAGGTGCAGGCCGCCCGCGACGTCGACGGCAAGGGCCGGCACACCACCACGACCCGCAACCTGCTCGCGCTGCCCGGCGGGGGAGTGCTCATCGACACCCCCGGGCTGCGGGGCGTCGGACTGTGGGACTCCGAGGCCGGGGTCGGCCAAGTCTTCTCGGAAATCGCCGAGTTGGCCCAGCAGTGCCGCTTCCACGACTGCGGGCACGGGTCCGAGCCGGGCTGCGCCGTACTCGCGGCGATCGAGGACGGTTCGCTGCCCGAGCGACGGCTGGAGAGCTGGCGCAAGCTGATGCGCGAGAACCAGCGCATCGTCGCCAAGACCGACGCCCGGCTGCGCCAGGAGATGCTGCGCGGCTGGAAGCAGATGAGCGCGGAGGGCCGGGTCAACGGCGCGGCCAAGCGCGGGGGCCGGGTGCGGTAGGAGGAGTGTGGGGGACGTGCGTCGTTATGTGCGTCCCCCACACTCCCTGCGGGATCCGTGTCGAGGTCCGATTCCCGCCGGAAGCGGCAGCGCGCCATGGCCAGACTCGGCACCATGAATGACACGGACAGCACCTTGCTCAGCTACTTCGACACCGCGGCTGAAGGATTCGGCGATCGGCTGTGGGCGGTGCCGGACACCAGCTGGGAGAACCCCACGCCGTGCACCGAATGGAACGTGCGCCAACTGGTCCATCACATGATCCAGGGAAGCCGCATCTACACCTCCCTCCTGCACGGCGGCAGCAGCGCGGACTTCATGGCGAACCTCGGCCAAGGGGCGCTCGACGGTGACCTGGTGACCACCTACCGGGATGCGGTGGCCGAGTGCCGGGCGGCGTTTCACGTCGCCGGCGCGCTCGACCGGATCGTCGACTACCCCTTCGGTCCCGTTCCCGGCCGGCAGTTGCTCGGCCTGTACGTCGTGGACGCGATCACCCACACCTGGGATCTCGCCCGCGCGGTACGGCTCGACGAACGGCTCGACGCGCGCACGGTGAGCTGGATCCTGCACAATTTCGGATGGATCTATCAGGGCGTGAGTGAGAGTCCGATCGCGGACAGCAGGCGCTACTACGGACCCGCCACGGAGACGTCGACGCCGGATGCGTCCGAGCAGGAGCGGCTCCTCCATGCGATGGGGCGCGACCTGCAGGCCGTGCGCCACAGCAGATCAACTGCCCATGCGTAGAGGCGCGTCACCCGGTTCGGGCCGACTGCCAGGCCGAGGCGTCGAGGAAGTGAACGTCGTAGCGTTCTTGCCCGGCCGCGAGGCTGTCGAAGGAGTCCAGGCCGTGCGCCACGCGCCCCAGCGCGCGGAAGTAACCGAACCGGTCGATGCCCGGTGTCAGCACCGCGAGGAGGTCGGCGGTGGAACCCGGAGCGGCGCCGAAGGCGTGCGGCATCCCGGGCGGGACGACTACCAGCCCGCCCGGCCCCACGGCCGTCATCTTGTCGTCCAGGAAGAACTCCACCGTGCCGCCGAGCACGTAGAACAGCTCTGACGACAGGGTGTGACAGTGCGGCCTGGCACCGTCGGCACCCTCGCCGAGGGTCAGGCGGTTCGCGCCCAGCGCGCCGCCGGTCTCGCCGGAGTCGGCCAGCAACAGGAAGCCTCCGCCGTGCGGCAGCGGTACGTGCTCGGCCTCCTCGGGCCGCACGATCAGGGCTTCTCCGGTGGTGCTGGTGGTGTTGCCGGTGCCGGTGCCGGGGTTGTCGGTGCCGGTGTTGTCGGTTTCCCGAACCATCTTCGTGGCCCTTCTCGTAAATCCTCTGCGACCGGGTTCCATTGCAACTCCCGAAGAAGCCGTGAACCAGCAGCAGTTGGCGTCTGCAGAAATCACCGACCGCGATCAATCGGAGGGGCCTGTGGAGCTGCGGCAGTTGCAGTACTTCGTGGCCGTCGCCGAGGAGGGCGGCTTCGGCCGGGCCGCCGAGCGGATCGGCATCGTTCAGTCGGCCGTGAGCCAGCAGGTCCGCCGCCTCGAACGGGAGCTGGGGGTGGTGCTGTTCGAGCGCTCCACCCGCCATGTGCATCTGTCCGGCGCCGGCGAGCGGCTGCTGCCCGAGGCGCATGCCGTGCTCGCGGCCGCGCACCGCACCCGGCGGGTGGCCGCCGACCTCCTGTCCGGCGACGCCGGCCTGCTGCGGCTGGGCGGCGTCCAGGGCCCCGGCGACCGGATCTACCGCCTGCTGAACGAACTGTCGGCCGCCGCCCCCCACCTCCAGGTCCGGCTGCGCCGGCTGGCCCTCGCCGACCGGCTGGCCGCCGTACGCTCAGGTCGGCTGGACGCCGCACTCGTACGGGCCCTGCACTCGGCGCCGGGGCTGGAGCTCCTGCCGGTGTGGAACGATCCGCTGTACGTCGCCCTGCCGCACAGCCATCCACTGGCGGCCCAGCCGATTCTGCGCCCGGAGCACCTGGAACAACTGGCCGAGCTCCCGCTGCGGCTCGCGCCGCGGGAGAACAATCCGCCGTTCCACGATCTGATCACCGGCGCCCTCCGGGCAGCAGGGGCAGAACCGATCCCCGGGCAGCCGTTCACCAGCTTCCAGGAGACACTCACCGCGATCGGTACCAGCGCACCCTCCTGGACCGTCTTCTACGACGTGGTGGGCCTGCCGCCGTTCCCACAGGTGGCCCTGCGCCCGCTGGCCGAGCCCGCCCTCACCACCTCGCTGGCCGTACGACCGGGACCGCCCGGCCCTCCCCTGCGGCACCTGCTGCGGGCCGTCGCCCGTCCGGACTCGATGTCCGAATCCCGCGAGTCCGGGGCCGGCCGCAGGCGCACACTGGAGGCATGACCGTGCCCGAGGACGCCAGTGTGGAAACCCCGGACGATACCGCAGAGGACACCCAGTACGAGGCTGTGAGCAGCCGTGATGCCCGTTTCGACGGGGTTTTCTTCTTTGCGGTGAAGACCACCGGCATCTACTGCCGTCCGAGCTGCCCCGCGGTCACCCCCAAGCGCCGCAACGTCCGCTTCTACCCGACGGCGGCAGCGGCCCAGGGCAACGGTTTCCGGGCCTGCCGGCGCTGCCGCCCGGACGCGGTGCCGGGTTCCGCCGAGTGGAACGTGCGCGCCGACGCCGTCGGCCGGGCCATGCGGCTGATCGGCGACGGGGTGGTGGACCGAGAGGGCGTCCCGGGACTGGCCGGCCGGCTCGGCTACAGCGCCCGCCAGGTCCAGCGCCAGCTGACCGCCGAACTGGGGGCGGGTCCTGTGGCCCTCGCTCGGGCCCAACGCGCCCACACCGCACGGCTGTTGCTCCAGACGACCGCCCTGCCCATCACCGAGATCGCCTTCGCCTCCGGCTTCGCCAGCGTCCGCCAGTTCAACGACACGGTGCGCCAGATCTACGCCCGTACCCCCACCGAGCTGAGGTCCGAAACGGGGACCCGGCTCGCCCCCGGCACCTCGGCCCGTCCCGGCCGCCCCGCCGCCGGCATCCCTCTCCGCCTCGCATACCGGGGCCCCTACGCCGCCCGCGAGGTCTTCGACCTCCTCGCCCGCGAAGCCGTCCCCCGCGTCGAGGAAGTGCTGGGCGATGCGGGGGAGCGCACCTACCGGCGTACTCTCCGCCTCCCGCACGGCACCGCGATCGCCTCCGTCGACGAGGCCCCGCATCCCGGCTGGCTGGAGGCCCGGCTCACCCTCTCCGACCTCCGCGACCTCACCACCGCCGTGCACCGGCTGCGCCGCCTCTTCGACCTGGACGCCGACCCGTACGCGGTCGACGAGCGCCTCGGCGCCGACCCCCTCCTCGCCCCGCTGGTCGAGGCCCGCCCCGGTCTGCGCTCCCCGGGCGCCGCCGATCCGGACGAGCTGGCGGTACGTGCCCGGGTGGGCCGGGAGCGGGCTGCTGTGCTGGTCGAGGCGTACGGGGAACCTGTGGCTGAGCCCTGCGGAACTCTCGACCGCCTCTTCCCGGTCCCCGACGTCCTCATCGGCGACCCCGCCGCCGGGGCCCTTGCCGGCGCCCTCGCCGACGGCACTGTACGCCTCGATCCGGGAGCGGACCGGGAGGAGGCCGTCAGGTCCTTGGCGGCCGTTCCTGGGCTGGACGCGTACGCCGTCGGGTTGATCCGGATGCGGGCGCTCGGGGATCCGGATGTGGCGCTTCCGGGCGGGGGAGAGCGAGAGGGGTGGCGGCCTTGGCGTTCGTACGCCACCAGGCATTTGATGCTTGACGGGGTGCGTACGGGGGTGGGTGTGGGCGTTGCGGGCCGCGCCCGGTGCACGGCTGCGCCGCGCGTCCTCAAACGCCGGACGGGCTGAAGTGGCTGGACCGGGCTGAAGATGCCCGGACTGGCTGTGCGGGGTGTGATTACCGCCCCACCCAGCCCCTCTCGTACGCATGCCATCCCAGCTGCAGCCGTGTCGTGACCCCCGCCGCCTCCATCAGGCCCTTTACCCTCCGCTGCACCGTCCGCAGCCCCACCTCCAGCTGCTTCGCCACGCTCGCGTCCGTCATTCCCGCCAGCAGCAGCGACAGGATCTGCAGGTCCATTCCGTCAGGGCCCAGGTCCGGCAGCTCCACCGCGGTGCCGGTGCCCGGTCCCTCCCAGCCCAGCCGGACCGGCCGTGCCTCCCGCCACACCGCCTCGAACAATCCCATCAGCGACTCCAGCAGCCCGCTCGCATGCACCACCAGCGCGGCCGGTTCCGCGTCCCGGCCGGTCAGCGGGACCATCGCCAGTGACCGGTCGGCGACGACCAGTTTGGTCGGGACGCGGTCGACCACCCGGACCTTCTCGTCCCGGCCGAGGGCCGCCGTCAGCTCCAGCACGCCCCGCGGCAGCGTCAGCACCTCCCGTTCGAGGACCACGCGGTACGTCACCCCGCGCGCCGTCGCCCGCTCCTCCGCCGCGTTGTCGTAACCGGTGACGGCCACCGGATGCCCGGTGACCAGGGCGCACACCTCCTCCACCGCCCCCAGCTGCAGCTGGGCGAACCGGTGCGCCACCGCGCTCGCCCCCGTCACGATCTCCACCAGGTCGTGCACCGACGGCTCCGAGGCCTCCGCCCGGTACTCCTCCGCAAGAAGGACCGCCGCCAGCTCCGCCTGCTCCAGTTCGTGCCGCTGCTGGGTGAGCAGTGCGCCCAGTGCCACGCCGGGGGGTGCGGCCACCCACCGTTCCGTACCCGAGGTGGACTGTGCGGCCAGGCCCTGGCGTTCCAGGCGGCGCAGGGCCCGCTCCGTCTCCGGCTCCGTGGACCCCAGCCGGTGTGCCAGGTCGGACATTTCGGCCGCACCGACCGCGACCAGCGTCCGATACGTCGCCTCCTGGGCCTCGTCGAGCCCTATCGCACTCAGCACCTCAGTACTCACCTCTCCGCACACACCGCGCATCAAGCACGGCTCACGTCACTCGCAGCACACGTCACTCGCGGCACCCGGTTGGCGGGAATGAGCCACGGCACAAACCCGCCTCGCCACATCATCCCTGCATCACCTGCACCTCTGCCAACCTGTCGCCACCGGTCACCAGCCCATGGACCGGGCCGACTTGGCATGATTTGACCGACTTGGGGAGCATGATGCGTATATCGCGTACGGCGCTGGGAGCGGCCACCGCCGCAGTCCTCGCCGTCACCGCGGTCGCCCCGTCCGTGGCCGCCCCCGCGCCCACGGCCCCGGCGGCCGGGAAGAGACCGATCACCGGCAGTGCGAAGGCGGGTGACCAGCAGGCCAAGGTCCTCCTCGTCACCCTGGTGACCGGGGACAAGATCCAGGTCCTGCACGGGAGTTCGGGGCCGGAGGCCGCCACCGCGCTGCCCCGCCCTGACGGCACGCTGCCCGTCCTCCAGACCCGTACTTCCGGCCGTAACAAGGACCTGTACGTCTTCCCCGAGTCCGCGTCCGGCGCCCTCGCCTCGGGCCGCGTCGACCGGGAGCTCTTCAACGTCTCCGGACTGATCCGGCAGGGTTACGACGACGCGCACGCCAAGTCGCTGCCGCTGATCGCCGTTTATGACAAGTCCGTGAACGTCGCCCGCGGCCTGCCCCCGACCCCGCGCGCGGCCACCCCCGGCCCGGTCCTCGCGCCCGTCGGCGGCGTCGCCCTCAAGGCGGACAAGGCGAAGGCCGCCGACTTCTGGGCGGACGTCACCAACACCCGCTCACGGTCCGGTTCCGACCTGGCGAAGCTGTGGCTCGACCGCAAGGTCGACGCCACCCTCGACCGGTCGACGAAGCAGGTCGGCGCGCAGGCCGCGTGGGCCGCCGGATTCGACGGCAAGGGCACCAAGGTCGCCGTCCTCGACACCGGCGCCGACGCCGAGCACCCGGACCTCAAGGGCCGTATCGCCGCCGCCGAGAACTTCACCGACTCCGTCGGCACCCACGACGCCCAGGGTCACGGCACCCACACCAGCTCCACCGTGGGCGGCTCGGGTGCGGCGAGCGACGGGAAGAAGAAGGGCGTCGCCCCGGGCACCCAGCTCCTCAACGGCAAGGTACTCAACGACGGCGGCTCCGGGGCCGAGTCGTGGATCATCGCGGGCATGCAGTGGGCCGTCGACCAGAAGGCCGACGTCGTCTCCATGAGCCTCGGCACCCCCGAACCCACCGACTGCACCGACCCGTTGAGCCTCGCGGCCGAGACGCTGGCCAAGAGCAGGAACACGCTGTTCGTGGTCGCCGCCGGGAACTCCGGGCCGCGCGCGAACTCCGTCTCCTCGCCCGGCTGCGCCGCCGGCGTCCTCACCGTCGGCGCCGTCGACCGCGACGACAGCACGGCCCAGTTCTCCAGCCGCGGCCCCTCGATCGTCAACCACCACCTCAAGCCGGAGATCGCCGCCCCGGGCGTCGCCATCTCCGCCGCGGCGGCGGGCGGCCGGGGCGTGTACGCGTACCAGGCCATGTCCGGTACGTCGATGGCCGCCCCGCACGTCGCGGGCGCCGCCGCGATCGTCAAGCAGGCCCACCCCGACTGGTCCGCCCAGCAGATCAAGGCGGCCCTGGTCTCCTCCGCGAAGGTCGTCCCCGGCGACGTGAAGGAGACCGGCGGCGGCCGCCTCGACATCAAGGCAGCGATCGCCGCCAAGGTCACCGGCGCACCCGCCGCCCAGGGCGGTACGTTCAACTGGCCGCAGCACAGCAGCGACCGCACCACCGTCGACCTGCCGTACACGAACACCTCCGACCGGCCCCTCACCCTGGACCTCACCGTCCAGCAGCCCACCGGCAACGACGGCTCCCGCATCCGCTCCCGGATCGCCGGGCTCGGCAAGGACCGTGTGACCGTCCCGGCCGGCGCCACCGTCAAGGTGCCGCTGACCCTCGATCCGGCCACGCGCCTGGAGCGCGCCCAGTACGGCGACGTCACCGGCCGCGTCCTGGCCACCGGGCGCGGCGGCATCACCGTCTCGACGCCGTTCTCCCTGTACGTACAGCCGGAGACGGTCACCCTGCGGGTCAAGCTCGTCGACCGTGACGGGAAGCCCGCCGCCGGGCCCAGCACCCTCGACGTTATCGGCACCGACGACGAGAGCGGCGAGATACGCGCCAACGACGGTCGGACGGAGCAGCGTTACGAGGTCAGGCCCGGCTCGTACTTCCTCTCCTCCTTCGTCGCCACCCCGGACGCCGGGGACCTCACCGGCCGGGGCGTCGGCTCGCTGAGCTACCTCGCCCACCCGCAGCTGGAGGTCAAGAAGGACACCACGGTCGTCCTCGACGCCCGCAAGGCACACCGACTGAGCGTCGACACGGACCGCCCCACCGAGCAGCGCACCACCACCTTCGCCTTCGACCGCTCCTGGAAGAACACCTGGCGGCACTCCGGCACCGTCAGCGCGGGCCGGGGCGTCGCCGGCTACTACGCCGACATCCAGGGCCGCGCGAGCAAGGGCGACTTCGAGTTCGGCAGCTACTGGCGGCTGAACGCCCCGCTGCTCAGCAGCCTCAAGGTCAAGGGCGGCCCCGCCCTGCACGCCGTCGTGGGCGGACTCGGCTCCGTGAACCTCGACGGCAAGGGCAGCGCCGCACTCGTCGACGCGGGCAAGGGAAGCCCCGCGGAACTGAAGGCGGCGGGCGTCAAGGGCCGTATCGCCCTGGTCGAAGTACCCGACGACGACAC
Source organism: Streptomyces sp. NPDC048442 (assembly GCF_040651475.1). NCBI lineage: Bacteria > Bacillati > Actinomycetota > Actinomycetes > Kitasatosporales > Streptomycetaceae > Streptomyces > Streptomyces sp. NPDC048442. The sequence goes on from NZ_JBEZKB010000003.1 coordinate 325,616, forward strand.
CTACTTGGGTACGGTCGCGGCGTCGGCCAAGGCCGAGGGCGCCGTCGCCGTCCTGGCGCACCGCCCGTCGACCGGCACCTGGTACCCGACCTTCGGCTTCGGCAGCGGAGTCCTCCCCGTCCTCGCCGTCCCGGCCGTCGAGGCCAAGGACCTCAAGGCCCGGCTGTCCGACGGCGCGGTCACGCTCGACTGGCAGGCCACCGCCCGCAGCCCGTACGTCTACCACCTCGCCTTCCAGGAGGAAGGGCCGCTCAACTCGGCCAGGAAGTACCGCACTTCGGACCGGAAGCTGGCCGTGGTGGAGTCCACCCACCGCGCCATGGGCGTCGCCACCGACTTCGTCGGCTCCGTCGACGCGGTCCGCCCGAACGGCTCCCGCATCTTCACCTCCTCGCTCGTCGACCTGCTGCCCGTTCCCGGCACCCGCACCGAGCTGTACTCCGCCGACGGATCGGCCTGGGGTGGAACCCTCGCCAGCAGCTTCCCGTTCGGCGAGTACATGGTCTCGCCGAACCGGGTGCTGCGCCCGGGACAGAAGCTCACCGAGACCTGGTACGGCGGCGTGATCGTCCCGACCGCACCGCGCGACGGCCAGGGCAAGCCGGTGCTGGTCTCCGAACGCCAGGGCGGCCTCATCGGATTCGCGTCCGCCATGTGGGGCGACGGCGAACACGCGGCGGTCCAGGGCAGCTTCGGCGACATCGGCTCGCTGGAGCTGAAGCGCGACGGAGTGTCGCTCGGCAGGAACGGCTGGCCCTACGGCGTCTTCGAGGTCCCGGCACAGCGGGGTGCGTACGAGCTCACCCAGAGCATCACCAAGATCGGCGGCCCGGCCCAGTACTGGAAGCGCTCCGAGGCGGTCGACACCACCTGGAAGTTCACCTCCGAGCTGGACGAGAACGCCTACTCCGTGCCGATCCCGATCCTCTTCCCCGGCTACGCGCTCCCCGAGGACGGCCTGAAGACGCTCGCCGCGAAGGACGGCCAGAAGATCGGCCTCTCCGTCTCGGGCCACGCGGGCTACACCCCGGGTGCGCTCAAGTCGGCCAAGCTGTCCTACTCGTACGACCGGGGCAAGACCTGGACCGAGGCGAAGACGGCCTCCTCCGGCGGTAGTTGGACGGCCACCGTCGACCACGCCGGAGCCACCGGCAAACAGGTCACCCTGAAAACCGAACTGACGGACGCACACGGCAACTCCGTCACCCAGCTCGTGGCCCGCGCGTACGACGTACGTTGATCGTGCACCGATCGCGCGTCGGCCACTGAGGGACCGCCGGGCAGCCTTTCCCGTGGGGGGTGAGGTCGCCCGGCGGACCATTTTTTCGGCTTGCCCCGTTTCCGAATCGCCTCAGCGGTGGACAATAGGGGCATGAGTCAGCAGGGGGAGCGGCGCACGCACGCCGAGGATGACTGGTGGGACAGGCTGTACGACGAGGCCACCCCGGGAACCGACCCGACGACGGGCACGGGCCACACCGTGGACGACCACTTCGACTCGACACAGGGCATGATCTCCGACCGGAGGCCGGACGGGACACCCGACCCGCCCCTACCGGCCGCACCGCCCGTGCCGTCCGCGCCGCCGCCGGAACCGACGCGCGGGGACCCGGAGTTGACCGGCCTCCCCGAACGCGGCGGCCCCTTCGAGGCGCCGCGGACCCGGGCCCCTTGGGAGCCCCTGGAGCTCGTGGATCCGCCCGCCACGCCCGCCCGGCCCGCCACGCCCCGCACGCCCGGCACCCTCGGGCCCGACCCGCGTGCTTCCGCGTCCGGATGGGAGGAGCCGTGGGAGGACGAGTCGCAGGAGGAGGGCCAGGAGTCGACCGGGGCATGGGACGCCTGGCTGCCGACACCTCGTAGGAGGACGGGGGCCGAGAGCGCAGGGCCGGGACGGGACAGCCGGGGCGCGGACGCCGAAGCGGAGTCGGAGGCCGTTGCGGAATCCGCGGCGGACGTCTCCACGTTCCCGTTCACGCGGGTGGATGACGCCCCGTCGGCCTCCTCGACCTGGGGCCCGCCCCCTTCGCCGCCAGGGCCGCCCGGTGCTCCCGGCCCCCGTCCGGACCGCCACAGGACCCGCCGTCTGTGGGACGAACCGGGACCCCACGGGACGCCATCGCCGGACCCCGACCCGGACGCGACCACCGTGACGAGCCCGGCCCTGGGCGCCACGGCAGGGCGGCCACCCGCCCCGGAAGCGGACACCGGCGCCGACGGCGGCCCGGCTGCGCCGACGGAGCCCGCCCCCGGCGCCCGGCGCACCGAAACCCGCGCCGAGGGCCACCTCCGCGACATTCCGCCCCTGCCCACCTCCTTCCCCCGGTGGTACGGGGGCCAGGATCGAGACGAGGACCGCGACCGCGGCCAGGACCCGGGCCGCGACCGCAACCGCGGCCAGGACCCCGGCACCGCCGCCGAGTGGGAAGCGCCCCCGGTGCCGCCCGCCGCCCCCCTCGTACCCCCGGCAGCACCACCACCCCCGGCCACCTCTGAACCCGCACTCGCCCCCGCCCCGCGCCCCGTCCTCGCCCACGTGGGCGACGGGCCGCCCACCTACGACGCCGAGCCGACCGCGCTCGCCGCCGCCGACCCGCAGGATCTGGACGGGCTCGTCGCGGACACCGTGCTCGACGGCGCGCAGTACGGCTCGTACACCCTGCGGGCGGCCTCCGTGCGCGGGGACTCCGCCAGGTACCGCGGCGAGCCCCGCCGGGACACCCTGCTCACCGCCCGCTTCGGCAATGGCCCCGGCGGCCTCGTCCTGGTCGCCGTCGCCAGCGGTGCCCGCGCCGCCGAGGGCGCGCACCTCGCCGCCGCCGACGCCTGCCGGTGGATCGCCGGATCGGTCGGCCGCAGCCACGCCAGGCTGGCCGAGGACATAAGGGTCGGCCGGCGCGGCGACCTCAAGTCGGGGCTGCACCGGCTCACCGACCGCAGCTACGGCAAACTCCGCGCCCACGCCGCCGAGCGCGGCCTGGAACCGGGGGAGTACACCGCCGACCTGCGCTGCCTGCTGCTCTCCGCCGACCCGGACTGCCGCACCCGGATCTACTTCGGTGTCGGCGACGGCGGCCTGTTCCGGCTGCGCGACGGGGTCTGGCAGGACATCGAGCCCCCGGCGCCCCGCCCGGACGCCCTCGCCGGTGAACCGGTGGTCGGCTTCGGCTCCGTACCGGCGGAGGAGGAAATGTCAGAGGAGGACCCGGACGGCGACCGGCTCACCATGGACCTCGGCATCACCACGCCGCCGTCCCCGCACGTGGACAGCGTGCCGCCCACCTCGCCGTTCCGGTTCCGGGCCTCGGTGGCCCGGCCGGGTGACGTGCTGCTGCTGAGCAGCGCGGGCCTCGCCGAACCGGTGCGCGGCGAGCCCGCCCTCGCCAGGGAACTGGCCGAACGCTGGGCCGGGCAGCAGTCCCCGCCCGGCCTCGCCACCTTCCTCGCGGACGTCACGCTGAGGGCGAAGGGGTACGCGGACGACCGCACCGCGGTAGCGGTCTGGGAGGCATAACCGCATATTTCGTGGGTTCATGGACAGGCGAGAAGAGATCACCGATCACCGATCGTCATTCAGTCCGACCGAGAGGGTGTGCCCACGTCATGGCGAAGCAGAAGGTGGCCGAGCAGTTCGTCGACATCCTCGTACAGGCGGGGGTCCAGCGCCTGTACGGGGTCGTCGGCGACAGTCTGAACCCGGTCGTGGACGCCATCCGCCGCAACGACGCCATCGACTGGGTGCACGTCCGGCACGAGGAGACCGCCGCCTTCGCGGCCGGTGCCGAGGCCCAGATCACCGGGAAGCTCGCCGCCTGCGCGGGCTCCTGCGGGCCCGGCAACCTCCACCTCATCAACGGCCTCTTCGACGCACACCGCTCGATGGCCCCGGTCCTCGCCCTCGCCTCGCACATCCCGGCCGGCGAGATCGGCCTGAACTTCTTCCAGGCCACCCACCCCGACAAGCTCTTCGACGAGTGCAGCCACTACAACGAGCTGATCTCCACCCCCAAGCAGATGCCCCGGGTCGTCCAGTCCGCGATTCAGCACGCGGTCGGCCGCGGCGGCGTCGGCGTGGTCTCGCTGCCGGGTGACGTGGCGGGCGAGCCGGTCTCCGACGAACCCTCCGAGCAGGCGCTGGTCACCTCGCGGCCGACGGTGCGTCCGGGAGACGCCGACCTCGCGAAGCTGACCGCGCTGATCGACGACGCCGAGAAGATCACCCTGTTCTGCGGCAGCGGCACCGCCGGTGCGCACGCCGAGGTGATGGAGTTCGCCGAGCGGATCAAGTCCCCGGTCGGGCACGCGCTGCGCGGCAAGGAGTTCATCCAGTACGACAACCCGTACGACGTCGGCATGAGCGGCCTGCTCGGCTACGGCGCCGCCTACGAGGCCATGCACGAGTGCGACCTGCTGATCCTGCTCGGCACCGACTTCCCGTACAACGACTTCCTCCCCAAGGACGTGCGGATCGTCCAGGTGGACGTACGGCCGGAGAACCTCGGCCGGCGCTGCAAGCTGGACCTCGGGGTGTGCGGCGACGTGCGCGAGACGCTGCGCTGTCTGACCCCCCGGGTGCGGGCCAAGAGCAACCGCCGCTTCCTCGACAAGATGCTCAAGAAGCACGCCGACGCGCTGGAGGGCGTCATCAAGGCGTACACCCGCAAGGTGGAGAAGCACACCCCGATCCACCCCGAGTACGTGGCGTCCGTACTGGACGAACTCGCCGACGACGACGCGGTGTTCACCGTCGACACCGGCATGTGCAACGTCTGGGCGGCCCGCTACCTCACGCCCAACGGGCGCCGCCGCGTCATCGGCTCCTTCTCGCACGGCTCGATGGCCAACGCGCTGCCGCAGGCCATCGGGGCGCAGTTCGTCGACCGCGACCGTCAGGTCGTGTCCATGTCCGGCGACGGCGGCTTCTCGATGCTGATGGGCGACTTCCTCACCCTGGTGCAGTACGACCTGCCGGTGAAGGTTGTCCTGTTCAACAACTCCTCGCTCGGCATGGTCGAGCTGGAGATGCTGGTCGACGGACTGCCGTCGTACGGCACCACGAACCAGAACCCGGACTTCTCGGCGGTGGCCCGTGCCTGCGGTGCGTACGGAGTCCGGGTCGAGAAGCCCAAGCAGCTCGCCGGAGCCCTGAAGGACGCGTTCCGGCACCGTGGCCCGGCTCTGGTCGAGGTCGTCACCGATCCGAACGCCCTGTCCATCCCGCCGCGCATCAAGGCCCAGCAGGTGAAGGGCTTCGCCCTGTCCGCCGGAAAGGTCGTGCTGGACGGCGGCGTGGGCCGCATGGTCCAGATGGCACGCTCCAACCTGCGGAACGTCCCGCGCCCCTAGGACCTACAAAGGGCGTGCTCGGGTACGCCCGGAACGACAGCCGCGTATCGGGCGATGGGGCGAACCGTCGCACTCGGTCTTCACTCAGGTCCTACCGGACATGAGTGCCGCTCCCGGAGCGGGGAATCCCTTCCGTGAGGGTGTTCGAGGAGAAAGGGCCGAACCGGGGTGTGGGTGGGGGTTATGACGAGGCAACAGCCGGGTCGGGCCGGGCCGGTTCCGTACGGTCGCTCGGTGTCGGAGGGCATACGGACGGTGCCGGAGGACGTACGGGCGGTTCCGGAGGGCCTGCGAGCGGTGTCGGGGGACACCCGGGCGGGCGAGGCGGCCGAGACGGCCGACAGGGAACGGGGGGCGGTCGATCTGCGGTGCCGACTCGACCGGGCGGATCTGACCGCCGTACCCGAAGTACGCCGCGCACTGCGCGAGTTGCTGCGGCACTGGGGGCACCCGGACTGCGCGGACGTCGCGGAACTGCTCACCAGCGAGCTGGTGACCAATGCGCTGATACACACCGAGAGCGACGCGGAACTCCACGCGACCCTGGCCGCGTCCAAGCTGCGGGTCGAGGTGCACGACCACCTGTCCCGCCTCCCGGAGCCCAGGCCGGCGGCGGGCTGCGACGAGAACACGCACGGCCGGGGACTGCTCCTGGTACAGGCCCTCGCGGACTCCTGGGGCGTACGGATGCAGGGGCACGGGCCGGGCAAGGTGGTGTGGTTCGAACTGGACGGGGGCCCGGCCGGTACTTGACCGGACCGGGCCCCCGTCCCGTGACAGTGACCTGACGGGGCGTCAATCACGGTGGCAGCTACCCGAATTGCTGCTCAAGGTCCTTGAGTTTCTGCTCAAGGGAGTCGAGCCGGGGCAGTGCCTGGGTGTCGTCCTCGGCGGTCAGGTCGACCGTCCGTGGATCACCTCCCTTGGTCCCAGCGCCTTTCACGGCCTGGAGGGAGGGCCGGTTGCGAAGCGGCAGTTGTCCTGGTTCTGGTATGGCGGGCTCCGCGACGGCGTGCGGCGCGGAGCCCGATCCGGCGGATCCCAGTGACTGCACGTCCACCTGACGGCCGATCCGGCTGCGCCCCCAGGCGCGGTGCTGCCGGTTGATGGCCTTCAGCTGCGCCCGCTCCAGCTTCTCGTGCTCCCGCCTGCGCAGCCGGCTCTGCGCCTTCTGCCGTTGGTCCTCACGGACCTCGTCGACCGCCTCGTCCAGCGTCCGTACGTTCTCCAGCAGCATCAGCGACCAGGCCCCGAAGGTCTCCCTGGGTGCCCGCAGCCACCGGACGATCCGGATCTGCGGGAGCGGCCGCGGTACCAGTCCCTGCTCGCGCAGTGCCGCCCGGCGGGTCTGTTTGAGCGCCCGGTCGAAGAGCACCGCGGCCGAGAGCGACATGCCGGCGAAGAAGTGCGGTGCGCCCGCATGCCCCAACCCCCTGGGCGCGTGTACCCAGTTGAACCAGGCGGCGGCCCCGGCGAAGGTCCACACCAGCAGCCGCGAACCGAGCGCCGCGTCTCCGTGGCTGGCCTCCCGCACCGCGAGCACGGAGCAGAACATGGCCGCCCCGTCGAGCCCGAACGGCACCAGGTACTCCCAGCCGCCGGACAGGCTCAGGTTCTGCTGCCCGAAGCCGACCAGCCCGTGGAAGGAGAGCGCGGCGGCGACGGCCGCGCAGCAGAACAGCAGGACGTAGGAAGCGCTCCCGTAGAAGGCTTCCTTCCTTCTGCGCCGCTCCTCGCTGCGTTCCCACGAATCCTCGCTGCTGCCGGCGGCGGCCGCCTTCTCGCCCGCGCGCTTGCCACGTGCGACCACTGCGACCGCCGCCAGAACACCCGCGATCATCACGACGCCAGGAAGCAGCCAGTCCAGCGATATGTCGGTCATTCTCATGCGGAGTCCCTTTGCGTCAGCGCAGCGGCGACCGCGTCCGTGGAGACGGATCGCGGACCGCGGATCGCGCTCAGTGCGTTTCGGCGACATATTGGCCCACGTCGCGAGGTGCACAAGGGGTTTCGGTGCAAGAGGACTCCATGGGGAGTCCGCACCATGCGGATAGGTGGCAATAACTCGAACCACCGCTCTATCGGGTCGAGTTGGGTTCGAATAGCGCCACCCGCACGGGTGGCGTGGCGATCAGGCGGAGGTAACGGCCTCCGCGCTCAGCTTCTTCACCCGGTCCGCGTCGCAGGTCCGGGGGCAGGTGGTGCAGGTGTCCTCGGGGCGCAGCGTGTAGAAGAGGCAGCAGGTGGCGCGGTCGCGGGTGGGCAGCGACTCGCCGTTCGGACCGGTCAGCTCACGGAAGCCCGCGGAGGCGCGGTAGGGGGCCGTCGCGCCGGGCAGCAGCAGTTCGAGCTCGGCCATCGCGCGCTGCTCGTCGCCCAGCAGATGGGCGATGTACCAGAGGCCCTCGACGATCTCGTCCGTCGCCATGCCCCACAGTGCGTGCTTGCGGCGCCGCATACGGGGCCCGAAGCCTTCGAGCACCGGCTCCAGCTGCTCCGCGAGCGCGGCCCGCGCCTCGCTGCGCAGTGCCTCCTCGTCCGGTACGACGCGGGCGCCGGGCAGTGCCGCCGCCGGGTCGCCGGGCAGGCACGCGAAACTCTCCACCCGTACGGCCATCCGGCCCAGCACCCGCTGGAAGGCGATGTCCCCGACCTTGATCCGGGGCACCCGGCGGTGCAGGAACCAGGGGACCGTCACGAGCAGGCAGGCGGGCCACGCGTACCGGTGCAGGGCGAAGCTGGCGATCACGTCGGGGCGGGCCTGCTGTCCGTAGTCGCGCAGCACCTGTGCGTTGTCCCAGGCCAGGAACGCGTCGAGGGCGGGTCCCGCCTCGGCCAGCTCGTCCGCGCCGACCCAGCCGCCGCCGCGCGGCGCCCGCTCGGCCGGGTCCGTCAGCTCTCGTACGACCAGCGAGGGGAAGACCTCGGTGAGGCGCGCGTACGAATCCGCGACGGCAGAGGCGGCGGCGGGTCGCGCGGCGGGGGACGGCAGGAGGGCGGGGACGGTCATGCGGGGGACCACCGAATCGCATCGCGGGGGCATGGCAGCACGGACGAACAGCGCACGTGCACACGCGGGCTGTGCAGGTAAGCCTTACCTTACCCGATCACGGCTGTGTTTGAACTGTCGGACGGGCCACCTAGGCTGCACACGGACATACGTACGCACAACGGAGGTGGACCAGGTGGAGCAGGACCGGGGGCGTCCGCCCGCAGCGCCCCGACTGGTCCGGCACTCCGTGCGCGGGCAGATCCTCGACGCGCTGCGCGCCGCCCTGGTCAGCGGTGAACTGGCCCCCGGCGAGGTCTACTCGGGCCCGGTGCTCGGTGCCCGCTTCGGAGTATCGGCGACCCCGGTCCGCGAGGCGATGCAGCAACTCGCCCTGGAAGGAGCCGTGGAGGTCGTCCCGAACCGGGGCTTCCGGGTCACCGAACGCGCCGAGTCCGACCTCTCCGACCTGGCCGAGGTGCGCGCCCTGATCGAGGTGCCGACCATGCTCAGGCTCGCCCGCACCGTCGAACCCGGCCGCTGGCGCGCCCTGCGCCCCCTCGCCGAGGCGGCCACGGCTGCGGCGGCGAGGGGGGACAGGACCGCGTACGCGGAGGCCGACCGGGCCTTCCACAGCGCGGTGCTCGCCCTGGCGGGCAACGCCCAACTGGTGGACGTCGCCGCAGGGCTGCACCGGCGGGCACAGTGGCCACCGGCGGGCGCTCCGGTGCCACGGCAGGCGGACCTGGTGGCGGATGCGGCCGAACACATGGCCCTGCTGGAGGCCCTGATTGCTCAGGACCTCCCCGTCGTGCAATCACTCGTACGAGAACACTTCACAGGGGCGCATTGAGGGGCGCCCTGCAGGGGCGCGGGGCTGTGCTGGATTTGCGGCTCCGCCGCGTGGGCGCGACCAGCCCCACCGACCCGCGGATGAAGAATTCAGGCGGTAGCGGCTGGCGGCGAAAGCTGGGCGGCCAGCCAAGTCGGAACCCCGTCCAACAAGTGAAAGAGCCGCGCCGCCTCCGCCCGCAGCCGACTCGCCTCCGGCTCCGGCTCCGCGTCCGCCAGCGCGGCCAGCGCAGGCGCGGTGCCGACCAGGTAACCCAGCTCCTCCCTTATCCGCAGCGACTCCGCGAACCCGTGCCGCGCCTCCGCCAACTCCCCGTCACGCAGGGCGAGTCCGGCGAGGTGGCGCCACGTGAAGGAGAGCAGCAGCGCTTTGTGATGGGTGGTCGCACCCGCGTGCGCCCTGCGGTACGCGGCCCGCGCCGACTGCGGGGAGTCCGAGAGGTGTTCGGCGATCAGGCCCCGGCGGAAGTCCAGGAGCGGGCGGTTGGGGGAGTTGGGGTGCAGCAGGGCCGCCGCCCTGCCGAGCGCGGAGCGGGCCTCGTCGGCCCGGTCCTGCACGCCCAACACCGTTGACGCGTAAGCGAGATGACCGCGCTCGCAGGCGGCGCTGCCGCGCTCGTCGTCGTCCTTGGCGAGGGCCTCCGCGCCGCGCAGGGCCTCCTCGGCCGCGGGCCAGCCGTTTTCCGTGAACAGACAGCGCTCCACGAGGAGCGAGGCCCGCTGGAGGGCTGCGGCAGCGCCCGGTCGCGTTTCCAGCAGGGCTGCCGCGTCGGCCCAGCAGCCACGGGAACGCAGCCGCCACACCGCCGTCTGGAGTGGCCCCCCGCCTCCCTCGAACCCCTCGAAGAACCTCTTTGCTCCGGCTCCTCCTGTGTCAGAAGTGGAACCCGACATGGCGGTGTCCGCCACATTGCCCTCCCCGAGCGCGCCATTGAGCTGTGAAGTCCGACCGGTCGACGTGCGGTCGTGCGCGCATCACAGCATGAAATGACGCATGGGGCCAAGGGTCCGGGTGAATGTTTTCACAAAGGGCGGTCCCGGCTCGGCAGTGGGGACCCGGTAAATTCCCGGTGACTTTTCGTCAGCTCATGCGCAGGGCCAGGAAGAAGTCCAGTTTGTCTTCGAGCCGGGAGAGGTCGCGGCCCGTCAACTGCTCGATCCGGCCCACCCGGTAGCGCAGCGTGTTGACGTGCAGGTGGAGCCGGGTCGCGCAGCGCGTCCAGGAGCCGTCGCTGTCGAGGAACGCCTCCAGGGTCGCAATGAGCTCCGCGCGGTGGCGCCGGTCGTAGTCGCGCAGCGGGTCGAGCAGCCGGGCGGTGAAGGCGCGGCGCACATCGTCCGGGACGAAGGGGAGCAGCAGGACGTGCGAAGCGAGCTCGTGGTGTCCGGCCGCCGCGACCCGGCCGGGGCGTGCGGCGGCGACCCGGCGGGCGTGCCTGGCCTCCTCCAGCGCCCCGCGCAGGCCCTCGGCCGAATGCACCGGGGCGCTGACGCCCAGCGTCAGCCGGCCGTCGTCGGCGAGGCCGCCCGAGAGCGGCGCCTGGACGGCGGCCAGCAGGGTCTCCGCGTGCAGCCCCGGGCTCTCGGCCCCCTCCGACTGGTCGGCGGCGACGGCGGGGAGCGGGACGAGCGCGATGGCCTCCTCGCCGCTGTGGGCCACGGCGATACGGTCGGCGGGCTCGGCCGCCGCAGCCATCGAATCCGCCGGGACCGTGGGGTCGACCAGGATCTCCTCCAGCAGCGCCTGCGCCACAGGGCCGCTCTCCACGGCGCCGCCGTCCCACTCGACGCGGGCCACCACCACCTGCCAGTGCGGGGCCGCACCGAGCCCCGGCAGCAGGACGGGGGCCGCGACGCGCAGCCTCGCGGCGATCTCCGAGGGGGCCGCGCCCGTCTGGACCAGCTCCAGCACCTCCTGCGCGAGCCTGCGCCGTACCGTACGGGCCGTGTCGCGGCGGTCGCGCTCCACGGCGATCAGCTGCGTGACGCCCTGGAGCAGGTCGAGCCGGGCCGCCGGCCAGTCGCCCGCGTCGGCCTCGACGGCCAGCAGCCAGTCGGACAGGACGTTCTCCCGGACGTCGCGGGAGGCGGCCGTCCCGGCGATCCGGTCGGCCCCCCTGCCCGCCGTACGGATGGGGAAGAGCGAGTACGCGGTGGAGCCCAGGGTCACCCGGTGCGGGCTGCGCCGTCCGGTGCGGCAGGCCGCCAGGTGCTCGGCGGCGAGCGCGGGGCCGACGCCGGCCGGCAGCGGGGTGTCGGAACCGGCGACCTGACGGCCGACCGGGGAGAGCACCCAGGCGTGCAGGTCCAGGTCGGAGGTGAGCAGGTCGAGGACGACCTCGGGGCCGCCGCCGGTCGGGCCTGACGTCATCAGGCGGCGGTGCCGGTCGACGACCGTCGCCAGGTCCCCTGCACGCTCGCCCGACACCTGGCGCACGACGTGCTCGGTGATCGTCGCGAAGGCGACCGACTCGGCGACCGAGAAGAGCGGCAGCCGGTGCCGGGTGCACGCCTCGATCAGGTCCTGCGGGACGCTGCCCAGCTCCGCCTCGCCCGCCGCGAGACCGACGACGCCTGCCGAGGCGAGCAGCCGTACGAAGGGCTCGGAGTCCTCGGGGGAGTGCCGCCAGGCCAGGCCGGTCAGCACCAGCTCGCCGCCGGAGAGGTAGCGGCTGGGGTCGCGGAGATCCGTGGTCATGACGCCGCGCACGGTGCGGTCGAGCTCGTCCTCGCCGCCCAGTAGGCGCAGGCCGAGCGCATCGGTTTCCAGCAGGGCGCGCAGCCGCATCGTCGTGTCGCCGCCGTTTCTGTGTAGAGAGTGTTTCGGGTGGCCGGTAGTGAGTGGGTCGATGACTGTGTCATTTGGGACGCATGTGAATTGCGGAGAGGTTGCTGATCCCCGTCTTTCGTTCGAATCTACAAGACGTGATGGGCGACCAGCCAACTCCTTCATGGTTTCGGTGACTGCACCGGGCCCCCCGCGGCTTGTGTACTTGGGCCACCCCCGCATGAACAGGACATGAACCAGGTGTCCGAAATCTTGCGGAGGCCGGCACCTGCACAGTCGCCCCCCGATCGAAGAGAGAGCCACTCATGGACTTCCTTCGCCCCGCCAGTTGGGAGGAGGCGCTCGCCGCCAAGGCCGAGCACTCCACCGCTGTCCCCATCGCGGGTGGCACCGATGTCATGGTCGAGATCAACTTCGACCGCCGCCGTCCCGAGTACCTGCTGGACCTGGGCCGCATCGGTGAGCTGCGGGAGTGGGAGGTGCGCCAGGACCACGTCGTTCTCGGCGCCTCCGTTCCGTACACCCGGATCATGAAGCACTTGCGCGCCGAGCTGCCAGGGCTCGCACTCGCGTCCCACACTGTGGGATCGCCGCAGATCCGCAACCGCGGATCCGTCGGCGGCAACCTCGGCGCCGCATCTCCCGCCGGCGACTCGCACCCGGCCCTGCTGTCCGCGGGCGCCGAGGTCGAGGCCGTGTCGGTCCGCGGTACGCGGCTGATCCCCGTCGAGGAGTTCTACACGGGCGTGAAGCGCAACGCGCTGGAGCCCGACGAGCTGATCAGGGCCGTGCACATCAGGAAGGCGGAAGGACCGCAGCAGTTCTCCAAGGTCGGCACGCGCAACGCGATGGTCATCGCCGTGTGTGCGTTCGCCGTCGCGCTGCACCCGCGGAGCCGGACGGTGAGGACCGGCATCGGCTCCGCCGCCCCCACGCCCGTACGGGCGAGGGCCGCCGAGGACTTCCTCGGCGCCGCGCTCGAAGAGGGCGGTTTCTGGGAGAACGGCAAGATCATCCCGCCGTCCGTCGCCAAGCGCTTCGCCGAGCTGGCCTCCGCCGCGTGCAGCCCGATCGACGACGTGCGCGGCACCGCTCAGTACCGCCGCCACGCGGTCTCCGTCATGGCCCGGCGCACGCTCGGCTGGACCTGGGAGCAGTACCGCGGCAACGCCGTCGCCACCCTGGAAGGAGCTGCCTGATCATGCGCGTCAACTTCACGGTCAACGGCCGGCCGCAGGAGGCCGACAACGTCTGGGAGGGCGAGAGCCTCCTGTACGTCCTTCGTGAGCGGATGGGTCTCCCCGGCTCGAAGAACGCCTGCGAGCAGGGTGAATGCGGGTCGTGCACGGTACGGCTCGACGGCCTGCCGGTGTGTGCCTGCCTGGTCGCGGCCGGACAGGTCGAGGGCCGCGAGGTCGTCACCGTCGAGGGCCTCGCCGACTACTCCAGGCACCGCGCGCAAGCCCACCCGGGCGGAGCATGCGGGTCCGGGGCCGGGTCGGGGTCCGGGGCCTGCGGCACGTCCCTGGACTCCGCCAAGGGTTGGCAGGCGCGTCCGCAGGGTGGCGAGGGTGGCGAGGAGAGCGCTCCGGATGCCGCGCTCTCGCCGATCCAGCAGGCGTTCATCGACGCCGGCGCCGTGCAGTGCGGCTTCTGCACCCCTGGCCTCCTGGTCGCCGCCGACGAAATGCTGGAGCGCAACCCCTCCCCGTCCGACGGGGACATCAGGGAAGCGCTCTCCGGCAACCTCTGCCGCTGCACCGGCTACGAGAAGATCCTCGACGCGGTGCGCCTCGCGGCCGCCCGTCAGGAACGCCAGGAAGAGCCGGTCTAGCGCCATGGACGTCACCACCGGCGCCCGTGCCCGCGCCGGGCCGGCCCCGACCGGCCAACACTCGGCTCCGGCCTTACGGGTCCACCTCAACGTGGCCTGACCAACCGTCGGGTCCGCTCGATTCTCCCCGGGTGGCGCTGCCTCCAGGAACCTCACACTTCCGTCCGCCCGTCACCCGGGGCCCCCAACGTCCGCATCGCTAGCGGCAGCTCCATCGCACCATCCGCCCTATCCGAACCATCCGCACCATGTGCTCACCTCGGACCGTCCTCCGGGTCGTGCAGCCCTCGAATCGTCCCCGAATTCCCCTGCCGTACGCGGCACTGGGGATGCCCCTTTGAACCTTGGGAGACAAGGCACCATGACCCAGCAGTTCACTGAGCCGAAGGCCACGGCGGAGGACGCCGGCGCGGGCACGCGCCAGCCCGCCGGCCGCTCTTGGCTCGACAGGTACTTCCACATAACGAAGAGAGGGTCCACCGTCGCCCGGGAGGTGCGCGGCGGCATCACCACCTTCATGGCGATGGCGTACATCCTCCTGCTCAACCCGCTGATCCTGGGCGGCAAGGACGTCGACGGGGGCGTCCTCAGCCAGCCCGCGCTGATCACCGCGACGGCCCTCGCCGCGGCCGTCACCACCCTGCTGATGGGGTTCGTCGGCAAGGTCCCGCTGGCCCTCGCCGCAGGACTCAGCGTTTCGGGCGTACTCGCCTCGCAGGTCGCACCCCAGATGACCTGGGGCCAGGCCATGGCGATGTGCGTCGCGTACGGCGTCGTGATCATGCTGCTGGTCGTCACCGGCCTGCGCGAAATGATCATGAATGCGATCCCGCTCGCCCTCAAGCACGGCATCACCATGGGCATCGGCCTCTTCATCGCCCTGATCGGGCTGGTGAAGGCCGGATTCGTCCACCCCGGCAAGGCGACGCCGCTCGCGCTCGGCCCGACCGGTGAACTCGCCGGCTGGCCCGTGCTGCTCTTCGCGGTCACCCTGCTGCTGATCTTCATGCTGCAGGCCCGCAACGTCCCCGGCGCGATCCTGATCGGCATCGTCACCGGCACCGTCCTGGCGATCATCCTCAACGCGATCATCGACATCGACCCCAAGAGCTGGACCGGCGGCGCCCCCGAGCTCAAGGGCAGCGCGGTCTCGATGCCGGACTTCTCGCTCTTGGGCCAGGTGCAGTTCACCGGCTGGGGCGACGTCGGCGCACTCACCGTCGGAATGATCGTCTTCACCCTGGTGCTGGCCGGCTTCTTCGACGCGATGGCCACCATCATCGGCGTCGGTACGGAAGCCAAACTCGCCGACGACAAGGGCCGCATGCCGGGCCTGTCCAAGGCGCTGTTCATCGACGGCGCCGGCGGTGCCATCGGCGGTGTCGCGGGCGGTTCGGGACAGACCGTCTTCGTGGAGTCCGCGACCGGCGTCGGCGAAGGCGCCCGTACGGGTCTGTCGGCCGTCGTCACGGGCCTCTTCTTCGCGGCCTGTCTCTTCTTCACCCCGCTCACCGCGATCGTCCCGGCCGAGGTGGCCTCCGCGGCCCTGGTCGTGATCGGCGCGATGATGATGCAGAACGCGCGGCACGTGGACTGGAGCGACCGGGCGACCGCGATCCCGGTCTTCCTGACCGTCGTGCTGATGCCGTTCACGTACACCATCACCACCGGTGTCGCCGCGGGCGTCATCGCCTGGACCGTCATCAAGGTGGCCCAGGGCAAGGCGCGTGAACTGGGCGCCTTCATGTGGGCACTGACAGCGATCTTCGTCGTGTACTTTGCCCTGCACCCGATCGAGAGCTGGCTCGGCGTCGGGTAGAGGTCCCTGGGCGAACTGCTGCGGCCCTCCACGCACCCGTTCCCCGATTCCCCAAGGAGACCGCCGCCATGCTGGACATCGCCGAAGAGCTGCACCGGTGGGCCCGGCAGGGAAGGGAGTTCGCCGTTGCCACGGTCGTGGCAACGGACGGGAGCTCGCCCCGGCCGCCCGGTGCCGCCCTCGCCGTCGACAGCGACGGCGAGGCGCTCGGGTCGGTCTCCGGCGGATGTGTGGAGGGCGCGGTCTACGCACTCTGCCAGCAGGCCCTGGCCGACGGCGAGAGCGTGGTCGAGCGCTTCGGCTACAGCGACGAGGACGCCTTCGCCACCGGTCTGACCTGCGGCGGCGTCATCGACATACTCGTCACACCGGTACGGGGCGACTCGCCTGCCCGAGAGGTCTTCGGGTCCGCGCTCGCCGCCGCCGCCGACGCCGGGCAGGGGACGGCGGTGGCCCTCGCCCGGGTCGCCGTCGGCCCGCCGGAACTCGTCGGGCGCGCCCTGCTCGTCCACCCCGACGGTACGTACGAGGGAGGGCTCGGCGGACACCCCGAACTGGATCGCACAGCGGCGGCGGAGGGCCGCGCGATGCTCGACGCGGGGCGCACGGGCACCCTCGTGATCGGTGCGGACGGCTCGCGCTGCGGACAGCCGCTGACGCTGCTCGTGGAGTCGAGCGTGCCGGCCCCGCGCATGATCGTCTTCGGGGCGATCGACTTCGCGTCGGCGCTTGCACGGGTGGGGAAGTTCCTGGGCTACCGCGTGACGGTGTGCGACGCGCGGCCCGTCTTCGCGACGGAAACACGCTTTCCGGAGGCGGACGAGGTGGTGGTGGACTGGCCCCACCGCTACCTGAACTCCGTCTCGGCGGACCTGGACGGGCGGACGGTGCTGTGCGTCCTCACCCACGACGCGAAGTTCGACGTGCCGCTGCTGGAACTGGCCCTGCGGCTGCCGGTCGCGTACGTGGGCGCGATGGGTTCGCGCCGCACCCATCTGGACCGCAATGAACGACTTCGCGAAGTCGGCGTCACCGAGAGCGAGTTGGCACGGCTGCGCTCGCCGATCGGGCTCGACCTGGGGGCGCGGACGCCGGAGGAGACGGCGCTGTCGATCGGCGCGGAGATTGTGGCGGCGCGGAGGGGCGGGACGGGAGTTTCGCTCACCGGGGCGCATACGCCGATCCACCATGACGGGTCGAGGATGCCGGTGAGCGGCACGGGGGTCAACGGCTGACCGGGCCAGGTCCGGTCCGGCCCACGGGCGTGGCCGCATTGCATGGCAGAGCTGGGGCAGTGCCCACCTTCACGCGCCGGGTTCTCCGTGCGGGTGCGCGGTGGCTGGTGGCGCAGTTCCCCGCGCCCCTGAAGGGGCGCCCGTCCGGCTGGTGTCGCGTGCATGGCGCGGGTGTCCAGCCCGGGGCGGGGTTCTCCGTGCGGGTGTGCGGTGGCTGGTGGCGCAGTTCCCCGCGCCCCTGAGAGGCACCCCTGAAGGGGCGGCCCTGAAGGGGGCCGTGGGCGGGGTGGGGCTCACCCGTCCGCTCTTCCCGGATCGCACCTCCCCTTCCCCTGATGCACCGTTAATTCGCGGCCCGCGCGTATCAGTAGCCACCTCACCCTTGACGCGGACATTGCCCTGGGCAACTCTCGTGCGGAACCGCTCCCGCACGTCCTTGCGACCCAGGAGTGACCCATGCGACCCATGCGGCCCACGGATCCCGTGCCGACCCTGAGCCCGGTGAAACACACCCACCGCTCAAGCTCCAAGCGCCCCTTCCGTCCCAGGAACCTCGCCCTCGCCGCGCTGCCCCCGCTCGCCGCCGGCGTCGTCTGGGCCATGACCTCCGTCACCGCCTCGGGCGCACCCGATCCCGTGGGCGGCGCCCCGGCCGCCGCCGGGCCGCCCGCTCCCGCCCTCGTCGGCAGCCCCCGCCTGTACACACCGCTCGCCAACCCCGATGCGTACAAACAGGCCCTCCGGCTCGCCGGCAGCGGCCGCACCCTCAAAGAGGCTGCGGCCGTCGTCCGTATGGTGCGTACGCCGCACGCGGTCTGGTACGGGGACCAGAAGCCGGACGTCGTCGAGAAGGACGCGCGGGCCATCGCCAGGGATGCCGACATCGACGGTTCGATCCCCGTCTTCGCGCTCTACAACATCCCCGGCCGCGACTGCTCCCACTACTCCGCCGGCGGCGCGAGCACCACCGCCGAGTACAAGGAGTGGATCGACGCCGTCGCCCGCGGCATCGGCAAACGGGACGCGATCGTCGTGCTGGAGCCCGACGCGCTCGCGCTCCTCCCCTCCGACTGCGGGCAGGACGACGCGCAGGGCACGAAGACCGCCGCCCGGTACGAAGAGGTCAACCACGCCGTCGGCACCCTTGCCGCGCTCCGCCACACCCGCGTCTACCTCGACACCGGCCACGCCGCCTGGCACGACGTCGCAGGCATCGTCCCGCGCCTCGTCAAGGGCGGCATCAAGTCCGCGACCGGCTTCTACACGAACGCCTCCAACTACCAGACCGACGAGGCCAACTCCTGGTACGGGAAGCTGATTTCGAGCTGTCTCGCGTACGTCGAGGCCGGCGGCAAGGCCGAGGCCTGCCCCTCCCAGAAGGGCCCGCGCGCCGCGGCCCAGGCCTGGCTCGACAAGAACGTGACGACGCCGCCCTCCAAGATGAAGCACTTCGTCACCGACAGCAGCCGCAACGGGAAAGGCGCCTGGACGCCGCCCGCCGGGAAGTACACCGATCCGCAGGACTGGTGCAATCCGCCGGGGCGCGGGCTCGGCGTCCGGCCCACCACCCGCACCGGCGACCCGCTGCACGACGCCAAGCTGTGGATCAAGACGCCGGGCGAGTCCGACGGGCTGTGCCTGCGCGGTACGGCAGGTCCCAAGGACCCGGAGCGCGGCACCGTCGACCCCAAGGCGGGCGACTGGTTCCCTGACCAGGCCCTGGAGCTCGTACGACTGGCGAACCCGCCGATCCTGCCGGGAGGAGCGGGAGGAGCGGGAGGAGCGGGAGGAGCGGGAGGCGGGGAAGGGGTGGCCGAAGGGGAGCCCGACCCCGGGCAGTGACGGCCGTCCGTGGCGGCAGGCCCGGCGCGTTCATCGCACCTCGATGCCGATCAGGCACGTGTCGTCGTCGGTGTCGGAGCGGCTGTGCGTCAGCAGCCGGTCCAGGTGCTTCTCCAGCTCGGGCGGCGCCGTGCCCGCCAGCGCCAGGAGTTGCTCCAGGGATTCCTCCACGGTGCGGTCGCGCCGTTCGATCAGCCCGTCCGTGTACATGAGCAGCCGGTCGCCGGGCTCCAGCGTCAACTCGTTCTCGGTGTACGGGGCTTCGCCGACCGCGCCGAGCAGTATCCCCGGCGGCATCGGCAGCGCCGCCGCGGCTCCGTCGCGTACCAGCACCGGCGGCGGATGGCCCGCACGGGCCCAGCTCAGCAGCCGGGTCCGCGGGTCGTAGACGCCGCAGATCGCGGTGGCGGTGACCTGCTCGGTGAGATGGTGGGCCACCGAGTTCAGCCAGCTCAGGAGCTGGGCGGGGCCCGCGCCTGTGGTGGCCAGGCCGCGCAGCGCGTTGCGTAGGACGACCATGCCGGTCGCGGCGTGGATGCCGTGCCCGGCGACGTCGCCGACCGCGAGGAGGACCTTGCCGTCGGGCAGGGCCACTGCGTCGTACCAGTCGCCGCCGACCAGGTGCTCCTCCTCGGCGGGCCGGTAGCGCACCGCCACCAGCAGCCCGGAGGTGTCCACCGCGTCCCGGGCGGGCGGCATGATCGCCTGCTGGAGCTGGAGGGCGAGCTTGTTGCGGGCCGCCGACTGCTCCTCGGAGTCCGCGAGCCGGTCGCGGGTCGCGGCGAGCGCCACCTCGGTCCAGTGCTGGGACGACACGTCCTGGTAGGCGCCGCGCACGGACAGGATGTTCCCGGCCGGGTCGGTGACCGGCTCCGCGACGATCCGGATGTGCCGCATCACCCCGTCCGCGCGCCGCAGCCTGAAGGCCGTGGACGCCGAGTGGCGGTGGTGCAGCAGGGTGCGCAGGAAGCGGCCGATGGCCACCGAGTCGTCGTCGTGCGCATGGCGGTGGAGGCGGTCCAGCGGTACGGGGGAGGAGCTGGGCGGCAGCCCGAACAGGGTGAACAGCTGGTTGTTCCACAGCACCTCGCCGGTGACGGTGTTCTCCTCGAACCCGCCGATGCGGCCCAGGCGCTGGGCGTGCTGGAGCAGTGAGGCGAGCCGCGACGCCTCGTCCTCAAGGCGCCAGCTCAGCAGCAGGTTGTCGCCGTACCGGCCCACCCCGACCGACGCCACCGACACCAACGGCACTTCGTCGACCTGGGAGTTGAGCGTCATCCTTCCGGCCCGGAACGGTTCACCGGTCGCGTGCACCCTCAACAGGTGTTCGTACAGGCCGCCCTGATGGGCACTCAGCGGATAAGCCTCCAGCCACCGCATCCCCGTCAGTACGGATCGGGAGCGGCCCGCGAGGTCGAGGAAGCGCTCGTTGGCGTACGCGATGTGGAAGTCCACGACACCGTCGCGGTCGTCGAGCAGCGGCAGCAGCACGAGCGCCGGGTCGAGCAGCCCGTCCGCGAGGTCTGCCAGCGGGCCCGCCTTCTCGTCGGCCGGGCTGCCGGCCGCCGCGGCGGACACGTCGGTGCCCGGCAGGGTGTGTGCACACAGGTCGGCGAGCGCGTCCAGCTGCCGGGTCGCGGCGGTCGTGAGCGGCGGCTGAGGCTGCGGCCAGCACACCTCCAGCACGCCGAGGATGCGGCCGCCCACCTCGGCGGGCAGGATGCTGCGCGCACCGTCGGTGCCGTGCCGCAGACCGATGCCGGGGGCGCCGGCGGGCAGCGTCCCGTACCAGCGGGGGCGGCGCTCGGTCAGTACCTGCTGCGCCCAGGTCGCCACGCCCGGCGGTACGTACCGCCAGCGTTCGGCCTCGCCGCGCGAGAAGCCCGCGTGCCCGGCCAGTATCAGCGCACCGTCTCGCCCGGCCGCCCACAGCGCCAGCGCACTCGCGCCCAGCGGTGCGAGCGCCCGCTCGAAGAGCGACTGGGCGGCGGTCTGCGCGTCACCCGTCATCGACCCGGTCTCGGCGGTCCGCAGCCGCAGTATGGTGCCGGGCCCCGCCCCGGCGTCGTGCGCGGACGACGAGGAGGGGGCGGACGTGGGCAGCGCGTCGGCCATGTGGTCGCCCGCCGCGCCGTTGACGATGTCGGCGGCCAGTTCGAGCAGCGGCACCCGCGCCGACTCGGCGAGGCGCTCCAGCCGCAGCGCGGCCTCGGCGGGCCCGCCCTGCCCGCGCTCCACGAGGATGCCGGTGGCGATCCCGATGAGCGCGCGGGCGTCGGCGGACTCCTGGGAGAGGGTCAGATCCCGGCGCAGCTGCTCAATGGTGGAGGCCAGCGCGTCCAGCGGGCGAGGTACGCAGTTCTGCGGACCTTCGCCCCCCTCCGCCAGGCCCGCCCCGGCCACCGCGCTCTCTCCGTCTTCTCCGTACGGTGTCGGTTCTGCGTTCACCGGGCGAGCCACATGCGCATACGGTCCACGAGGTCGCCCGCGTCGACGGGCTTGGTGATGTAGTCGCTGGCACCGGCGGTCAGGCACTTGTCCCGGTCGCCCTCCATCGCCTTCGCCGTCACCGCGATGATCGGCAGATCGGCGTGCTCGGGCATGGCGCGGATCGCGGCGGTCGCGGCGTACCCGTCCATCTCGGGCATCATCAAGTCCATCAGGATCAGCTCGACCCCGCCGTGCAGGGCGAGCACTTCGAGACCCTTGCGGCCGTTGTCGGCGTGCAGGACGCGCATGCCGTGCAGTTCGAGGATGCCGGTCAGCGCGTACACGTTGCGCGCGTCGTCGTCGACGACCAGCACCACCCGCCCGGTCAGGTCCAGCGACCCGTCGGGTGTGGGATCCACCGCGCGCTCCACCTCCACCACGGGCCCGATGGGACGCGCCAAGGGCAGTACGTCGGCGGGCCGTTCGGCCGTCAGGTGCAGGGCGATCCGCTCCCGCAACTCGTCCAGGCTCGGCAGCAGTTCGAGGGGCTTGGACTTCGACCAGTCCAGGATCTGCCGCTCGTGCACCGCCTCCAGAGGCCGGGTGTGATGGGCCAGCACCGGCACCTGGCGCAGCGCCGGATCGCCGTCCAGCGCCTGCAGGAGCCGCATCGCCGACCCGTCGGGCATGTCGAGCCCAATGACGACGCAGTGGCACGGCTCCGAGGCCAGCGCCGCGGCCGCCTCCTCGGGACCCACCGCGGTCCGTACGTGCACGGGGCCCCGGGTGTCGGGCATCGTCCCGTCCGCCAGCTCCGCCACCGCGCTCTCCGCGATCAGCGAAAGGAGTCCGCGCGGCCGGTCCTCTATCACCAGCAGCCTGCGCTGCTGTGCCGGCACGACGCCGGAGGGCAGGCCGAGCCCCGAAGCGTCGCCGACCCGGTGGGAGGCCGGATCCGCGTACGCGGCGGGGGACTCGAAGCGGGCCACCGGGATGTACAGCGTGAAGGTGCTCCCCTCGCCGGGAGCGCTGGTCACCTGGATCGCACCGCCGAGCAGGTGCGCCATCTCGCGGCTGATCGAAAGCCCCAGGCCCGTACCGCCGTACTTGCGGCTGGTCGTGCCGTCGGCCTGCTGGAACGCCCCGAAGATCGCTTCGAGCTGCTGCTCGGCGATGCCGATGCCGGTGTCCATGACGCGGAAGGCGACCGCCGGGCCGTGCGGGCGCACCAGCGGCGGCAGGTCGGCGCCGATCGCCGGGTCGATGCGCAGCTCCACCGCGCCCGCCTCGGTGAACTTCACCGCGTTCGAGAGCAGGTTGCGCAGCACCTGCCGCAGCCGGGAGTCGTCCGTCACGAGCTCGGCGGGGGCGCCGGGCGCCACGCTGATCCGGAAGTCCAGACCCTTCTGCGCGGTCATCGGCCGGAAGGTCGCCTCCACGTAGTCGAGCAGCTTGCGCAGCCCCACCGGCTCCGGGTTGACGTCCATCTTTCCGGCCTCGACCTTCGACAGGTCGAGGATGTCGTTGATCAGCTGGAGCAGGTCGGAGCCGGCCGAGTGGATGACGCCCGCGTACTCGACCTGCTTGGGCGAGAGGTTGCGGGTCGGGTTCTGGGCGAGCAACTGGGCAAGGATCAGCAGGGAGTTGAGCGGGGTACGCAGCTCGTGGCTCATGTTCGCCAGGAACTCCGACTTGTACTTCGATGCGATGGAGAGCTGCCGCGCGCGGTCCTCCAGCTCCTGCCGGGCCTGCTCGATCTCCAGGTTCTTCGCCTCGATGTCCCGGTTCTGCGACGCCAGCAGGGCTGCCTTCTCCTCCAGTTCGGCGTTGGAGTGCTGCAACTCCTCCTGCTGCGACTGCAGTTCCTCGGACCGCGACTGCAACTCGGAGGCCAGTCGCTGAGATTCGCCCAGCAGCTCGTCGGTGCGGGCGTTGGCGACGATCGTGTTGACGTTGACGCCGACCGTCTCCATCAGCTGCTCCAGGAAGTCCCGGTGCACCGGGGTGAAGCCGCCCACCGAAGCCAGCTCGATCACGCCGAGGATCTGCCCCTCGACCGAGATCGGCAGTACCAGCAGGCTGCGGGCGTCCGCCGAGCCGAGGCCCGACGACACGGTGACGTACCCCGGCGGCAGGTCGTCGACGGCGATCGTACGGCGGCTGCGGGCCACCTGGCCGACCAGCGACTGACCGGGCTCGAAGCGGACCGGGCGGTCCTCGGCGGCCATGAAGTGCCCGTACCAGCCGATGAGTTCGAGCTCGGCGTGGTGCGCGGCGTCGTGCGCGAGGTAGAAGGCGCCGTACTGCGCACCGACCAGCGGCGTCAGCTCGTCCATGATCAGCTCGGCGACGACGGTCAGGTCGCGCTGGCCCTGCATCAGGCCCGAGATGCGGGCCAGATTGGTCTTGAGCCAGTCCTGCTCCTGGTTGGCGCGGGTGGTCTCGCGCAGGGACTCCACCATGGAGTTGATGTTGTCCTTGAGCTCGGACACCTCGCCCGACGCGTCCACCGTGATCGACAGCGTGAGGTCGCCCTCGGCGACCGCGCTGGTCACCTCGGCGATGGCACGGACCTGCCGGGTGAGGTTCCCGGCCAGCTCGTTCACGTTCTCGGTGAGCCGCTTCCAGGTGCCGGAGACGCCCTCGACCTCGGCCTGCCCGCCGAGCCGCCCCTCGGAGCCGACCTCGCGGGCCACCCGGGTGACCTCGGCGGCGAACGACGACAGCTGGTCGACCATCGTGTTGATGGTGGTCTTGAGCTCCAGGATCTCGCCGCGCGCGTCGACGTCGATCTTGCGGGTCAGGTCGCCCTTGGCGACGGCGGTGGTCACCTGGGCGATGTTGCGGACCTGCCCGGTGAGGTTGTTCGCCATCGAGTTGACGTTGTCGGTCAGGTCCTTCCAGGTGCCCGCCACGTGCGGCACATGGGCCTGACCGCCGAGAATGCCCTCGGTGCCGACCTCGCGGGCCACCCGGGTCACCTCGTCGGCGAACGCGGACAGCGTCGTCACCATCGTGTTGATCACGCCGGCGAGGGCCGCGACCTCGCCCTTCGCCTCGACGTTGATCTTCTGCGACAGGTCGCCCTTGGCGACGGCCGTCGCGACCTGGGCGATGGAGCGGACCTGCCCGGTCAGGTTCGACGCCATCACGTTGACGTTGTCGGTGAGGTCCTTCCAGGTGCCCGAGACGCCGCGCACGGTGGCCTGGCCGCCCAGATTGCCCTCGGTGCCGACCTCGCGGGCCACTCGCGTGACCTCGTCGGCGAAGGCGGAGAGCTGGTCGACCATCGTGTTGATGGTCTCCTTCAGTTCCAGGATCTCGCCGCGCGCGTCCACCCGGATCTTCTGCGAGAGGTCGCCCTTGGCGACGGCGGTGGTGACCTGGGCGATGGAACGTACCTGGGCGGTGAGGTTGTCACCCATGACGTTGACGGACTCGGTGAGGTCCTTCCACGTACCGGAGACGCCCTGTACGTCGGCCTGGCCGCCGAGCCGGCCCTCGGTGCCGACCTCGCGGGCGACCCGGGTCACCTCATCGGCGAACGACGACAGCTGGTCGACCATCGTGTTGATCGTGTTCTTCAGCTCGTGGATCTCGCCCTGGGCGTCCACGTCGATCTTGCGCGTGAGGTCGCCCTTGGCGACCGCGGTGGCCACCTGGGCGATGTCGCGCACCTGGGTGGTCAGGTTCCCCGCCATCGCGTTGACGGAGTCGGTGAGATCCTTCCAGGTGCCGTCCACGCCCGGCACCTCGGCCTGGCCGCCGAGCCGTCCGTCGGTGCCGACCTCGCGGGCGACGCGGGTGACTTCGGAGGTGAAGAGCGACAACTGGTCGACCATGCCGTTGAAGACGAGCGCGATCTCGCCGAGCAGCCCGTCGCGGTCGTCGGGCAGCCGGGTGCCGAAGTCCCCGTCCCGTACGGCGGTCAGACCGGCGAGGAGCTGGCGCAGCTCGGGCTCGCCGACGGAACCGACGGAGCCGACCGAGGTGGAGAAAGGGAGGGAACCGGTGGGCGTCAGGGCCGCGGCGGTGCCGCCGTTGGGCTTGGCGGTCCTGGCGGCCCTTGCGGTCCTTGCCGGGGTACGGCGGGCGGGGCGGGCCTTCGGGGCCGGTGCGGTGCCTGCTCCGGGGGCGGGCGCGACCGTGGCCGTGGTGGAGGTCGTGGTGGTGCTCGTGGCCGTGTCCGTAACCGTGTCGCCGGTGGCGGCTGCCGTCGGCCGCTCGGTTGTCCTGCCTGCCGACTTTGCGGCCGCCGCAGTGGTCTTCGTACCCGCGTCCTTCGTACCGGCGTCCTTCGTACCGACAGCCTTCGCACCGGTGCTTTTCGTGCCGACACGGGCTGTCGCGCGCCCACCCGCTTCGGAACCCGTAGTTCCCATGGTCTGCCCCACCTCTTTGCGACTTGCTCGAAACCGGCCCGCGCAGGGGGCGGTAACCAGTACGACCAGCTCACTTCCGAACGGGCGTTCCGTGGGTCATGGTGCCACAGTTGTCGTACGGCAATTTATTGCTGTGCGCCGCCCGTTCGCCACGCTCCCGCTGGTGTCGGGCAGGGAAGAGGGCTGTTCCCGGCGTTCATGGCTGTCCCCCGAAAGGGTATGCGTTCGAGTGCGTGCTCGGAACTGATGCGTGCGAGGAGGAACGGCCCATGACGGAGACCGAGACGGGGGCGGGGGAGGCCGCGGACGGGTCCCAAGGCCGGGACGAGGGCCGCGCCGAGAGCCGGGACGAGAGCCGCGCCACGAGCCGCGCCACGAGCCGGGACGAGAGCCGGGACGAGCGGGCGGACCGTCAGTGGGCCGAACTGGTCCAGGAGATCCGGGTGGCGCAGACCGGTGTGCAGATCCTCTTCGGCTTCCTGCTCACCGTCGTCTTCACCACGCACTTCCAGGCCCTCGGCCAGACCGACAAGAACATCTACATCAGCACCGTCATCCTCGGATCCCTCGCCACGGGCGCCCTCATCGGCCCGGTCTCCTTCCACCGGATCGTCTCCGGCCGCCGCATCAAGCCGCAGGCGGTGTCCTGGGCGTCCCGGCTGACCTTCCTCGGGCTGGTCCTGCTGCTCGCCACGCTGTCGGCTGCGCTGCTCCTCGTGATGAGAGTGGCCACGCACGACGCCTACGCGCCGTGGCTCGTCGCCGGAGTGGTCGCCTGGTACCTGCTGTGCTGGTTCGTGCTGCCCTTCTGGGCCCGCTGGAAGCACACCACCGAGGACACCGACCGACCGGACACCGACTGACCGGACACAGGCCGACCGGGCACAGGCTGACCGGACGCTGGGAAGCAGGGGGCTTTCGGCGCGGAATTCGGGACCTTCGGCCCCCGGGGGCGCGACGGCGCACTCCCTACCCTGAAAGATCAACAAACACCCCCCAGAAGCACGAGGAAGCATGCGCCGCTCCGTCACCTCCGCCGTACGCATACCCGTCGCGGTGACCGCGTTCGCCCTCGCCGCGACGGCCTGCGGAGGCGAGGGAGTCCGCGCGCTGACCCCGGCCGAAAACGCAGCGGCTGCCGAAGTCGAGCCCAAGGCCCCGGCCGTGCCCGCTGCGGCCAAGCCCGCCCCGCCCGCCGTACGGATCACCGGCACGCCCCGCCGTACGGTCGCCCCGCAGGCGGCCCCGCTGAACGGCAGTACGGTCGGTGTCGGCCAGCCCCTCGCCCTGGTCCTCAAGGGCCAGAAGGTCGACAAGTCGCTGCGCGCCGGCATCGAGGGCGCACTCAAGGTCACCACCTCCACCCCGCTGACCGGCGCCTGGCACTGGACCGAGAACAAGGGCGACACCCTGATCCACTTCCGCCCGGAGCACTACTGGCCGGCCGGGACGGAGGTCACCCTCGACGCCCGCCTGGCCAAGGTGAAGCTGGCCGACGGCACGGCCGTGGACCGCGACCGGAAGATCTCCTTCACCGTCGGCGACTCGATGATCAGCAAGGTCGACCTGGCCGCCCACACCATGACCGTCGTACGCAACGGCGAGGTCGCGAGGGTGATCCCGGTCAGCGGCGGCGAGAAGCGCTTCAAGACCCGCGAGGGCATCAAGACCGTGCTCTCCAAGGACGGCCGCGTGATCATGGACTCCCGCACCATCGGCATCCCCCGCAACAGTCCCGACGGCTACTACGACCCGTACGACTGGAGCATGCGCGAGACGGTCAGCGGCGAGTACATCCACGCGGCCCCCGACAACGCCGATGCCTTCGGCAAGGAGAACGTCAGCCACGGCTGCATCGGCATGTCCGAGTCCGACGCCAAGTGGCTCTACGGCCTGAGCCACGTCGGCGACGTCATCGAGGTCACCGGCACCACCGGCAAACCGATGGACCACTTCGGCAACGGCTACGGCGACTGGAACCTGACCTGGAACCAGTGGCTGACAGGCAGCGAACTGGGCGAACAGCCGACGGGCTGAGGCAGGTTGAGGCCTCGTGAGGGTGGCGGGATCGTGGGTTGCGCGGACGTCTCCTTCGGGTCGAGGTCCGCGAGTGCGGCTCCCAGCCGGCGTGCGGCATCCGTCAGTTCGGCGTGATCGGCGCTCGTGGCGAATCCGATCCGCAGGTGGGCCGCCGTGTGTCCCTTGGCCCGTTTCCTGACCCAGGCGTGCCGGGGCGGCAAGGTTTTCCGGCCATGGCCGGGCGCCCTCTATCCGCCCGGACCCTCCTGCCGGGCACTGCGGAACCAGCGCCGCAGTTCCACCGCCCGACTCCGTACACCGGGGTGCAGGAACCCGTCGCAGGTCATCGGCAGGAGCAGCCGGTCGGCGCGCTCGGCCGCCGCCGGGTCCGTCCCGAGGACGGCGACCGCCGGCAGTTCGATCCGGTGCTCCGCCGCCACGGCGTCGGCCGCCATCAGTGCCAGCGCGGCGGCGTCGGGCGCGTGCAGCGTCCCGCCGAGCCACCGGGCGGACACGACGCGTTCCGCGGCCGGGACGCTCCGGTCCCGCAGCACCGCCCGCAGCAGGTCCGCCGTCTCGTCCGCCAGACCCTGGTCGCACAGGGCCCCCAGGGCCACCGACCTTTCCTGGAGCGGGTTCCGCGACCGCAGCAGCACGGAGCGGAGCGCCGCCACCGCTTCCGCGGTGTGGCGCGGCGAGGATTCCCCAGAACGTGGCGTCGGGGGCGGCACTGGTGACCAGCTCGGCGAGCGCTGCCGCTTCGCGTCCGCAGAAGCGGGGGTCGGACGTACGGACGATGGGCATGCGGGATGCGGCCGTATGCGTTCCCGGCGCACGGAATCCAGGTGCGTCGAAGCCGGGCGTGTGGACGCCGGACGCATCGCTGCCGGCCTCGCCCGTACCGGACGCGCCCCGTCCGCCCGCCTCGGCTGCGTGCTCCTCGTCGTCCGGGACGAGCGCCGCGATGACACGCGCCACCCTCTTCCCGTCCAGGTGGAACCCGGAAGGCGGCCCCGCGTGCAGCTCGCGCAGGATGCGTAGGGCCTCGTCCCGGTGGCCCAGTGATGCCAGCGCCTCCGCGACGGCGCAACCGGTGCGCACATCCGTGCCCGCGGCCCAGACCTCCCGCAGGACGCGCGCCGCTTCCACCGGCGTGCAGACGGCCGTCAACGACTTGACGGCGTGTTCCCCCTCGAAGCCGTACACGACCTCGCGCAACCGGTGCTCGGCCGCGGCATGAGCGGGATCGATCGCTTCCTAGAGCCAGTCCCGCCGCTTGAAAATCACGTACAAACCGGTGCAGACAACCGCCATCAAGCCGATTGCGAAAGGGTAGCCGAGAGTCCAGTGCAGCTCCGGCATGGTGTCGAAGTTCATGCCGTAGATGGTGCCTACCAGCGTCGGGGCGAAGAGGATCGCTGCCCACGCCGAGATTTTCTTGATCTCTTCGTTCTGCTCGAAGCCGGCGACCGCCAACGCCCGCATTTCCGCGTTCTGTTGCTGGGTGACGAGGGTCGCGTTGACGGTGAGGATGTCGGTGAGGGCCTGTCGGAAGGTGTCCACGCGCTCGCTGGTGTGGGTGACGTGGTCGGCGACGTCGCGCAGATAGCGCTGGAGTTCCTCGTCCGTACGGTACTTGGTGAAGCCCGCCATCAGTCCGTTCAGCATGCCGATCAGCGGGCGGGTGGCACGCTGGAACTCCACCACCTCGCGGGAGAGTTCGTAGATGCGGCGGGAGACTTCGGGGTCGCCGCGGAAGACCTCGGTCTCGATCTCGTCGATGTCGGTCTGTACGCCGGAGACGACGGGGACGTACCCGTCGACCACCGCGTCCAGGATCGCGTACAGCACCGCCTCCGGGCCCAGGGCGAGGAGCTCCGGGGCCTCCTCCATCCGGCGCCGTACGGCGGACAGGTCGGGGGCCGCGCCGTGCCGGACGGTGATGACGAAGTCGTGGCCGAGGAAGATGTGCAGTTCGCCGAAGTCGACCTCCTCGGAGGCGTCGAGGTAGCGCGCCGCGCGCAGGACGACGAAGAGGGTCTCGCCGTAGCGCTCCAGCTTCGGCCGCTGATGGGCTTCGAGCGCGTCCTCGACGGCGAGCGGATGCAGGTCGAACTCCTCGGCCAGGGAGTGGAGTTCGGGCTCGGTCGGCCGGTGCAGGCCGATCCAGGCCATGCCGTCCGGATGCTCGCGCAGCTGGCGGAACGTCTCGGCGAGGGAGTCCGGGGTGGCGACGCGGACGCCGTCGCGGTAGAGCGCGGCATTGACCACGCTCGCGTGGTCGTGCGGATCGGGCTGCCGGCGCGCGGCCGGCTTGGGGGCGAGCGGGGAAGGGGCGGGGGTGAGAGCGGGCTGCCTGCGCCAGGTGCGCTTCTTCGCCATGGAGTGGCTCGCCTCCCTCGTCGGCCCGGGGCTGTACGGATGTCCACGACCAGCGGATCACGAAGCAGGATATACGGGCCATAACGCACCGGCACGATGAATCGGCAACCTGGGCGAGCTCCGCTCCTTGCGGACCAAACCTGTCCGCAAGGAGCGCTAACGTGCGCAGCATGACGACGCCCGACGCCCCCCGCAGCACGTCTACCCCGGCTCCCACTCACGCGTCCGCCCCGGCTCCGCCCGCTCCCACTCGTGCCGCCGCCCCAGCTCCGTCCGCCCCGGCTCGCGCCGCCGCCTCGGCTCGCGCCGCCGCCCAGGCTTCGTCCGCCCCGGTTCGCGCCGCCGTCCCGGTTCCGTCCGCCCCGGCTCGTGCCGCCGCCGTCCCGGCTTGCGCGGCCGTCCCGGCTCCGCCTGCCCCGGCTCGCGCCGCCGCCCCGGCTCACGCTTGCGCCTCCGGCTCTGCTCGCGTCTCCGCCTCGGCTTCCGCTCGCGTCTCCGCCTCCGCCTCTAGCCCTGCCCCCGCCCCCCTCCTCGGCCCCCGTGACCTCAACCGGGCCACCCTTGCCTGGCAGCTCCTGCTTGCCCGTGCTGTGCTGGATGCCAAGGATGCCGTCCGTCACCTCGTCGGGCTTCAGGCGCAGAACACCAGGCCGCCGTACTACTCCCTCGCGGCCCGCCTCGAAGGCTTCGACCCCCTTGAGCTGTCCCGTCTGATGGCCTCCCGCGAGGTGGCCCGCATCGTCACCATGCGTTCCACCATTCACACCCTCACCGCCGACGACTGTCTCGCCCTGCGCCCGCTGGTTCAGCCGGTGATCGACCGCGAGCTGCGTCTCTTTCTCAAGCGGCTGCCGGGGGTGGACGCGGCCAGGGTCGCGGAGTTGGCGCGGGTGTTTGTGGCGGAGCGTCCCCGTCCGCTCAAGGAACTGCGCGAGCTGCTGCTGAAGGAGTGGCCGGACGCCGACCCGCAGGCCCTGGCGACCGTCGCCCGCTGCGCGCTGCCGCTCCTCCAGGCGACCCCGCGCGGGCTGTGGGGGGAGAGCGGCCAGGTCGCGCTGACCAGCTCCGGGGCCTGGTTCGACCGGCCCGAGCCCGTGTTTTCGCCCGAGGAGGCGGGGGAGGTGCTGGATGCGACCGTGCTCCGCTATCTGGGCGCCTTCGGCCCCGCCTCCGTCAAGGACATGCAGACCTGGTGCGGACTGACCCGGCTGCGTACCGCCTTCGAGCGGCTCCGTCCCCGGCTCCTCACCTTCCGCGACGAGCACGGCACCGAGCTCTTCGACCTCTCCGACGCACCCCGCCCCGAGGCGGACACGCCCGCTCCGCCCCGCTTCCTCCCCGAGTACGACAACCTGCTGCTCTCGCACGCCGACCGGACCCGGCTCGTTCCGCCCGAGTACAAGATGCGCACCTGGTGCGGCAACTACGCGTACTGCACCCTCCTCGTCGACGGGCTCGTCGCCGGGATCTGGCGGCTGGAGGAGTCGAAGAAGGCCGATGCGGCGACCCTCACCATCGAGCCCTTCGGCCGGCTCACCCGCGCCCAGCGCGCCGAAGTGACCGAGGAGGGGGCGAGGACGCTCGCCACCCTGACCTCGGCCGCCGCGCAGGACGTACGGTTCGGCGAGTTCTACGGCACGCAGGGGCGGTAGGCTCCCGGGCCGGCGCCCCCCGGCCCCGGCTGCGGCCCCACGGCCGCCCGGCTACAGCCCCACATCCCTCCGCCGGTGGTCCTCGAACGTCTCGCGCCGCACCAGCAGCCGCGCCCGCCCCTCGCGCACCGCCGTCACCGGCGGCCGGCCGACCAGGTTGTAGCCCGACGCCATGGAGAGGTGATACGCGCCGGAGGCGGGCACCGCGAGCACGTCCCCGGGCCGTACGTCCTCCGGCAGCTCGACGTCCTCGGCCAGGACGTCGCCCGCTTCGCAGTGCCGGCCGACCACCGTCGTCGTACGCATCGGGGCGGACACCGGGCGGCCGACGAGCCGGACGGTGTACCGGGCGCCGTACAGCGCCGGGCGGGGGTTGTCGCTCATGCCGCCGTCGACGGCGACGAAGACCTGCCCGCCGGACCGCTTCACGGCCAGTACCCGGTAGAGGGCGACGCCCGCCGGTGCGAGCAGGGACCTCCCGGGCTCGACGGTCAGCCGGGGTGTCGGATATCGGAATTCGGCGCAGGAGGTGGTGAGTTGACGGCTGATCAGTTGGCCGTACGCGGCCGCGGTGGGTGCCGGGTCGCCCGGCCGGTACGCGACGGCGAAGCCGCCGCCGATGTCCAGCTCGGGAAGGGTGACGCCGTACCGCTCGCGCAGCCGCGCAAGGAAGGCGATCAGCCGGTGCACGGCCGCACCGTACGGCTCGGGGGTGGCGATTTGTGAGCCCAAGTGGCAGTGGATGCCGACCAGTTGGAGGTGTGGCTGGCCGAGTGTCCGCGCCACCGCGTCCTCGGCGTCGCCCGCCGCGATGGACAGCCCGAACTTCTGGCCCTCCGCCCCGGTCCTTATCTTCTTGTGCGCTCCCGCCTCGATCCCGGGCAGTACGCGCACCATCACCCGCTGCGGCTTTGGGCCTGTGACCTGGGCGGCCAGCCGGGCGATCTCGCAGTCCGAGTCGATGACGATCCGCCCGACCCCGAATCGAAGGGCGGCCCGCAGGTCTTCCGGCGACTTCGCGTTGCCGTGCAGCACGATCCGGTCGGCGTCAAAGCCGTGCGTGACTGCCAGCTCCAGCTCCCCGGCCGAGCACACGTCGAGCCCGAGCCCCTCCTCGCGTATCCAGTCCACGACGGCCCGGCACAGGAACGCCTTTGCCGCGTACGCCACTTCGGCGTCCGGCAGCGCGCGCCGCCAGGCCCGTGCGCGGTCCCGTACCTCCTGCTCGTCGAGTACGTACACGGGCGTGCCGAACCGGTCGGCGAGAGCGGACAGGGACACGCCGCCGATGGTGAGGTCACCGCCGGGGGCGACGGTGGCGGACGCGGGCCACACGGGCGGCGCGCCGAGCAGGTCCGTACCCGCTCCTTCGACCCTCGCCTCAGTCGACATAGCTGCGGATTCCGGTGACGGCGAACCAGGGGGCGGGCACCGGTCGCGTTGCCGGTTGGGGTCCGGACTGCGCGGCGGGTGCGGTGAGTTGGGGGTCGACGGTCAGGACCGTCACCCCGAGCGGCGCGGCCAGTGCCCGCAGGGCGGGCTCCCCGAGCCGCACCCAGGGCTGCTGGGCGCCCAGTACGTCACCGAGCCGCGCGGCACTGCTGAAACCGACGGCGGTGCGGTGTCCGAGCGGAGTCCGCAGGAAGCGGAGATGCCGCCCGCCGGCGGACCCGAGCCGCACCGGCACGTAGAGGGCGCCGCCGCCGGCAGCCGGACCGGGTTCGTCGGGGTCCGCGTCGACGGGGGAGTGGAGGTCGTCCATGGGTGCTCTCCTTGAAGGGGAGTTCGTACGGGGCGCGGGCGGTGTGCGTCTGCCCGCGTGGTGCTTCCGTACGAAGCTATGCCCGGCGGGGCGGAGGAGGGCGTGCCCTGACGCGGCGTTGACCGTGCGGAGGCAGAACTTGACGCGCCGCTGACGTGTACGCGAGTGCACGCATATACGAGTGCACGCATACACGAGTGCACTCATACGCGGGTGCACTCAGGGGAGGAGTCCTGCTCGCCGGGCCGCCACCACCGCCTCCAGCCTGGTGTGCGCGCCCAGTTTGCGCATCGCCGCGCGCAGGTATCCCTTCACCGTTTCCGGCCGCAGCCCCAGCCGCTCGCCCGCCGTCGCGTTCGTCGCGCCCGAGGCGACGCAGCCCAGGACGTCCGTCTCCCGTGGGGTCAGCACCACCTGGTGCTCCCGCTCGGGCGGCCCTTCGGACTGCCAGGAGGAGGCCAACTTGCCGCACACCGCGAGGAGTTCGCCCCGCAGGAGCGGGTCCGTGACGCGCGGGGCCAGGGCGCGCAGCTCGGCGTGCGCCTCGCGGACCTCCTCCCACGCGCCGGGGCCGAGGCCCGGTTCCCGGGTCACCTCCAGCAGCCGCCGGACCTCGTCCCGTACGGCAAGGGCCTGCTCCACCTCGCGGGCCGCGTCCAGGACCGCCGCGGCCATGCGGTCGCCGAGCGGCTGCGGCGTGCGCAGGGCGCCGTACAGTACGCCGCGCACCCGGCGCCGTACGATCACCGGCACCGCGAGCACCGAGCGCAGGCCCTCGGCGGTGACGGCCGCGTCGTACTCGTGGCTGATGTGGCGTGAAGAGAGGTACTCGGTGACCGCGCAGGGCCTGGACAGGGCGATGGATTTTCCGCCGAGCCCGATCCCCGCCGAGACGCGCAGCCCCTGCAGCGCCTGGGTGGACGCGCCGCTCAGTACGCCGATACGGACGTCGCGCACCCCGGTGAGCAGCCCGCCGAAGGCGACCTGCAGCCCAGTGGTGCGCCGCAGCCGCAGCAGTGCGGACCGCATTTCCGCCGCGTGCGCAGACGCGGGTGGAGATGCAGGTGGAGATGCAGGCGGCGATGCGTGCCCAGCGGGCGGCACGGAGTCGGACACGTGATCCACCTTTCCACCCCCGTCCGGGGGTAGTGAGATCCAGGTGACTGGAACAGGATGTTAAAACCACAGCCGGTACCAGGGAGAGTGCACGATGCGGACGCCCATGACCATCTCCGATTTCCTCGATCGTGCGGAGCTGGGCTTCGGATCGCGCCCCGGCGTGATCGACGAGCCGGTCCAGCCCGCCGTGCCGGTGCCGGACTCCACGTACGGACAGCTCGGTGTGCGGGTCCGTGCCTGGCAGGCCGGGTTCGACGCGCTGGGTGTGGGAGAGGGCGAGCGGGTGGCCGTCGTCAGCCACAACTCCGCCCGGCTGCTTGAGCTGTTGTTCGCGGTGACGATGAGCGGCCGGATCTGCGTACCGGTCAACTTCCGTCTCAAGCCGGACGAGATCGACTACATGGTGCGCCAGAGCGGCGCGACGGTGCTGCTGGTCGACCCGGAGCTGGACGACGCCCTGTCGGGGGTCAAGGCCCGGCACCGGTTCGTGCTCGGGGAGCAGACCGACACCGAGCTGATGCGGTACGGGGTGGAGCCACGCCCGTGGTCGAACCCGGACGAGGACGCCACCGCGACGATCAACTACACCTCGGGCACCACCGCACGCCCCAAGGGCGTCCAGCTCACCCACCGCAACATCTGGACCAACGGCCTCACCTTCGGCCTGCACACCCGCGTCTGGGAGCGCGACGTCTACATGCACACCCTCCCGATGTTCCACTGCAACGGGTGGGGAATGCCCTTCGTGATGGCGGGACTCGGGGTCAAGCAGGTGGTGCTTCGGAAGGTGGACGGCGCCGAGATCCTGCGCCGTGTCGACGAGCACGGGGTGACGCTGATGTGCGGCGCCCCCGCCGTCTGGAACGCGGTGCTCGACGCCGCCGCCAGCTGGGAAGGGCCCGTTCCCGGCCGTGACCGGGTCCGGGTGGTCTGCGCAGGCGCCCCGCCGCCCTCCCGCATGATCCAGCGCATGGACGAGGAGCTGGGGTGGGAGTTCACCCAGATCTACGGCCTGACCGAGACGTCCCCGCTGCTCACGTTCAACCGCACCCAGCCGCAGGACGCGGGCCTTCCGGCCGAGGAGCGCGCCCGGAAGCTCTCCAGGGCCGGAATCCCCGCCCTGGGCGTCAAGTTGAAGGTTGCCGGTTCCGGGGAGGTGCTGGCGCGTTCGAATGTCGTACTCGACGCGTACTGGGAGAAGCCGCAGGAGACGGCCGACGCGCTGGAGGGCGGCTGGTTCCACACAGGGGACGGCGGCACGCTCGACGAGGCGGACGGCCATCTCACCATCTCCGACCGCAAGAAGGACGTCATCATCACCGGCGGCGAGAACGTCTCCTCGATCGAGGTCGAGGACACGATCTTCAGCCACCCGGCGGTCGCCGAGGTCGCCGTCATCGGCGTCCCGCACGAGAAGTGGGGGGAGACCATCAAGGCCCTCGTCGTCCTCGCCGAAGGCGCGACGGCCGAGGAGGCCGACATCATCGCCCACTGCAAGCAGCGCATGGCGGGCTACAAGGCCCCCACGTCGGTCGAGTTCCGCGCCGCGATCCCGCGCACCGCCACCGGCAAGATCCAGAAGTTCAAACTGCGTGAGCCCTACTGGGCGGGCCTGGACCGGGAAATCAGCTGATCAACGAACGGACAAGTCCGGACAACTCACAGGTCACATCAGGCCTCACCGCCGCACTGAGGGAGAACTTCCGGTGAACGAGATCTCGCAGCCGTCCCCGGCTCCGCAGCCGTCCCTGTCCTACGCACACGGCACCGGCACGGTCCCGCTGCTCGGCGACACCATCGGCGACAACCTGCGGCGTGCGGTGGATACGTACCCGGAGCGGGAGGCGCTGGTCGACATGGGGTCAGGGAGGCGCTGGACGTACGCCCAACTCGGCACGGACGTCGACGAGTTGGCGCGCGGACTGCTGGCCATGGGCGTCGCCAAGGGCGACCGGGTGGGGATCTGGGCGGTGAACTGCCCGGAATGGGTGCTCGTGCAGTACGCCACCGCACGCATCGGCGCCATCATGGTCAACATCAACCCCGCATACCGCGCGCACGAGTTGGCGTACGTCCTCCAGCAGGCCGGGGTCGCCGTACTGGTGGCCTCCCTCGCGCACAAGGGGAGCGACTACCGGGCGCTCGTGGCGGAGGTGCGCGAGCAGTGTCCGCAGCTGCGGTCCGTACACCACATCGGCGACCCGAGCTGGGGCGAGCTGACCGCGAGACTCGCACCGGAGGAGCAACTCGCCACCCGTGCATCCGAGTTGACCTGCGACGACCCGATCAACATCCAGTACACCTCGGGGACGACCGGCTTCGCGAAGGGCGCCACGCTCTCCCACCACAACATCCTCAACAACGGCTACTTCGTGGGCGAGACGGTGGGGTACGCGGAGCAGGACCGGATCTGTCTGCCCGTCCCGTTCTACCACTGCTTCGGCATGGTCATGGGAAACCTGGCCGCCACCTCGCACGGGGCGTGCGTCGTCATCCCCGCACCGTCCTTCGAGCCGGCCGCCACTCTGCACGCGGTCGAGCAGGAGCGGTGCACCTCGCTGTACGGCGTACCGACCATGTTCATCGCCGAGCTGGGCCTGCCGGACTTCGCCTCGTACGACCTCTCCAGCCTCCGCACCGGCATCATGGCCGGGTCCCCGTGCCCGGTGGAGGTCATGAAGCGGGTCGTCGCCGAGATGCACATGGCGCAGGTGTCCATCTGCTACGGCATGACGGAGACGTCGCCCGTCTCCACCCAGACCCGGCGCGACGACGACCTGGAACGGCGTACCGGAACCGTCGGCCGCGTCCTGCCGCACCTGGAGGTCAAGGTCGTCGACCCGGCGACCGGCGGCACCGTCCCGCGCGGCGAACCCGGCGAGCTCTGCACCCGCGGCTACAGCGTGATGCTCGGCTACTGGAACGAGCCGGATAAGACCGCCGAGGTCGTCGACCGGGGCCGGTGGATGCACACCGGCGACCTCGGGGTGATGCGCGAGGACGGATACGTACAGATCGTCGGCCGGATCAAGGACATGATCATCCGGGGTGGTGAGAACGTCTACCCGCGCGAGATCGAGGAGTTCCTGTACGGGCACCCGAAGATCGCCGACGTACAGGTCGTCGGCATCCCCGACGCGCGCTACGGCGAGGAGATCCTGGCCTGCGTCGTACCGCGCGACCCGGCCGACCCGCCGACGTACGACGAGGTCGCCGAGTACTGCCGGGGCAGGCTGGCGCACTACAAGGTGCCCCGCCGGGTGGAGGTCGTGGCCGGCTTCCCGATGACGGTCAGCGGCAAGGTCCGGAAGATCGAACTCCGGGAGCGGTACGGGAGCTGAGGCGCGCCGCACGGCGCATGCACACCCGCGGCCACCGGTCCAGGCCCAGCGCCGCCTCCTCGGCGACGATCTCCCGCAGCCCGTCGGTGAGTTCGGCGTCGGGGAGGATGCGGAAGCCCAGGCGGGCGTAGTACGGCGCGTTCCACGGCACCTTCGCGAAGGTGGTCAGGGTCAGTGAGGCGGGCCCGGCCGCCTTCGCCAGGTGCTCTATGAGGGCGCGGCCCGCTCCCCGGCGGGCGATGCGCGGGTGCACCGACACCTGGTCGATGTGCGCGGCGCCGTCCACGTCCTGCCAGATCAGATACCCGTCCGGGCAGCCCCCGGACTCCTCGAACACCCAGGCGCGGCCGTCCTGTTGGTACGGGGCGAGCAGGTCGAGCGGCGGCGGGTCGTCGTCCGCGATCTCGGTCATGCCGAGTGCCCGGAAGGGCTCACCGGCTGCGCGCTCGATCTCCTGGAGCAGCGGAAGGTCGGCGAGGGTGGCGGGGCGGATGGGCATGCGGCCAGTATCCCGCCCCGCGGTCGAGCGAGACATGACCGGACCGGACCGGACCTGATCTGTCCCGGTCCGGTCCGCGCCCGGCTCCGGCTCAGCCGTCCGAGCCCACCAGCTCGTCCGCCGCCCCGTTGGCGGGCTGCGGAGTGCCGGTGAGGTCCATGACGAACAGCGGGACGCCGAGGTCCTCCGCGCGGGCCCGCGCCTCAGGGACGTACCCCGTGAGGGAGAAGAAGACCGAAAGGGACGACGAATTGAGCCCGTGCAGCCAGAGGCACTCCACGTCGCGGAGGGTGGACGGCTCGGTGCGCGGGTCGACCTGGGCGACCAGCCCGCGGGCGCGCAGGTCGATGCCGGAGGCGGGGTGCTCGGGCGACTGGAGGATGTCGCGGAAGCCGAGCCACTTGAGATAGAGCGCCGCGGCGGTGACGGCGTCCCGGGCGGTACGGATGGTGAGCGGGCGGAACGGCGGCCTGGGGCGGGGAGGCGGAGCGGGAGAGCCGCCTTCGGTCCGGCCCCCGGCGGGGGAGTCCCCGTCGGCCCGGCCGCCGGCAGGGGAGTCCTCGTTCGCCCGCCCGCGCCCGCTCTCGCCGTGGGCGGGTGCGGTACGGGCGGCGGCAGCCGGTTCGGCATCGAGGCCGGTGCCGAGGTCAGCACGGGCACTGGCGCGGGCGCCGGCATCGGCGTCGTAGTCGGAGCCAGGGGCGTCCCCGCCCGCGCCCCCGCCGCCGAAATGCCGGGTGTGCACCGTCGGGGCCGGACGTACGGGAATGCGCAGGACCGTGCCGCATCCGCAGCCCAGCTCCGGCTGGGGCCACTGGTCCTGCCTGCCGCAGGACGGGCAGCGGACCGTCACCCACGAGTCCGTCCAGGTGCGGTGCGTGATCGGCTGCGGCGGGGCGCCGCGCAGCAGTGGCGGGGCCAGCGGGGCACCGCACGCGCAGGGGAAGACGGGCGGTACGTACGCGTGATCACGACGGCAGGCGGGGCACCGCACCGGCACGCTGCTTCCCATGGTGCGACCTCCGGCACTGGATCCCGGCGCAATGGCCCGGCGAGGAGCGGCCGGGCCGTGAACGCGTGAACGACTGATGCGCTGTGTCGCCCATGGTCACACCAAGTGTGAGGAGTTGGCAGGCACTTCGGCTCTTTTCTGTCCACTTGATGCGGCGGCCCGCAGTGCCGCCCCCGGCGCCCGAACCGTGGACTCCTCTCTTGACGCCGTGACCCTCACATTCTATGTTGCTTCCACATAGCAGAACAGTACTTCCGCATTATGGAAAACCGGCCTGAAGCAGGAGTGACCCGATGCCCCGTATGACCGCTGCACTCGCAGCTGTTGAGATCCTCAAGCGCGAAGGCGTGAGCCACGCGTTCGGCGTGCCCGGCGCGGCGATCAACCCCTTCTACAAGGCCCTCCAGGCCGGTGGCGGGATCAAGCACACGCTGGCCCGCCACGTCGAGGGCGCGTCCCACATGGCCGAGGGCTACACCCGCAGCAACGCCGGCAACATCGGCGTCTGCATCGGTACGTCGGGCCCCGCGGGCACCGACATGATCACCGGGCTGTACTCGGCCATCGCCGACTCGATCCCGATCCTCTGCATCACCGGCCAGGCCCCGGTCGCGAAGCTCCACAAGGAGGACTTCCAGGCCGTCGACATCGCGTCGATCGCCAAGCCGGTCACCAAGAAGGCCACCACGGTGCTGGAGGCCGCGCAGGTCCCCGGCGTCTTCCAGGAGGCCTTCCACCTGATGCGCTCCGGCCGTCCGGGCCCGGTCCTCATCGACCTGCCGATCGACGTGCAGCTCACCGAGATCGAGTTCGACCCCGAGACGTACACCCCGCTGCCGGTCTACAAGCCCGTCGCGAGCCGTGCGCAGATCGAGAAGGCCATCTCCTTCCTCCTCGCCTCGGAGCGCCCGCTGATCGTCGCGGGCGGCGGCATCATCAACGCCGACGCCACCGACCTCCTCGTCGAGTTCGCCGAGCTGACCGGCACGCCGGTCATCCCGACCCTGATGGGCTGGGGCATCCTCGCCGACGACCACGAGCTGAACGCCGGCATGGTCGGCCTGCAGACCTCGCACCGCTACGGCAACGCGAACTTCCTGGAGTCCGACTTCGTCCTGGGCATCGGCAACCGGTGGGCCAACCGCCACACCGGCGACCTCGCCGTC
Organism: Streptomyces sp. NPDC048442; assembly: GCF_040651475.1. Lineage (NCBI taxonomy): Bacteria > Bacillati > Actinomycetota > Actinomycetes > Kitasatosporales > Streptomycetaceae > Streptomyces > Streptomyces sp. NPDC048442. The sequence continues at coordinate 366,085 of NZ_JBEZKB010000003.1, forward strand.
TACACCGAGGGCCGCAAGTTCGTCCACGTCGACATCGAGCCCACCCAGCTCGGCAAGATCTTCGCGCCGGACTACGGGATCGCCTCCGACGCCAAGGCAGCCCTGGAGCTCTTCGTCGAGGTGGCCAAGGAGCTCAAGGCGGCCGGCAAGCTGCCCGACCGCAGCGCCTGGGCCGCCTCCACCCAGGAGCGCAAGGCCCAGCTGCAGCGCCGTACCCACTTCGACAACGTGCCGATCAAGCCGCAGCGCGTGTACGAGGAGATGAACAGGGCCTTCGGCCCGGAGACCCGGTACGTCACCACCATCGGCCTCTCCCAGATCGCCGGCGCGCAGATGCTGCACGTCTACAAGCCGCGCCACTGGATCAACTGCGGCCAGGCGGGCCCGCTCGGCTGGACCATCCCGGCCGCGCTCGGTGTCGCCACCGCCGACCCCGAGGGCCAGGTCGTCGCCCTCTCCGGCGACTACGACTTCCAGTTCATGCTGGAGGAACTGGCCGTCGGCGCCCAGCACAACATCCCGTACATCCACGTCCTGGTGAACAACTCCTACCTGGGCCTCATCCGCCAGGCCCAGCGCAACCTGGACATCAACTTCCAGGTCAACCTGGAGTTCGAGAACATCAACTCCCCGGAGCTGGGTGTCTACGGCGTCGACCACGTCAAGGTCGTCGAGGGCCTCGGCTGCAAGGCCATCCGCGTCACCGAGCCCGACCAGCTCCTGCCCGCCTTCGAGGAGGCCAAGAAGCTGGCCGCCGAGTTCCGGGTGCCGGTCGTCGTCGAGGCGATCCTGGAGCGCATCACCAACATCTCGATGAGCGGCGCCGGCATCGACGCCGTCAACGAGTGGGAGGACATCGTGACCGAGCCCGGCCACGCGCCGACCGCGATCCGCCCGTTCGTCGGAAAGTAGCGGGACACCCGCAGGTTGGATGTGTCCCCGCTCGGCGGACCGGGGAAGCAGCCGTAGGGAGTAGGGGAAGGGCCGGTCACCGCAGCAGGTGGGAGCCGGCCCTTCCGGCGTGCCCTTCCCGGTGTGACCTGACGCGTAGCCCTCGTCATCCCTGAGGGGGACGCGGCAGGTGCATTCCTGCGCCGGACGCGGACGACGCCCGGTGATCCATAACTTCGGTACCGGCAGCGCACGTTGCCAGGTACGGAAGGACCACCCGACGCCATGACGCCCCGCCCCAGTTCCCGCACCCGCGCCCGAGCGCCGCGCGCCTCCCGCCGGGGACGGCTGCGTCGTACGCTGCTCGCCGCTTTCGCCGCCGGGTCGGTGGCCGTACCGGTGGCGGGTGCGGCAGGGGCGAGCGAGGCGCCCGCACCGGCTCCTGCCGTCCTCGCGCTGCCGGACTCCGCGACGTCCGGTGAGCTGGCCGTACGGTACGCCGCCGGGCGCGGCGACATACGTGCCGCCGCCCGTGCCGCCGAGGCGCACGGCGCGCACAAGAGGGCCGCCGCGCTGCGCGAACTCGCCGCACCCGAAAGGCAGTTCCTCTCCTTCGACGGCCGTGACGGCGGACGCACGGTCGAGATCTTCGGCGACCTCGCCCAGGCCCGGCGGGTCGCGGTCCTGGTTCCCGGGGCCGACACCTCCGTGGACCGCTACGACCGACTGCGCAACAGCGCCGAGGCACTGCTCGGCGAGCTGGGGGAGGGGAGTGCGGTCGCCGCCTGGGTCGGCTACCGCACCCCCGCCACCATCAGCACGGACGCCGTGACCCCGGACCGCGCGGACACCGGAGCCGCCGAACTCGTCGCATTCTCCGCCCGGTTGGCGAAAATCCGGCCCGCCGCGCATACCACCTACCTCTGCCACTCCTACGGCAGCGTCGTCTGCGCCCGTGCCGCCCGTGCTCTCACGGCCGACAACCTCGTCCTGTACGGCAGTCCCGGAACCGGCGTGCCGAACGCCGGCGCACTCGGCACCCGCGCCACCGTGTGGGCCGGTCGCGGCAGCGCCGACTGGATCGCCGACGTCCCGCACGTCTCGCTCGAACTCCCTCTGTTCACCGTCGGGTTCGGCGAGGACCCGACGAACCCGTCATACGGCGCGCGGCAGTTCGACGCGGGTGACAGCGACCACAGCGGCTACCTGAAACCGGGATCCGTCTCCCTGCGGAGCCTCGCCCGCATCGTCGACGGGGCCGACGAGGCCGACCAGCCCCACCACGCCAAGGCGGCCGGCCGTGCGTGACGCCGCATCGGCTGGCCGGCCGCCCGGCTGCTCCGGCTGTCCCGGTCGATCGCCGCGGTCATCCTCACCTGGTCCTTCGCCGCGCTGACCGCCGCCACTCCACTGGTCGCAGGACTGCACCCGCTCTGGCCGCTCGCCGTCGTCCTGCACGTCGACCTGATCCGCTTCGGCCTCGGGGGCCCCGACCGGCTCGGCCGGCTGCCGGTGTTCGGGTGCGCGCTGCTGATCTGCTGTGCGGCCTTCCGGAGTGACGAGAAAGGGGGGCCGCACGCCAAAAGGGGCGCGGAGTACGGGACCGTCCGTACTCCGCGCCCCTGGCGCAGCGTGCACATCAAGCTGGATACCGCCCGGCGGCGCAAGCTGGGCGCGACAGGACTTTCGCGCCGCCGGGCGGAGTTCAAGGGGGAGGTGGCCCCGAAAGAGGGGAGGTGAATGAGGCCGCGGTGGCGGCGATGAGCCGCCGGAGCACGCCTTCGCTCAGGTCGAGAAGGAGTGTCCGGTGGCCTTGACCACCGCACTGGCTCGCCGGCCACCGCGGGCCTCGTTCGTGTCCGTACCGCCGGCCACCCCTCATTCGGGCCGGCGGTACGGACAGCGGCTGGGTCCTGACCTCCCGTCAGGTCCCGGCCGCAGTCGGGGAGTTACTTGTCGTCGCGCAGTTCGCGGACGGCCTCTTCGACGCGCTTGCCGTACTCCGTGTCGGCGGCGTGGAAGTGAGCGAGGTTCTTCTCGATCACGTCGTCGCGGGTGACCTGCGAAAGGCCGCCGGCGATGTTGGCGATCAGGCGGGCCTGCTCCTCGGACGACATCAGGCGGTACAGCTCACCGGCCTGGAAGAAGTGGTCGTCCTTGACGTGCTGGGCGGCGGTGTAGGTGCCCGTCCAGCCGGTCAGCTCGGCCGGGGCGCCCAGCGGGGCGTCCGTCTGCGCGGGACCCTCGTACGAGTTGGGCTCGTAGTTCTTGTCGTGGCGCGTGCCGTAGCGGGTGGCGTAGGAGCCGTCCCGGCCGTAGTTGTCGGCGGGCGCGTTCTTCGGCGCGTTCACCGGCAGCTGGGTGTGGTTGACGCCCAGGCGGTAGCGGTGTGCGTCCGCGTAGGCGAACATGCGGCCCTGGAGCATCTTGTCCGGGGACGCGGTGATGCCCGGGACGAAGTTGTTCGGGGAGAACGCGGCCTGCTCGACCTCGGCGAAGACGTTGTCCGGGTTGCGGTCGAGGACCAGCCGGCCCACGCGCTGCAGCGGGTAGTCCGCGTGCGGCCACACCTTCGTCACGTCGAACGGGTTGAAGCGGTAGTCGGCCGCCTCCGCCGCCGGCATGACCTGGACGTAGAGGGTCCAGGACGGGTTCACACCGCGCTCGATGGCCTGCAGCAGGTCCGTCTGGTGCGAGTTGGCGTCCTTGCCGACGATCTCCGCGGCCTGGTCGGACGAGAGCGAGCGGATGCCCTGGTTCGTCTTGAAGTGGTACTTGACGAAGAAGGCCTCGCCCTCGGCGTTCGTCCACTGGTACGTGTGCGAGCCGTAGCCGTTCATGTGACGGTACGAGGCGGGGATGCCGCGGTCACCCATCAGCCAGGTGATCTGGTGCGTCGCCTCGGGGGCGTACGCCCAGAAGTCCCAGACGTTGTCCGGCTCCTGCTTGCCCGTGAAGGGGTCGCGCTTCTGGGAGTGGATGAAGTCGGGGAACTTGATCGGGTCCTTGATGAAGAACACCGGGGTGTTGTTGCCGACGAGGTCGTAGTTGCCCTCTTCGGTGTAGAACTTCAGCGCGAAGCCGCGCGGGTCGCGGACCGCGTCGCTGCCGCCGAGGTTGTCCGCGACGGTGGAGAAGCGGATGAACGTCTCGGTGCGCTTGCCGACCTCGGAGAGGAAGTTCGCGCGGGTGAAGCCGGTGACGTCGTCGGTGACCTCGAAGTAGCCGTAGGCGCCGGAGCCGCGGGCGTGCACGACACGCTCCGGGATGCGCTCACGGTTGAACCGGGCGAGCTTCTCAAGGAGGTGCTGGTCCTGGAGGAGGAGCGGGCCACCGATACCGGCGGAGGCGGAATTCTGGTTGTCGGCGACCGGGGCGCCTGACTCGGTCGTGAGCACACGCTTCGACATGGTGACCTTGGGACCTTCCTGCGGGAGCTGCTGGCGGCGTGAGGAGCGTAAGTACGCACCGAACGAAACGTCAACAGTTTGTTGAAGTTGATGTGACGATTGATGTGTCGAGAAGTCTGGGTGGAACCCGGGCTGCGGTGGCGCCTGGGCGCGACAGGACAGGTGTCAGCGCCACCGCAGCCCGGAGATCAAGTGGCCCTAAGAAGTAAGGGCGTTGGGGTCTGACCCGTAGGCCGGACCGAGGGGTCAGACCTGCGAGCCGGACAGCCGCTCGACCGCGCGCAGCAGCGCCGAGTGGTCCAGGCCGCCGTCGCCCTGGGCGCGCAGCGAGGCGACCAGCTGGGCGACGACCGCGCCGACGGGGAGCGCCGCACCGACATTGCGGGCGGCGTCGGTGACGATGCCCATGTCCTTGTGGTGCAGGTCGATCCGGAAACCGGGCGCGAAGTCGCGGTTGAGGAAGTTGTCCTTCTTGCGGGTCAGGACCGTGGAGCCGGCCAGACCGCCGTTGAGGACGTCCAGGGCCGCGGCGAGGTCCACGCCGGACTTCTCCAGGAAGACCACGGCCTCGGCGCACGCCTGGATGTTGACCGCGACGATCAGCTGGTTGGCGGCCTTCACCGTCTGGCCGGAGCCGTGCGGGCCGCACAGCACGATGGTCTTGCCGAGGGCGTCCAGGAGCGGCTTGGCGGCGTCGAAGTCCGCCTGCTCGCCACCGACCATGATCGACAGTACGGCCTCGATCGCACCGGCCTCGCCGCCGGACACCGGGGCGTCCAGGACGCGGATGCCCTTGTCCTTGGCGGCCTTCGCGAGGTCGATCGAGGTCTGCGGGGTGATCGAGGACATGTCGATCAGCAGGGCGCCCGACTTCGCGTTCTCCAGGATGCCGTCCTCGCCGTAGGCGATGGCCTCGACCTGGGGGGACGCGGGCACCATCGTGACGATGACGTCGGCGTCCCTGACGGCGTCGGCGATGGAGGACGCACCCTTGCCGCCTGCGGCGACGAGGCGGTCGATCTTCGCCTGCTCCAGGGTGAAGCCGGTGACGTCGTATCCGGCCTTCAGGAGGTTCTCGGACATGGGGGAGCCCATGATGCCGAGACCGATGAATCCGACCTTGGGAAGCGTGCTCATGAGGGTGCTGCCTCTCTCAGAAAACCGTGTCAAAAAGTTTCAGTTGGCGGCGCGGAGCGGCTGGGGCAGCCACTCGAAGGCGTCCGCACTGGGCCGGTCGCCCGGCTTGTACTCCAGGCCGATCCAGCCCTCGTAACCGGCCTTCTCCAGGCGGCTCAGCAGATCGGTGAAGTCCAGGCCTCCGGTGCCCGGCGCGCCGCGGCCCGGGTTGTCGGCGATCTGCACGTGGCCGGCCTTGTCGGCGTACGCCTCGATGACCTGGTGCAGGTCCTCGCCGTTCATCGACAGGTGGTAGAGGTCGAGCAGGAACTTGGCGTTGCCGAGTCCCGTCGCCTCGTTGACCTTGTCGACGACCTCGACCGCGGACGGTGCGCTCACCAGCGGGTAGAGCGGCGACTCCGGCTTGTTCAGGGCCTCGATCAGCAGGATCGCCCCGACCCGGTCGGCCGCGCGGGCCGCCGTGACGAGGTTCTCCAGGGCCAGGTCGTCCTGGATCTGCGGGTCGACGCCCTCGACGCGGTTGCCGTAGAGCGCGTTGAGCGCCTTGCAGCCGACCGAGGCGGCGAAGTCGGCCGCCACGTCGATGTTGGCCTGGAAGCGCCTCGACTCCTCGCCGGGGAGCGAGAGTGCTCCGCGGTCCGGGCCCGGAAGCTGTCCGGCGTAGAAGTTCAGGCCCACGAGCCGGGTGCCGGCGTCGCCGAGCGCCTTCCTGAGGGCGTCGAGCTCCGACTGCTCGGGGGTCGGTGCGTCGATCCAGGGCCACCACAGCTCGACCGCCGTGAAGCCGGCCGCGGCTGCTGCCGCAGGTCGCTCCAAGAGCGGGAGTTCCGTGAAGAGGATCGAGAGGTTCACATTGAAGCGGTGGTCCGAGTAGCCCATGGGGTTTCGGCGCTCCTTCCGTATTGCGGAAGTTGTTTTCTGCTTGATGGAAGGTTGCATGCAGGTCGGGAGGGCTGTCAAGAGGGGCTCCCGGATTTCGTCGTACGCGCAGTAGGTTTGTGCGCGTGCGATTGAGAGTGGAGTTCACGACCGAGCCCTTCGATCTCGACGAGGCGCCGCCGCATGCGGTGGCGGCCCGAGAGGTGATCCAGGCGGCCGAGCTGGACGCCGTCGACGTGGGCCCCTTCGGCAATACGGCGGAAGGCGGCGGCGACGCGGTGCTCACGGCCGTCGACGCGCTGTTGCGCAAGGCCCTCGCAGCCGGAGCCACCCGCGTCTCGTTGCAGGTCAATGTGATCGGGGAGGGCGAGAAATGACGGAACCCGGAGACCACCCACTGGTCACGGCGGTCAAACCGCTCGTCGACGCCATGGGCGCCGAAATGCTGGAGCCCGCGCGGGCCGGCCGGGACGACGTGGTCCTCGCCTGGGAGGGCGAGGACGTCGTGGCGATACGGCTTCCGCAGCTCTCGGACTCGCTCGACCACATCCTGGCCGCGCTGGAACGGCGGCACGGGATGCCGCTGGCCGACCTCGACCGCAAGACCAAGCAGTCGGTCGTACGGACCCTGGAGGCACGCGGTGCCTTTTCTGTGCGGCACGGTGTGGAAACGGTGGCGGGTGCGCTCGGCGTGTCCCGCTTCACCGTCTACAACTACATTAACTCTCAAGAAGAGAAACGGGCCCAGGGAAGCGGCAAGCCGAAGCGCTGACCTGCGGAAACGTGCCGTGCGGGCTTGCGGCGTGCCCTGTGTAATTGGGCTAGTTCTCGGTTGCGTGCTCGGGTGGCTCAGGGGTGGCCTCGTCTGCACGCTGGGGGCGCCGACCGCGTCTCTGGTGTAGTCGGTGTAGTTGTGGGTCTACAACTACCTGAACAGGGAAAACGCCGCCAAGACGGACTAGTCGACCGTCCCGGGAGTGCCCCAGGGCCGGATGTGGGCCGGATTTGAACCGGTTTTGATCTGGATTTGAGCCCTTCCAGGACCCCCATTTGATCGATCATTTTCAGTCGCCGCCGCCCCCGCTTGGGGGCGGCGGCTTTTGTCTTCGCGAACTTTCAACAAACTGTTGACGTCCAGTTGTTGAGGGCGTTAGCTATGCCCAGCCCGTCCAGCACAAGGCCACGGAGGCTCCCGTGACTTCGGTCCAGACACCGGGCCTTACCCGGTTCAACACCCTCCCCGAGAGCGCGGCCCAGGCCGAACTCCACGAGGTGTGTGCCAGTACTGCGTGGGGGAGCAAGCTCATTGCTCAGCGCCCGTACGCCACCGCGGAAGAGCTGTTTCTCGCCAGTGACGCCGCCCTCGCGGAACTCACCCACGAGGACCTCTCCGAAGCAATGGCGGGGCACCCGCCGATCGGCCGCCCGAAGCCCGGGGATCCGACCTCCTCCCGCGAGCAGCGCGGAATGGCCGGCGCCTCGGAAGAACTCAAGGCCGAGATGCTCGAACTGAACCTGGCGTACCAGGAGAAGTTCGGACATGTCTTCCTGATCTGCGCCACCGGCGCCACCGGTGAGCAGATGCGCGACGCGGTGCGTGAGCGGAGCGGGAACTCGCCCGAGTCGGAGCGGGAAATCGTCCGCACCGAACTGGGCAAGATCAACCGCATCCGGCTGACCCGCCTCGTGGAATCCCCCGCGGATTCAGGAGAAGAGAACTGAGATGAGTACCGCAACCACCGCCTCGGTGTCCACGCACATCCTGGACACCAGCATCGGCCGCCCCGCCGAGGGCGTCGCCATTTCGCTCACCGCCCGCAGCGGCAGTGACGCCGAGTGGGTGCCGCTCGGCGGTTCGAAGACCGACCCGGACGGGCGCTGCAAGGACCTCCCGGCCCTGCCGGAAGGAACGACCCACGTCCGGCTCGACTTCGAGACCGAGACCTACTTCTTGAACAAACACAGCGCAAGCAAGAAGAGCGAGACCGAAGCCGAGGCTCAGCAGGACGCCCCCCGCGTAAGGGACAGCGGCGCGTTCTTCCCGGAAGTGGCGATCACCTTCGCCGTCGTACCGGGCGAACACTTCCACGTACCGCTGCTGCTCAACCCGTTCGGCTACTCCGTATACCGAGGGAGCTAGCACCGATGCCCACCATTCTCGGCCAGAACCAGTACGGCAAAGCAGAGAACCGCGTCGTCAAGATCACGCGGGACGGCGACACCCACCACATCAAGGACCTGAACGTCTCGGTCGCCCTCTCCGGCGACATGGCGGACGTCCACCTCTCCGGCTCCAACGCGAACGTCCTGCCGACGGACACCACCAAGAACACGGTGTACGCCTTCGCCAAGGAGTACGGAATCGAGTCCGCCGAGCAGTTCGGCATCCACCTCGCCCGTCACTTCGTGACGTCGCAGGAGCCGATCAAGCGCGCCCGGATCCGCATTGAGGAGTACTCCTGGGAGCGCATCGCGACCTCGGACAACAACTCAAAGTTCATCGGCTCCGACGAGGTGAACCACTCCTTCGCCCGCAAGGGCCAGGAGCTGCGCACCACCCAGATCACCTACGACGGCGAGAACTGGGAGATCATCTCGGGCCTCAAGGACCTCACGGTCATGAACTCCACCAACTCGGAGTTCTGGGGCTACGTCAAGGACAAGTACACGACGCTGAAGGAGGCGTACGACCGCATCCTGTGCACCGACGTCTCCGCCGCCTGGCGCTACAACTGGACCAGCGACGACGACCGCATGCCCAACTGGGAGAAGTCGTACGAGCAGGCCAAGAAGCACATCCTGCAGGCCTTCGCCGAGACGTACTCGCTCTCGCTGCAGCAGACGCTCTACCAAATGGGTTCGCGGGTCATCAACAGCCGGAGCGAGATCGACGAGATCCGCTTCTCGCTGCCCAACAACCACCACTTCCTGGTCGACCTCGAACCGTTCGGTCTGAAGAACGACAACGAGGTGTACTTCGCCGCCGACCGCCCGTACGGCCTCATCGAGGCCACCATCCTGCGGGACGGAGTCGAGCCACAGATCCCGGTCGACATGACCAACCTCTGACGCGGTCAGGCCGGGGCCGTGCTTTACGGCGGTAAAGCACGGCCCCGGCCAACCGGAGGGAACGAACATTCATGGCACAGCCTGCAAAGGGGTCGGCAACAGAAGGCCCGTGTTTGACCCAGCAAGGTGATCAGGTCTCGCTCGGGAAGCCGGTCGATCTCCTCGATCCCGTCCACCCCGTGTCCGTCCACCCGGTGGACGAGAAGCTCCCCGCCAAGCGGCTCGTCCCCGCCGCGCTCCAGCACATCGCCGCCATGTACGCCGGCGTCGTCACCCCTCCGCTCATCATCGGCCAGGCCTGCGGCCTGGACACCGCCGGAATGACCCGGCTGATCGCCGCCAGCCTGCTGATCGCAGGACTCGCCACGATCCTCCAGACCATCGGCCTCACGAAGTTCGCCGGGAACCGGCTGCCCTTCGTCAACGCCGCGTCGTCCGCCGGCATCGCGCCCATGCTCGCGATCGCCGAGACCAGCGCCCCGGGCCACCAACTCCCCGCCATCTACGGTGCGGTGATGGTCGCCGGAGTCTTCTGTCTCGCCGTCGGCCCCTTCTTCGGGAAGCTGCTCCGCTTCTTCCCGCCGCTCGTCACCGGCGTCGTCATCACCCTCATCGGCGTCACGCTGATGCCGGTCCCCGTCGCCTGGGCCCAGGGCGGCAACAAGGAAGCCGCCGACTTCGGCGCCATGAAGTACCTGGCACTGGCCGCCTTCACCCTTGGCGTCATCCTGATCATCCAGCGCTTCGGCAAGGGCTTCGTCAAGCAAGTCGCCCTGCTGCTGGGCATGTTGATCGGCACGCTCGCCGCGATCCCGTTCGGCATGGCCGACTTCAGCGGACTGCGCGACGCCCCGGTCGCCGCGCTCCCCACGCCCTTCGCCTTCGGCGCCCCCGAGTTCCAGCCCGCCGCGATCCTCTCGCTGTGCATCGTGATGCTGGTCCTGATGACCGAGTCCTCGGCCGGGATGCTCGCCCTCGGCAAGATCTGCGAACGCGACTGCGACGGCAGGACCATCACCCGCGGTCTGCGCACCGACGGCATCGCCACGCTCATCGGCCCTGTCTTCGGCGGCTTCCCGACCAGTGCCTTCGCACAGAACGTCGGCGTCGTGACGCTGACTCGGGTACGCAGCAGGTATGTTGTCGCCGTCGCCGGCGGTGCGCTGCTCTTCCTCGGGGTGTTCCCGGTGCTCGGCGCGGTCGTCTCCATGGTGCCGATGCCCGTACTCGGCGGCGCCGGAATCGTCCTCTTCGGCTCGATCGCCGTGAGCGGAATCCGTACCCTCTCCGAGGCCGGACTCGACGACAGCTCGAACATCATCCTCGTGGCGGTGGCTCTCGGCGCGGGCATCATTCCGCTCGCGGCACCCACCTTCTACGCGGACTTCCCCGCCTGGGCACAGACCGTCCTCGGCTCCGGCATCAGCGCCGGCGCACTCGTCGCGGTCCTGCTCAACCTCTTCTTCCACCATCTCGGCACCCGCGACCGCCGCACTCCAGCGGCGGCCGTGGCACTCAAATCCTCCTAGGGCCCTGCCGTGCCCGATCAATACAGAGGTAAAGGAAGCAGCCCCATGGCAGCACCGGCAGCACAAGCTTCGCCAGACGTCTCTCGGATCGTCATCGAGAACTGCGCGATCGCGACCGTCGACGCCAACGACACGGAATACGCGTCGGGTCACGTCGTCGTCGCGGGCAACCGGATCGAGTCCATCGGCGCGGGCACGGCGCCCGCAGGCCTGGAAAACGTGGTCCGCCGCATCGACGGCACCGGCCACCTCGTCACTCCCGGCCTGATCAACACGCACCACCACTTCTACCAGTGGATCACCCGGGGCATGGCCACCGACCACAACCTCTTCGACTGGCTCGTCGCCCTGTACCCGACCTGGGCGCGGATCGACGAGCAGATGGTGACGGCGGCAGCCCGGGGCTCCCTGGCGATGATGGCCCGCGGCGGTGTCACCACCGCCATGGACCACCACTACGTCTTCCCGCGCGGATCCGGCGACCTGTCGTCGGCGATCATCGGTGCGGCCAAGGACATGGGCGTACGGTTCACCCTCGCGCGAGGCTCCATGGACCGCGGCGAGTCCGACGGCGGCCTGCCGCCGGACTTCGCGGTGGAGACCCTGGAGGGCGCGCTGGCCGCCACCGAGGCGACGGTCGACCAGCACCACGACGCGTCCTTCGGCTCCATGACCCAGATCGCCGTCGCACCCTGCTCACCGTTCTCCGTATCGACCGAACTCATGCGCCAGGGCGCCGAGTTGGCCCGCCGCAAGGGGGTCAGGCTGCACACCCACGGCAGCGAGACGGTCGAGGAGGAGAAGTTCTGCCACGAGCTGTTCGGCATGGGACCCACCGACTACTTCGAGTCGACGGGCTGGCTCGGCAGCGACGTGTGGATGGCGCACTGCGTCCACATGAACGACTCCGACATCGCCGCCTTCGCCCGGACGGGAACCGGCGTCGCCCACTGCCCCTCCTCCAACGCCCGCCTCGCCGCAGGCATCGCCAGGGTCCCCGACATGCTCAAGTCGGGCGTCCCGGTCGGCCTCGGCGTCGACGGCACCGCCTCCAACGAGTCCGGCGAACTCCACACCGAGCTGCGCAACGCGCTGCTCATCAACCGCCTCCACGCCGAGCACCGCGAGCGGGCCCTGGGCGCCCGCCAGGCGCTCCGCCTCGGTACCTACGGAGGCGCCCAAGTCCTGGGCCGCGCAGCGGAGATCGGCTCACTCGAAGCCGGCAAGCTCGCGGACCTGGTGATGTGGAAGACCGACGGCCTCGGCCACTCCACCATCGCCGACCCGGTCACCGCCATCGTCTTCGGCGCGGCGGCACCGGTCACCCTGTCCCTGGTCAACGGCAACCCCGTCGTCGAGGACAACCACCTGATCACGGTGGACGAGGACGCCATCGCCCGCAGCGCGCGGGACGAGGCGCAGCGACTCGCGCGGGTTGCCGCGCAGCACCGCTGACGCCGATCACCTCGTACCACTCACACCCGGTCTCTGGACCGGGCAAGGAATTCCGGCCGGGAGGGACGGCTCCCGGCCGGGACTGAGCAGCCGAGCGGGCTGCTCAGGAGCCGTTCCCGGGGGCGTGGCCCAATACTTCACGCCCCCGGGGCGGTCCGGCGTACCCGGGCGAACGGCACCAACAGCACTTCCGCACCCCCCCCTGAGCACCACCAGCACCTTGCACATACGCACCACCTCCCTGAAGCACGTGCCAACTTCGGCACTGGAAACGACAGGAGGACGCTGTGGCCAAGACGCCCAGGTTCACCGCGCAAGACTCTTCGACGGACGGCACCGCCGAGGAGAACACATCCCCCGAGAGGACCTCTCCCCAGAGCACCTCTCCCCAGCGCACCACCCTTGAGAAGCACCCGGTCGACCAGGGAATGCCTCCCCTGAAGCTCGCCACGACCGGTCTCCAGCACGTCGCCGCCATGTACGCGGGCGTCGTCGCACCTCCGCTCATCGTCGGCGCCGCCGTAGGCCTCTCCGGCAAGGAACTCACCTTCCTCACCGGTGCGAGCCTCTTCATGGCCGGCCTCGCCACCCTCCTCCAGACCCTCGGCGTCTGGAAGATCGGCGCCCGCCTCCCCTTCGTCAACGGCGTCACCTTCGCCGGAGTCGCCCCGATGCTCGCCATCGCGGACGGCCAGAGCAAGGAGGACGCGCTCCCGGTCATCTTCGGCGCGATCATCGTCGCGGGCGCGATCGGCTTCATAGGCGCCCCGTTCTTCTCCAAGCTGGTCCGCTTCTTCCCGCCGGTCGTCACCGGCACCGTCATCACCCTGATCGGTGTCTCGCTGCTCCCGGTGGCCTTCGGCTGGGCCCAGGGCCCCAACCCCAAGGCGGCGGACTACGGTTCGACGACCTTCCTCGGCCTGGCGGGCATCACCCTGGTGATCGTCCTTCTCCTCCGCCGCTTCACCCGCGGCTTCGTGAAGCAGATCGCGGTACTCCTCGGCCTGGTCATCGGCACGGTCATCGCGATCCCCTTCGGCGCGACCGACTTCACGCCCATCACCGAGGCGTCCGTCGTCGGCTTCCCGACGCCGTTCCACTTCGGTGCCCCGCAGTTCGTGGCCGCCGCGATCATCTCGATGTGCGTGGTCATGCTGGTCTCGATGACCGAGTCGACGGCCGACATGCTGGCCCTCGGTGAGATCGTCGAGCGCCCTGCCGACGAGAAGACCATCGCCGCAGGACTGCGTGCCGACGCCCTCGGCTCTGCCGTCAGCCCGCTCTTCAACGGCTTCATGTGCAGCGCCTTCGCCCAGAACATCGGCCTGGTCGCCATGACCAGGATCCGCAGCCGGTTCGTGGTCGCGGCGGGCGGCGGCTTCCTGATCCTGATGGGCCTCTGTCCGGTCGCCGCCTCGCTCATCGCGGTCGTCCCGCGCCCGGTGCTCGGCGGCGCGGGCATCGTGCTCTTCGGCTCGGTCGCGGCAAGCGGCATCCAGACCCTCGTCAAGGCGGGCCTGGAGAAGGACAACAACGTCCTGATCGTCGCCGTGTCCCTCGCGGTCGGCATCATCCCGATCGCGGCCCCGACCTTCTACCACCACTTCCCGGAGACCGCGAAGATCATCCTGGATTCCGGCATCTCCACCGGCTGCCTCGCGGCAGTCGTCCTCAACCTCGTCTTCAACCACATCGGCAAGCGCGCCGACGACGACGAGGTGACGGCGCCCATGGAGCCGGGCGGGGAGATCTCCCACCGCGAGAAGCCGGTCGCGGCTGCTCACTGATTCAGGCCTCACGATTCAGGGCCTCACGATTCAGGGCCTCGACGATTCAGAGCTTCAACAGGCGGCGGCCGTGCGGAAGTCCCGTACGGCCACCGCCTGTTGAGGCCCCATCAGGCGATCCGATACGTGTCCCCGTACACCTTCCACGCCAGCGGCGTGCGCAGCGAGAAGTTCCCCTTGTTCACGAAGACCCGCTGCGCCGTGTCTATCCGGCTGGTGTCCTCGTGCGCGGCCTCCCGCTTCATCGTGCTCTTCCGCACGTCCAGGAAGGCGTTCAGATACGCACCCTGGTCACCGCCCCGCGAAGGCGGCGCCGCCTTCGCCAGCGCACTGCGCCTGATCATGTCGAAGCCGTCGCGCCCGCCCTCGCCATGCATCACCATCGCGTCGTAGTAGACGAACTGCCCGAGCGTCCCGAGACCGTCCTGCTGCGCACGCCGCACGGCCGGCTCGAAGTACACCCGGTCCCGCTCCTCGTTCTGCGCCCTCTCGAACTCCCCGTCGCGCGCGGCCCTGTGCCAGTCCCGTACGAAGCGGGAGCCGAGCCCGTCGTGCGAGTTCGACCCGTTCACCTCCCGCAGGGCGGGCAGGTACTTCTCCAGTACGTTGCCGGGCACGGCGGCGCTGTAGCGCTCGACCAGCTCCAGCATGTCGCCGGTCCCGGAGCAGAACCCGATGATCCCCGCCGTGTAGCCGCGCCCGTCCCCGATGTCCTCGATGTACGCGTACTGCTTCTTCCACTCCAGGGACGAGTTCTCCGCGCTCGACACGAGCCGCATCGCTATCTCCTTCTTCCCGGGATCTCGCAGCCCCGACGAGGCGGAGGTCCTGGCCTCGTCGTCCACCGGCGCCGCGGCGGCGTTGGTGGCCGGTACGGCCGCGAGCGTGAGCCCCAGCAGGGCGCGGGCGGCGTACTGGGCGCGACGGGTGAGTTGCATGAGACCTCCGGGGCCGGTCATGGGTGCTGGCGTCATGGGTGCTGGACCACCCTTCGACGGGGGCCCGGCCGGAACAGTTCCTTCAAGAACGGTACGAAACAGCTCAGGCAAGGGTCGCAGGAGCATCAGGAACATTTCCCTCACCTCGTCAGGAAGGTGTCCCCGTACACCTTCCACCGCAGCGGAGTGCGCAGCGCCAGGTTCCCCTCCCGCAGGAAGACCCGCTGGGCCGTCTCGACGCGGCTGGTGTCCCGGTGCGCGGGCTCCTGCTTCATCGAGGCCACCCGTGCATCCAGGAAGGCGTGCAGATACGCCCGCTCGTCGCCGCCGTCGACGGGCAGCGCGGCCCGCTTCCTGGCCCGCTCCCGCAGCGTAAGGAACCCGGTGGACCCCTGGGTGTCCCCGGCCCCGTGCATCACATACGCATCGAAGTACATGAACTGCCCCAGCACCCCCACCCCGTCCGCCTTCCCCTGCCGTACCGCCGGATCGAAGTAGTTCCGGTCCCGCTCGGCGTCCTGGGCGGCCCGGAACGCCGGATCGGTTTCGGCGGCCCGCCGCCACGCCTCGACGAACGGCTCCCCGAGGCCCTCGTGCGAAGCGCTCCCCCTCACCTTCCGCAGCGCGGGCAGGAACCGCTCCAGCGCGTTCCCGGGCCGCGCGGCGCCGTACCGCTCGACCACCTTCGCCATGTCCCCGGTCCCGGAACAGAACCCCACGATCCCGCCCGTGTACCCGCGCCCGTCCCCGATGTCCTGGACGTACCGGTACTGCTTCCTCCACTCCAGCGAGGAGTTCTCCGCGCTCGACACGAGCCGCATCGCCAGCTCCTTCTTCGCCGGATCCGCCAGCCCGGGCCCACTTTCCGGCCGCCCCCGCCCACCTTCCGTCGGGCCCCGCCCACCTTCCGTGGGGCCCCGTCCACTTTCCGCCGGCCGCACGGACGGCGACCCACCTCTGGGCAGCGGCCCCGGAGGCGCCCCGTCACCCCCGCCCACGCCCACGCATCCCACCAGCACCATTGCCAGGACCAGCACAGCCAGCCCCGCCCCACGCATAACGGACTTCACCCGACGACCCTGGCACCCGGGCCGCCCCTGTAACGTCGGAGTCATGGAAGATCACTCCGTCGTCGATGTGGGCGACGTACGCATGGCGTACCGCTCCTGGGGCGACCAGCACGGCAACCCGGTAATCCTGCTGCACGGAATCGGCGGTTCGGCCGCGAGCTGGGAGAAGGTCGGGCAGGCGCTCGGCGAGGAATGGCGGGTGCACGCACTCGATCTGCGCGGCCACGGCGAGAGCGACTGGCCCGACGAGTACGACCTTGAGCTCATGCGGGACGACGTGCTCGAATTCATCGAGGAGGCGAAGATCGACCGCGCGGGGGTGGTCGGCCACGGCATGGGCGGCGTCGTCGCGTACCTCCTGGCGCAGGAGCACCCGGACCGGGTGGAGCGTCTCGTACTGGAGGAGACCCCGCCCCCTTACGCGGGAGCGGACGATCCGCTTCCGAAGGACGGGCCGGTCGACTACGACGAGAACGCGATCGGCGAGATCCAGGCCCAGCTGTCCGACCCGCCCGCCGAATGGCTGGAGCGCCTCGGCGAGATCGTCGCACCGACGCTGATGATCACCGGTGGCGCGGAGAGCGAGATGTCCCAGGAGGACCTCCCGGAGATGGCCGACCGCATCCCGGACTGCGCACAGATCACGCTCCCCGGCGGTCACCACATCCATGAGCGTCAGCCGCAGCAGTTCGCGGACAAGGTGAGCGACTTCTTCACCAGCTGAGGGACTGCTCGCGAGCCGAGGCGGCTCGCGTCGCCGGTCAGTTCTCGGGAACACCGGCCCCGCGTGCCGCCTGGAACAGCCCCGCGACGACCAGAACGCCGCCGATGACCATCAGCACCACTCCGGCCTTCGGCAGCGTCACCACCGGAATCTCCACCCCACCCGCGAACAGCTTCAGGGCCAGGCCGACAAGGAAGGTCACGATTCCTTCGACCAGGTTCTTCTGCGCGCGATTCATGGCGGGACTCCTTGCGTCGGGGCATCGGGGCATCGGGGCGTCGGGGCGTCGGGGCGTCGGGGCGTCGGGGCATCGGGGGACGCTCCCAGCCTAGGAATGCCGGGCAGCGGGATCGTCGTCCGCCGGGACGAACCCGTACTGCATCGTTCGACGGATCTCCCCGGCCGGGACCCCGGGCTACCGCGCATCGATCACGGCAGCCAGGTCCGCGCCGGCCCGGAGCAGGGTCACCGTCCGGGCGGCGATCCGGTCGAGGCGGTTGCGCAGGACGCGCGAGGTCTCTTCGAGGCCGTTGTCCTGCGGGAGGGAGGCCAGGGC
Organism: Streptomyces sp. NPDC048442; assembly: GCF_040651475.1. Lineage (NCBI taxonomy): Bacteria > Bacillati > Actinomycetota > Actinomycetes > Kitasatosporales > Streptomycetaceae > Streptomyces > Streptomyces sp. NPDC048442. The sequence continues at coordinate 383,530 of NZ_JBEZKB010000003.1, forward strand.
CTCTCGTACCGCGGGAATGCCGTAACCGGCACTGCGCAGAGCCACCACGATGCGGGCCGTCCCGACGGCGGACGGACCGTAGCGGCGGGCGCGCAGTGAGGTCACCCGCTCGGGGGTGAGCAGGCCCTCCTCCTCCCAGAACCGCAGGGTGGAGGTGCGTACGCCGAGTGCCCCGGCCAGTTCCGTGATCGTCATGGTGTCGTCGTCGTGCCCGGCGCCCTTCTCGGCCTCGATCGCACGCAGCGCCTGCTGGGCGCGCAACGCCTCCTCGCGCTCCCGGGCGAGGCGGACATGGACCGCGTTGACCGCCGAGGCCGCGTCGGTGGGCGTCGCGGTGCGGAGTTCTGTGAGCAGCCGGCGGGCCTCGAAGGGGCCGGTGGCCTCTGCCAGCCCCCGGTAGGCGCGCAGGGCCCGGACATGGAGCGGTGTGTACGAGCGGTAGGAGTTGGCCGACCGTACGGCAGGCGGGATGACCCCCAGCCGCTCCAGATCGCGCACCTGCTGCACCGAGTAACCGGACTCCCGGGCCACGTCGACGGTACGGAGTGGTGCCGGCTGCGTTTCCTCGAGCATTGGTCAACCCCACATAAGCACTTGAAGGTGATGCTTGAACCATGAGTATCGACCCGAGTAGGGAACAAATCATCACGGCGGTGCGAGGCCTGGACGGTGCGCTCGTCGTCACTCCGCAGCAGGGCGACGATTTCCCCGAGCTGGTGTGGGGGGACGCGTTCTTCTTCTACGCGCCGGACGGCCGGATGCCGAAGAACGTCCAGCCCTACGCGACGATCGTCACCAAGAACTACCCCGACGACACCGCGTCCGACCTCGACCCCGCAGACCGCTGGCGGGTGAACGTCCACGTCGACCGCGCGACGTTTTGGGAACTCACCGGGGAGGAGCCGGGCGCTCTCGCCCGGCCCCGCGACCACGCGGCCGCCGACACCGTGCTGCCGCACCCGGTGTACGGGGCGCTCGGCTGGGTCTGCGTCGTCAACCCGGCAGAGGTGGCGACCGACACGGTCGTACGGCTCCTGCGCGGCGCCCATGACGCCGCCCGCACCAGGTTCGCGCGACGCCACAATCACTAGCCGATGAGGGTCGCCTTCGGGCGGACCACGCAGAACTCGTTTCCCTCCGGATCTGCCAGCACCGTCCAGGACTCGTCACCGCTCTGACCCACGTCCGCCCTGCGGGCTCCGAGCGCGAGGACGCGGTCGATCTCCGCCTCGCGGTCCTCCGCTGCAGACGTCAGGTCGAGGTGCAGACGGTTCTTGACGACCTTGCGGTCCGTCGCCGGCATGAAGCAGATGCCCACGGGGGCGCTCTCGTCCGGCCCGATCACGACTTCCCGCTCTCGCTCGGACAGGATTCGCCAGCGCAGCACCTCGGCCCAGAACCGGGCCAGGGCGGGCAGATCGTGGGCGTCGATGACGAGGTGATGCAGCGAGACGGGCATGCCCGCCAGTGTGCCCGGTGCTCGTCCCGGACCGGCCCCTGCCGGATGGATTCGCTGTCATGCCGAGCAGATCGGCCAGAAGTGGGGTGCGGATGCGGGTCCGGCGCCCCTGTGGTCCATTGATCCCAAAGATCAAGGACGAGTCCAGGGGCTGAGTGATGAGTACGGAGACCGCTCCGGAGACCGGCACGGGGCCCAAGCGGAAGTTCACCTTCCCCAGCGCCCTCACCATCCTGGTCATCGTCACGCTCGGCGTCTGGCTGCTCGCCTTCCTGATCCCCTCCGGTGCGTACGACCGTGACAAGAACGGCTCGCCGGTCCAGGGCTCGTACCACCGGGTCCCCTCCGACCAGAGCTTCACCGATCGGCTGGGCGACCTCTTCCTTTCGCCGGTCAACGGTCTGTACGGCGTACAGGACGAGAAGTCGGGGCAGGTCGGGCCGGACCTGGCGGGTGAGCTGTACGGCAGTGCGGGGGTCTTTCTCTTCGTGCTCGCCATCGGCGCGTTCATCACGGTCGTCTTCGCGACCGGCGCCCTCGACCGGGGCATCGGCCGCCTCGCCCACCGGCTCCGCGCGCGAGGGGCGCTGCTGATCGCGGGCGTGATGCTGGTCTTCGCGCTGCTGGGCACGGTGGAGGGCTTCGCCGAGGAGACCCTCGGCTTCTACGGGCTGATCGTGCCGCTGATGCTGGCCCTCGGGTACGACCGGATGGTGGCGACCGGCACGATCATCCTCGGCGCGGGAGTCGGGGTGCTGTGCTCCACCGTGAACCCGTTCGCGACCGGAGTCGCCTCCTCCGCCGCCGGGATCTCGCTCGGCGACGGCATCGTGCTGCGTGCGCTGATGTGGGTGGTACTGACGGCCGTCACGGTCGGATACGTCATCCGGTACGCGAAACGCGTCCGGCGCGATCCGAGCCGCTCGCTCTCCGGCTTCCTGCCGGGGGACCACGAGCAGTCGGCGGCCGAGACCGCCGAACCGCCGCCGCTGACCGCACTGCACAAGGTGCTGCTCGTCCTGGTCGCGGTCACCTTCGCCTTCATGATCTTCTCGGTCGTGCCGTGGTCGAGCGCACTGACCGGCGACGCCGACGCGACCCCTTACGGCTTCGAACTCGGCTGGTCCTTCCCGCAGTTGGCGGCGCTCTTCCTGGTGGCGGCGGTCCTGGTCGGCCTCGTCGCACGCTTCGGCGAGCAGAAGCTGAGCGCGACGGTGGCGCAGGGCGCGGCGGACTTCATCTCCCCGGCGCTGGTGATCGTGCTCGCGCGCGGAGTCACCGTCATCATGAACAACTCCCGCATCACCGACACGGTGCTGAACGCCGTGGAGGGCGTCGTCACCGGCACCTCCTCCGCGCTCTTCGCTGTGATCGTCTTCATCGTGAACCTGCCGCTTGCCTTCCTGATCCCCTCCACCTCCGGCCACGCGACACTCGCGATGCCGATCCTCGCGCCGCTCGCCGACTTCGCCGGCGTACCGCGCGCCGTGGTCGTCACGGCGTGGCAGTCCGCGAGCGGGCTGATGAACATGTGGGTGCCGACCACCGCCGTGACGATCGGCGGGGTGGCGCTCGCCAAGGTCGGCTACGACAAGTACCTGCGGTTCGTGTGGCCGCTGCTGGTGATCCTTTCCGTCCTGATCGGCGGCTTTGTGGCGGTGGGCGCGGTCATGACGTAACGGCCGATCCCCTGCGCGAGCCGTGTGCGACCCGTGCGCGACCCCTTGTCCGGGGCGGCCAACCATGGCATACAGGTCTGGACCATTGTCTCCGTCCTCCCCACGGGCCCACCCGGGCCCCTACGGATGAGAGGTCCAGCTGTGCAACGCCCCACCGTCTGCGCCGTGTTGGCCTGTTCCCTGCTGCTGTTCGCGACGACCGCCTGCGGCGGCGGGTCGCACGCGGCGCCGCCCGCCGACCGTTCCCGACCGTCCACGCCCGCCGGGGTGACCGCCCAGGCAGGCAGCGCCACCTCCGTCCACGTCATGTGGAGCCCGTCGACCGATGACCGGGGAGTGGCGGGCTACGAGGTCTACGAGAAGGGGAAGAAGGTCAGGGCGGTCGCGGCGGAGACCACCATGGTCGACGTCGACCGCCTCGCACCGTCGCACGCGTACGCCTTCACCGTCCGCGCCCGGGACTCCGCAGGGAACCTCTCCGCCCCGAGCGCCGCCGTCTCCGCGAGGACCCCGGCCCCCACGCCGGACGACCGCACGCCACCGACCAGTCCAACCGCCTTGCGGGGCAAGGTGGTCGGGGCCCGGTCGGTAACGCTCTCCTGGGCGCGCGCGAAGGATGCCGTCGGCGTCACCTCGTACGACATCTACCAGGAGGACTCCCGCATCCACAGCGTGCGCGGCAGCGAGACCGGCACCCGGATCGACGGGCTGCGCCCGGGTACGGTCTACACCTTCACGGTGCGGGCGCGGGACGCCGGCGAGAACTCTTCGAAGGACAGCAACTCCCTCGATCTGACGACGGCTTCGGTGCCGGGTTCCGGTCCGTCCACCGCCCCGACCGGACTGACCGCGACCGCACGGGCCCAGGGAGGGGAGCGCACCCTCGAACTCCGCTGGACCCAGCCCCGTACCGGCGGCGAGGTCAAGGAGTACCAGCTGTACTTGAACGGCAGGTTCGCCACCACGATCGCGTGGGGCGCACCCCCGCCGCCGGGCCCGGTGACGTACACCCTCACCGTCACCGAACCGCCCGGCACGCGCTACACCGTCAAACTGCGCGCCAAGCTGCCGGACGGGAAGTGGGGCGACTTCTCGGCACAGCGGACGGTGGTGGGCGTCGGCTAGGGCCTGTCCGGCGAGGAGGTGGTGGGATCCGGGAGGTTCTGGACCGTGCCTGGCTGTCACCCCCTGGGTGGTCACAGGTGGGTGGATTGCCGTGTGCGGCGGCGGTGGTCGAGCGTGACCGCGACCAGCAGGGGCGCCCAGAGCACCAGTGGGAGGTAGACGAAGCCGACCCAGAAGTGCCCGGCCGCGGTCATGTCGGTGTGCGGCATCGACCACCAGGCGACGAACGGGGTCCAGAGGACGGCCAGGACGGCAGCCCCCGTCAGCGCCGCCCCCACGGCGAAGCCCGGCCGGACGGTCCGGCCGCCCATGAACGGCACCCGGCGGGGCAGGACCTCGCCCCACCGGCTCACCAGGCCGAGCGTCAGCAGCGCCGCGACCTCGCACAGCACGGTGAGGGCCACCAGCCAGGCCTGGGCGAGCGGTGACCGGAAGGACTCGAAGCCCGCTTCGATGTATCCGGCCGGGAGGCCGAGGGCCAGTGCGAGGCGCCACAGGCCGGAGGGGAGGACGAGGAGCGGCATGAGGTGCGCGACCCACACCGCCCAACGGGCGGGCGGGGGGAGGGGTTCGGCCGGACGGGCCGCGCGGGGGAAGGTGGCGGGCGCAGTCGCCGTCACGGTCGCAGTCGCAGTCGCGTGAGTGGTCATGGGAACGATGCTGCCGGGCCGGCGAGCGGCCGGCGTCGCCCCGTACGGCCGGGGTGATGGCCGTACGGCGGAGGCCGGGAGGGCCGGCATCAGCCTCGGGGACGAGTGCGTCGCAGCCCCTGCTCTCTCCCCCGCCGCCCGCGCCGCCCCTGCTCCTCCCCCCCGCCGCCCCCGCTCAGCCGCGCTTCAGTGACCCGCCGCCGAACGCCCCGCTCCCGTCCGCCTGTTGCCAGAACGCGTCGAGGTCGGCCCCGTCCATACCGCCCCAGTCAGGAGTGGCCTGTACCAGTGCCCGGCCCAGGTTTCGCCCCAGGTCGACCATGGTGCGGCCCGCGGGCGTGCGGTCGGCGTCGTACGTGGCGAGGGCCTCGGCCGGGGTGGCGGCGGCGATCAGGGCCGACTGGAGGGCGGTGACGTCCTGGAGGGCCTTCACCGCTCCCGCCCCGGTGTGCGGTCGGGCGACCGTGGCGGCGTCGCCCACCAGGGCGAGGCGGTCGGTGGCGTAGTGGGGCGCGGTGAAGTCGTACAGGGGCTGGACGAAGCGCTCGTCCTGAGGTGTCGCCTCTATCAACGAGGCGAAGAAGGGCGGCAGTTGGTGCGCCGTGATGTCGGAGAGCCGGGCGGCGAGTTCGGCGGTGAGGGTGCGCTGTCCGTCGGCAGGGAGGGTGTAGCCGGGCGGCGGTGCGGTGTAGAAGACCCAGTTCACGCGGGGGCCGCCCGCGTCGTCGGGGATGCGGTAGATGACGATGTGACCGCCGTCGAAGACCACGTACGCGCACTCGTCCGTCGGCCACAGGTGTGCGTCGGGCAGGTCCGACTCCGGGTAGGAGCCGCGCCAGGCGAGATATCCCGCGTACTGAGGGACGGTGGCAGGGCAGGCCGCCGTACGGACCAGGGAGCGGAGGCCGTCCGCGCCGACGGCGACGTCGTAGAGCTCGCCGTCCACCTCGACCCCGCGCGAGGTGAGCCGGAGCTCCTTCACCGCGTTGCCGGTACGGAAGTCCACCGAGCCGGGGACCCGGGCGCGCAGCTCGCGCCAGAGCGGCCCCCAGTTGTACGTGCGGAACGCGAACGGCATCTCGGTGAGAGGGCGGCCCAGCGGCGACGGTGCGGCGTCGTCCCGTACGTACCAGGTGCGGTGGGTCATCCCGATCCACGGGATGTCCGCGTCCATGAACCCGGCCGCCTCCAGCTCCGCGTACCGGATGCCGTGCATGGCCAACCCGACGCCGCGCTCGGCCAGTCGGCCCCCCGCACGCTCGTACACGGTGATTTCGTCCGCGCCGCCCCGGTGTGCGGCCAGTGCTGTCGCGCAGCCCGCGATGCTGCCGCCGACGACGGCGACCCTGCTTCCCCTGATCATGTGTTCATTGTGGCAGGGGAGTTCGAGGTGTGGATCAGCACGAGGTGAGGCGGTGGTGCTCCGCGTCGTCGACCTGTTCACCGGAGGACGGCAGGAGTTGGGGGATGCCGTCGACGATCGGGTAACGCCGGTGCAGGCGCGGGTTGTAGAGGGCGTCCTCGGCGGGGAGCAGGGTGAGGGGACCCTTGTCGAGGGGGCAGGCGAGGATCTTGAGGAGCGGGTCAGCGGGGTTCATGGCTCACTTCCTTTTCGGGCGAGGAGTCTTCGGGTCCCGGCTCTTCGGGTCCCGGCTCTTCGGGTCCCGGCTCTTCGGGTCCCGGCTTTTCGGGGGAGGGCTTTTCGGCGAGGGGCTGTTCGGAGGAGGGAAGGGCGAGGAGGACCGCCACCGCCAGCAGGGCTCCCGCGACCCGCAGGGCCAGCCGCAGCGGGTCGTCCGGGAGGGACTCGCCGAAGGCGAGAGTGCCGAGGGTGGCGGTGTACAGACAGGAGGTGGTGGTGCAGACGGGGACGACGAGCGAGGCGCGGCAGCGCTGCAGCGCGGTCTGGGACAGGACCAGGCCGGTCGCACCCGTGACCAGGAGGAGGTAGGGATACGGGGAGGTGAGGATCGCGGCGGCGGTGCCGGGCACGTCGTGGAAGTCCAGGTGGGCGGAGACGCCCTTGATGGCGAGGGAGCTGACCCCGTAGACGAGGCCGACGGCCACACCGTACGGAACGCCGCTGGTGGGAGCCGCGTGGGCGCCGCCCTTGCGGTCCGCGGCGATGTACACCCACACCCCCGCACCGATGCTCGCACCGCTGAGCAGCAGGATCAGCGGCGCGGGGGAGTCCGCGCCGATCACCTCGCTGCTCTCGTCGAGGGAGAGCACCACCATCAGCAGGGCCGCCACGATCGCCGCCATCGCGTACCGCTCGCGGCCAGAAGTGCGTTCGCCGAGCGTGCGCGAGGACATCAGCAGGAGCAGTACCAGGCCGGAGATGAAGAGCGCCTGGGCGACGGCGATCGGCAGCGTGCGGTAGACCACGAGCTGCGCGCCGAACCCGCCCGCCAGCGCGAGCGAACCGCCGATCCACGGCAGACTGCCGAGCAGCAGGCGGACGGCGCGCGCAGGGCGCCGGATGTCGAGCCCGGGCAGATTGCCCAGCGCCCGCTTCTGGAGTACGAACCCGCCGCTGTAGAGGACGTTCGCGAACAGCGCGGCTGCCACGCCCCACCACATCATCAGCGGCCCCGCTCTCCCGGGGAGTCGTCTCCCTGTGGGGAGTCGTCCGGCCGCCGGCGGGCGTGCACCAGCAGGATCGACGCGGCGGACGGAGCGGCGCAGACCAGCCGGTCCAGCGGCCGCAGCGGACGCGGCACCCCATGGAAGGGCGCGCCCGCGATCCGTACGACGTCGAAACCGGACGCGGTCAGGAACTCGCGCAGGGCGCGCGCCGTGTAGAGCCGCAGATGCCCGACGACTTCGCGGCCCGGCCGCCCGTGGATGCCGCGCAGACTGACCTCGGAGAACACCGGCTGCACCCCGGCCAGCAGAAGAGCCCGGTTGTACCAGGCGGCCAGATTCGGTGTGGACAGCATCAGATGCCCCCCGGGTGCGAGCACGCGACGTATCTCGTCCAGTGCGCTGTCCGGGTCGACGAGGTGCTCGATCACCTCGCTGAACAGCACCGCGTCGGCCGTCCCCGACGCGAACGGCAGCCCGCCGTCGGTGAGTTCACCCCGTACGGCCATGAGGTCGTGCGGTACGGCCGCGAACCGTGCGGACGCGCGGCGCAGCGCGTCCTGCGACCAGTCGACGCCGACGATCCGGTGGCCGGAGAGCAGGGGGGCGGCGGTCACGGCGGCGGTGCCGTCGCCGCAGCCGATGTCGAGGACGGTGGCGCCGGACGTACCGGCCAGGGCCCCGGCGAGCATGCGCGCTTGGCGCAGGCTCCGGGCGTCGCCCGAGGCGACGGGCACGGCAGGGTTCTCGTAGAAGTCACGCAGGTGCGGGACAGGAGTGTCGGAGCCGGTGTCGTTGAGGGAAGTCGTCATGGTGAACTACCTTCCTCGGCAGTGGAATTGAGGTGCTTCTCGAAGAGTTCGCGCAGGTGGTCTCCGTCCTGCGGGCCGAGGAGTACGCCCGACCAGCGCAGGGCGAGGTGCAGCCGCCCGTTGGTGCTGGCGGTGGTCACGGTCAGCCCGCGCGGCATCCGGGCCGGCGCCGAGAACCACACGGCGGTGGCCCGCCCCACCCCTTCGCCGAAGTCCAGCGGATACGGCACCCGCCCGATGTTGCTGAGCAGCGTCGTCGACGTCCACGGCGCGACCGCGCGCCGCAACTGCCGTGTGAGAGCGGCCCGTACGGTCACGGGGACGACCGGAGCGGTGAGCAGCGCCGCACCGTGGCCGAGCTGGGGGCGGGGCAGCGACTTCAGCGCGCGGGTGCGGTCGGCGGTCCGCCGCAGCAGCTCGCCGGTTTCCTCCCTCAACTCTTCTTCCCTGAAGGGGACTTCAACGAGCCGGGTGCCGTTCCCGATGGGCATGTCCAGCCCTCTGGGGCGGTCGTCCACCGGCATGGTGATGCGCAGGGGGCGCGGCGGGGCGCCCCGCTCGTGGTTCCACTCGGCGATCATGCGCGCGGTGGCGACCATCAGCTGGTCGTTGACGGTGTACGGGGCGGAGGGCGGCCGGCGCGGAACGGGCAGGTCGGCGACGAGCATGCCGTTGCCCGGCGCACCGGGGGTGCCGTGCGCGACACGGGCCACCGGGGCGACCCCGACGCTCGGGGGCTGGAGTTGGGGGTGACTCTCCGGGCGGGCGGGGGCGCCGGCGGCGGCGGGGGAGTTGTCCCGGCCGCCGTAGAGCTCGGCGGCGGTCGCCAGGATACGGAGGCAGGCGGGGCCGTCGAGGGCGGTGTGGTTGACGGTCAGGACGAGAACGTTGCCGATGGCTTCGACCCGGATGGGCGGAGAGAGGGAGAGAGGAGGGGCCTGGGCGAGGGCCCGTTGCCGGGCACGGGCGAGGGCGTCGGGCCCCGGCTCGTGGAAGGTGACGACGTGGTCGGTGTCGGGATGCGGGGTGAGCTCCCACTCGTAGCGCCGCCGGTACCAAGGGCGGGGGGCCTCGCGCATCAGGATGCGGGGGTGACGGCCGAACGCTTCGAGGAAGGCGGCGCGGAGGCGGGCGGGGTGCGGGGGTGCGGGGAGGTGCACTTCGATATGAACGGTTTCGGGCTCGGAGGGGTCCAGGCAGTGGCGGGTGATTTCGTCTACGACGGAGAAGGGGAGGCGGGTGGGAGGTGGGGAGTGGGTGTGATGCTGCACGGTGGTCATCGTCCGATCTCCTTGGGTAGGGCGGCCCCGCTGCCCAAGAGGGCTAGGGGGTAAGGGGCAGGCTCTTAGGGGCGCGGGGAACTGCGCGTCCAGCCACGCCGCACCCGCACAATGCCCACCGCCCCGTGTCCAGCCATGCCGCACCCGCACGATGCCCACCGCCCCGCACCGCCCCCCACCTCACTCCCGCTCCCGCCTCCGGCCCCTGCCCCACCCGTCCCCGACCGTCACCACCGCCGCGACCACCGCCACCAGCGCCAGCGCCTGGGCCACCGGCCCGAACGCTCCCGTTTCCGCGGACGCCGGTGACCCCGCGCCCCAGGCGGCAGCCACCCCCGCACCCGCCATCGCCACCAGCGCGATCGGCGGCAGCAAGGTGTGCCGGAAGTGGGCGACCGCCGCCAGGGCGGGCACCAGCAGGGCCAGCGGCCCGGCGATCAGGACCATGACCACGGTCAGCACGCCCAGTCCCAGCACCACCCCGGGCGCCGGGGGCGAGACCTCCGCGGCCGGTGCGACCTCCGGGTCCCGCCTGCACCACACCACCAGCCCGATCAGCGCAAGAACCGCAACCCCACCGCCGATCAGTCCGCCCACGTACCATCCCGCCGGCGTGAACTCCAGCTCTACCGTGCCGCCTTCGCCTTCCGGGACCAGCCAGCCCTGCTGCCAGCCGTCCAGGCGGACCGGGGTGAGTTCCTTGCCGTTGAGGGTGGCCTGCCAGCCCGGGTTGGAGTTCTCGTACATCTGAAGGTACGAGGCCTGGCCCGCGCCGACCTTCACCGTCCGGTCGTCACCCGACCAGTCGTTTACCTTCAACTCGCGTACCGCGGAAGAGGGCTGGGGTACGTCGCCCCGCTGCAGCGTGATGTCCGTGATCGCGAGCGGACCCACGTCTCCCGCCTCCACCCGGTGTGTACCCGGACTCAACTGGGCTTTGCCGCCCCGCTGTTCACCGGCGCACAACGACACCTCGATCGGCCGCCGCTCCGTCAGGTCACGGAGACTGCCACGCGCACTCGTCGCGTGCAGGGTGCCGTCGATGGAGAGGATCGGACCCTGCCCGCACGGCAGTGCGAAGGTGCGGGACGGATCCGGCTGCGGCACCCGGAAGTCGTCCAGCGCCGGCACGTACACCTCGCTCAGACCGACCGGCAGCTGCAACTCGCCTTCCGCCACCGGGTTGTGGATGGTCAGAGGTGCGACCTTGGTGATGGTGATGTCGAGCCGGTCGGTGGTGATCGGCGCGAAGCGGGCGAGACCGTTCTGGTCGACGGAGGACGTCGCCGCCCCGTCGGGCGAGCTGATCTCGACCTGCTCGGGCCGCGTCGAAAGCCCGCCCGCCGCCGCGAACACGATCTCCCCGACCGGCCGCTTCTCCGGCCAGCGCAGATGCAGTACGGACTTGTTGCCGGAGATCCAGGAGGTGGTCAGGTCGCCGTCGACCAGGTTGCGGGGCGTCAGCGACGAACCGAGCCTGGCCGTCGAGTCGGCGGTCGCCGTCAACTGTCGCCGCTGGTCGGGCGCGATGCCGTACAGCAGCCGGTCGAGTGCGTCGCCCGGCACCGGCAGCGCCGTCGCCCGCAGCGCGTACGCCCCGTCCGCGCGTGTGGTGAACTGCCGGTGCAGTCCCACCTCCGCCGACACGGGTGACAGCCCGCCGGGGTCGCTGCCCCGGTGCAGGGAGATCACATTGGGGTCGGCCCCCGAGCCGCGTGAATCCCCCGAGCCACCGCCGGCGGCACCCGAGTCCTCCGGAAGCGCGAGCAGCTTCGTCACCTGGACACCGGGAATCTCCACGGCGGTGAAGCCCGCACCCATCAGCCCCGGCCGCCCCTGCTGTGCCTCCTCGATGGTGATGCGCAGCCAACTCGCCTCACCCTGAGGAGCATTGACCATTTGCGGCAGCCCGTTCGGCTGGAGAGGGCTCGTCGCGCTACCCCGGTCCGTCTCCACCCGTACCACCGTCGGAGCCGCCCGTACCCCGTCCGAAGGCAGGGGTGTCACCCGTATCGACGACGGGACGGCGACCCGGTTCGTGAAGTCGACGCGCAGCCACTGGCCCGCAGGTTCTGCCGGGCTGCCCTCGGCCCACGCCGTGTCCGGGTTGCCGTCGAAGGCGTTCACCGGGTCGTACTGCGGCAGATGGAACAGCCAGTTGCCGCTGCTGGACGCCGTCACCGACTTCGCGCCGCGCAATACCGCCGTCGTCTGGTGCCTGACACCCTCCGTCGGCAGGATCTGGCGCGGCTCCCGCCCAGGGTCCTGGACGTTGCCGGAGAGATTGCGTTCCGTCGCGGTGTAGGTGTACGAGGTGTTGGTGTTGACCAGCCCGAACCTGGTGTCCGCGCGTCGCAGACCGTCCCCGGCCGCGAGCACCGGAGGGGCCCCGAGACCGGGGGAGTTGTCCCCGGCGAGCACGGCGGGCCGATTGCGCATCCCCTTGTCCGCCGACAGCTGCAGCAGCGACTCGGGGCCGCCGCTCACCACCGCGGTGTCCGCCACCGGCTTCAGCCCGGCCCGTCCTGGCGCCCGGGTGCCGGCAGGCGGCTCGTACACCTCCACCGCCTGCTGCCTCGGATAGAGGCCCTCAACCTGTACGGGAGTGTCGTCGGGGATGCGTCCGCCGGTCAGCACCGGGCCGAATCCGGTGACCCGGGTGTACCCGGACGACTCCAGCGTCCGCTTCACCGTCTGCGGGGGAACGTAGCCGATCTGGTCGGGGTCCAGGTCGTTGCGTACGACGACGTAGTGGAGTCCGGCGCGGCCCAAGTAGTCGGACAGGCCGGGTACTTCACTGCCCGACATCAGTGCCTGCTCGACCGCGTCGAGGGCACGCCGGTTGCCCGGCGCTCCGAACGGTACGAAGTCCCGCTGCGCCCACGGCGATTCGGCGAGCACGTCCAGCGGCTGGTCGATCGTCGAACCCCAGGTCTGGATGCCGTGCGCGGTCGCGGGGACCACCAGGGCCCGGGTTTCAGGGGAGTACTTCTTCAGCCAACTCGCGGTCTCCTCCCAGTGGTTGGGGAGCTTGGTGAAGGCGCCCGACTGGAGGATGCTGCCGTTGACGTACGGCAGCAGCAGGCCGGGCAGGACGAACAGTGCCGCCAGCACCGGTGCGAACCTGCGGCCCGGGAGCCGGCGCGCGCCCCGCCGCTCCGTGGCCACCGCCACCGCGTGCATCAGCCCGAGCACCAGCACCAGGGCCAGACCCGACTGGAACTTGTAGATGTTGCGGAACGGGACCAGCCACCCGTTCAGCCAGTCCTGCACCGTCCCCGGGAAGAGCGCACCCAGCGAACCCCCGTACCCGGCAAGGGTGACGAGCACCACGGACAGCACCACGAGCAGCAGCCAGCGCCGCTCCGGCACGTCCCGCCTGGCCAGGCCCGCGAGTCCGATCGCCGCCGCGCACGCCGAACCGAGGACCGCGAGCGCCGACGCGGCGACCGTCCACCCGGCCGGCAGCCAGGAGTCCCCGAAGTGCAGATACGCCGTCCAGTTGCCCGCACCGCGCAGCAGCTCCGTCGCGGACATGGTGGCGGTGGTGGTCCCGGCCTGCTCCACGTACGGCATGAAGTTCTCGCCGTGGATGCCCAGCATGAGCAGCGGAACCACCCACCACAGGGTGGCGAGGAGCACCCCCGGCACCCACCAGGTGATCTGTGCGCGCCTGCGCGGGCCGGCGGGGCGGCTCAGCAGATACAGCACCACGGGCAGCAGGGCGGCGAGCGTGGACGCCGCGTTCACTCCGCCCATGAAGGGAATGACGAGCGCCGATCGAAGGGCCGAACTGCGGGCTGAGAGACGCGAGTTCACCAGGGGCAGCAGAACCCACGGCAGCAGTGCGCCGGGAAGTGCCGCCGCCGACGTCGAACCGATGACGATCGTGTACGTCGGCCACAGCGCGTACGCCGCCGCACCGAGCAGCCGGGCCGGCGACGAGCCGACCCCGAGGCGCTCGGCGAGCCGCAGTGCACCCCAGAACGCCACGGTCACCACGAGCGACAGCCAGAGCCGCTCGGCCAGCCACACCGGCAGCTGCACCAGGTCGGACAGGGCGTAGTACGGCAGCATCGGGAAGGCGTAGCCCACGTACTGGTCGAAGATTCCGCCGAACCCGGCCCGCGAATGCCACAACTCACCCAGGTCCGCAAGGAACTTGAACGGGTCGGCGGCAACCCCGAGCTTCGTCTCGAAGCTCATCTTCCCCGGCGACACCGCCAGGAACGCGACGAGTACGGCCGCCCAGAACCCGAACAGCCACTTTCGCGACCGGGGCCCGTCACCGGGGCCGCGGCCGCCGGGCCCCGGGGCCGCGTGCGACGGCGGGAGGGGCGGAGCCTGGAGCGTGCTGGTCATGGGCACCGCCGGAGGATGAGGAGGAGGTTCCAGGTGGTGAACTCGCGCAGCACCGGCACCTTGGGGGCGAGCGTCGGCAGCAGCGGCCAGTAGCGGCCCCGCGCCGACACGACCGACACGTCGCTGCGCGCCCTGACCGCGCGCAGCGTCGTACCGACATGGATCGGGAAGAGGTTCTCGCCGACGGTGTGCTTGGCGGGTCTGCCGGTGCGCCGCTCGTAGCGGCGGCGGGCCCGGTCGGCGCCCAGATAGTGCCAGGGCGCCCACTCATGGCCGCCCCACGGCGAGTACCAGTTGGTGAACGCGACGTAGATCAGCCCCCCGGGCCGGGTCACCCGCACCATCTCACTCAGGAAGGTCTGCGGATCGGCCACGTGCTCAAGGACGTTGGAGGAGAAGCACACATCGGCCGCCCCGTCGGCGAGCGGCAGCAGATAGCCGTCCGCGACCACCGCGCCCTCCGGCGGCTTGCGCCCGTGGGCCGTCAGCTCCCGCAGGTCCGGCTCGAAGAGGTAGCTGTGCGCGCCGCGCCGCCGGAACTCCTCGGCGAAGTGCCCGCTGCCGCCGCCGACGTCCACCACCACCCGGCCCTCCAGAGGGACGTACCGCTGCACCTGGTCGGCGGCGTCCCTGGCGAGCAGCGCATAGCAGTGGTCGGGGTCGTGCTGCTCGCGCATGAAGGCCCGGAAGAGGGCGGCGGAGCGGCGGAAGGAGGGGTCCTTGAGGGTGCGGCCGGTGCTTCTCATCGCAGCGCGACCGCCCCCGCCGCGGCGACGGCCGCTGTCGTCCCGACCGTTTCGGGGGTGTCCGGTGCGCCGGCTGCCGGTGCTTCGGCGGCGGGCGCTGCGACCGCTTCCGCGGCGACCGTACGAAACTGGCTGACCGTGCTCGACCAGCGGTAGCGCTCCGCACGGACGGCCGCGGCCCGGCCCATCGCCTCGCGCCGCTCCCTGCCGAGGGCCAGCGCGCACCACGCGGCGGCGAACGAACTCTCACCGCGCGCCAGCACGCCCGTGACGCCGTCCTCGATCGAGTCCCGCAGCCCCGGTACGTCGAAACCGATCGACGGGGTGCCTCTGGTCGCCGCCTCGGTGACCACGAGACCCCAGCCTTCGACTGCGGAGGGATGTAACAACAGCCACGAGGCACAGAGGAGTTGGTGCTTCTCGGCCTCCGAGACGTACCCCTTGAACTCGACGCCGGGGCCGGCCATGGCCTCCAGCCGCTGCCGCTCCGGGCCGTCGCCGACGATCACCAGCCGGCCGCCCGTCACCGGGCGGACCCGCTCCCAGAGCCGCAGCAGCAGGTCGATGCGCTTGTACTCGACGAGCCGGCCCATCGCCAGGAACACCGGCTCGGGCGAGCGCGGCGACCGTGCGCCGGGGTCCTCGACCCCGTTGTGGACGACGCGGATGCGACTGCGGTCCACACCGAGCGCACCGAGCGCGTCGGCCGTCGACGCGGACACCGCGACCAGCAGGTTGTTGCGCTGGGCGGCGGACAGCGCCCAGTGCTCCAGGCGGCGGCCGAGCCCGGCGGCGGGGCCGGGGAAGCGCATGCCCCAGAGCTCGGTGTGGACGTGGTTGACCAGACAGAGGGTGGGTCCCCGGTGCCAGAGCGGGGTCAGATAGGGCAGCCCGTTGCAGACCTCGACCATCAGGTCGCAGCCGCCGACCTGCCGGTCGAAGGCGCGGCGGGCCTTCAGGAAGTGCCCCAGGTCGCCGCCCGCCGACACGACCCGGTAGTTGCGGTACGCGGCCGGGCCGCCGCACAGCAGCGTCACCTGGTGGCCGAGCGCCGTGAGCCCGTCCGCCAGCCGGTCGACGAGGAGTTCGGAGCCGCCGGCGGCCGGATTGCCCAGGTCGCGGCGGGACAGGAAGACGATTCTGCGCGGACGGACGGGCGGCTCTTGAGGTTGTGGGGACCTCAGAACCTGAAGGGGTTTCGCATTGTTCAGGGTGGGGGGTACGTGCTGGGGCATCCGAGCTCCAACTCGTTCGGGGTGCGGAACCAGTGGGTGGGAGTGCGTCTTGTGCTCTGTGTGCCTGCTGTGCAGTACTCCGTGTGGGGTGGGTAGGTAGTTTTCGCCACGCCGTTCGAGGCGGCTACTCACCTGGGTGACAATTTCGGCACCGATATCAGCTGATGCCTCATCACAAAGTGAATCCGGTAAGTGAGTTGGGCAATTACGGTGCTGTCCCCGCACCCTGGGCGGCTCCTGGACCCGCTCCCCGGACCGGTGTCCGCCGACCCCGTACGACGAAGACCAGACCCGTCGCCGCCAGCACCGCACCCGCCGCTCCGCCGCCCATCGGCAGTGTCTCGCTCACCAGCCGCAGCTTGTCGCTGTCCGCACCGGCCAGCTCCACCTGCGTCCGCTGGGTGGCCTCGGTGAACTCCAGCCGGCGGCTGTCGAGCAGCACCATCGAGTCCTTCTTCGAGCCCGGCGCCCGCACGGTCTTGCGCGGGCCGATCGCCGCGTTCACGATCCGCCCGGTCCGCCGGTCGACGACCAGCTCGATGGCGTGGTTGGCGTACCACTCCTCGGCCAGCACCTGACCCCGATCCGGCAGCCCGACCAGGCGCCCCGGCACCATCCGGGTGCCGGTCTTGGTCGGCGGCACCGTGCCGGTGAAGCGGTAGCCCTCGTACCCCTGGATCTTCTTCGTACCGGCGAAGCGGAGGGTGACGGTGGAGCCGAGCGTGCCGTCCCACCAGCGGTAGGAGCGCTTCTCGACGTCGAAGGGGAACTTCAGGTACGCCTCGCCGTCGAAGACCGGCTGCTCCTTGCAGCAGTGCACCGGCTCGTTGGTGCGGCGGTCGGTGACCCAGCGCTCCAGGGTCCACTGCAGCGAGTCCGTGGTGTCGGCGGCGGGCAGCGTGTCCTCGGTGTCGATCGAGGTGGACACGTCCCACACGGCCCGGCCGGCCTTCGTGCTGTCGGCGACGTCGCCGCGCACCTGCCGGGTGATCGTGAGGGGCTTTCCCGAGACGGTTCGGATGGCCTTCGTGTCGAAGTAGCTGCCCGTGCCGGTGAAGACCGTCGTGGTGTCGATGTCGACCGGGGTGCTCTTGGCGCGCGGGGCGACGTACCAGGCCAGCAGAGGTGCGAGGACGAGCAGGAACACGCCGGTGCCGAGCAGGACCAGCGACAGCGGGGAAGCGGTGCGACGCATACGGGCGCTCCAGAGGGGGCCGTGGCGGAGGGGGAAGAAGTGCGCAGGCGGTGCGGGGAAAGCCGGGCGAATACGTGCACTGTGCGTATGGGCCGGGAACCGTAAGCGTGGTCTTGACGGACTGTCAATCTCCTGATGAGACTGTGGACTTGCTGTCAGGCTGCCGGTGGGGACCAGCGTCAGAGAGGCCTCCCGCCATGCCCAGACTGATCTCCGCGCTACTGACCTCGCTCGCTGCGGCCGCGCTCGCGGTGGGCGCGGCGTTCGGCATCGTGGCGCTGCTGAACGCGACTCCGGAACAGCCCAATGTGCCTCTGATCAGCTACGAGACGGGGACGCCGCGGAAATGAACGGGACCGGGACGACGACCGGCGCAGCCTCGATCGACACGGCATCGGCCTGGGTGGACGTACCTCGTCTCCAGGTGCGGCAGTTCGCCGACCGGGCACTGGCCGAAGTGCCCGCGCTCGCCCAGCAGATACTCGACGCGATCTGCCGCGAGCACCCCCGGATGCCGCTGATCCTCGACGAGCACGGCAACCTGATGGCGCTGGTCGGGATCCGCCGCGCGCTGGAGGACTTCGTACAGCATCTGGTACGGGAGGACGGCCGGCGGCCGCATCTGCACCTGGAGGTCTTCCAGGAGTTCGGCCGGGGGGAGGGCCTGCACGGACGCTCCCTCGACTCACTCCAGGCGGTCTACCGGCTCGGGGTGCGGCTCGCCTGGCGGCGGCTCGCCGAGATCGGGCAGCAGCTGAACATCCCGCCGCCCGCGATGTACGAACTCGCCGAGTCCGGATTCGCCTTCCTGGACGGGCTGGTGGACGAGTCCGTACGCGGCTACGCGGAAGCGGCGGCCCGGCAGGCCGGTGAACGGCTGCGCCTGCAACGGAAGTTGACCCAGGCGATCCTGCGGGAGCGGGAGGGTGGGGGCGGCGGCGATCCGGTCGAGTCGCTGACCGAGTTCGGGGCGCACGCGGCCAGGATCGGGTGGGCGCTGCCCGAGCGGGTCGCGGTCGGCGTACTGCTGCGCCCTTCGCGGGACTGCGTCGCACCGGCGGTCGGTGACGAGGTGCTGCTCGACATGGAGAGCGAACAGCCGCTGATGGTCGTACCGGAACCGCAACTCGCGGGCCGCTCGGAGCAGTTGCGACGCGCGACGAACGGCTGGACGGGAGCGCTCGGCCCTGCCGTACCGCTCGCCGAGGCGGCGAAGTCGCTGCGCTGGGCGTCGGCCGCGGTCGGCCTCATGGAGCGTGGCCTGCTGCCGACGGGCGGGCTGCTGCACTGCACGGAGTACACCGAGGCACTGGTGCTGCTGCCGCCCGAGGAACTGATCGGCGATCTGACGGCCCGGTGCCTGGCGCCGCTGGCGGGGTGCGGGCCGACGCAGGGCCGCCGGCTCGCGGAGACGCTGCTCGCGTGGCTGGAGACGCGGGGCGGGGCACCGGAGGTGGCGGCGCGGCTGGGGGTGCATCCGCAGACGGTGCGGTACCGGATGCGGCAGATCAGGGAGTTGTGGGGGGCGGAGGTTGACGATCCGGATCGTCGCTTCGAGCTGGAGCTGGTGCTGAGGGCGCAGAGGTTGCGGGGGGAGCTGGCGGAACCGATCCGCTGAGTGTGGGGTGGGGTGGGGCCGGTGGGCATCCTGCGGGTGCGTCGTGGCTGATCGCGCCCACGCGGCGGAGCCGCATATCAACACAGCCCCGCGCCCCTATCGTCAGCCTCCTTGGGCAGCGGGGCCGCCCCCCCGGGGGCGGGACGGGTGGGCAAGGGGGCGGCCCCCATGCGGAGCTCGCCCCCTCACGACCGCCCGCCCTTGCGAGCCGCCCCGTTACCCCACCAGCTGCTCGTACGCCGGCAGCGTCAAGAAGTCCGCGTAGTCCGCGTCCAGCGACACCGTCAGCAGCAGGTCGTGCGCCTGCTGCCACTTCCCGGCTGCGAACGCCTCCTCGCCCAACTCCGCGCGGATTGCGGCCAGTTCCTCGGCCGCAATCTTCCGCGTCAGCTCCGCCGTCGCCTTCTCGCCGTTCTCGAAGACCACACCGGCATTGATCCACTGCCAGATCTGGGAGCGGGAGATCTCCGCGGTGGCCGCGTCCTCCATCAGGTTGAAGATGGCGACGGCGCCCAGGCCCCGCAGCCACGCCTCGATGTAGCGGGTGCCGACCTGGACGGCCGCGACCAGGCCCTCGTACGTCGGCTTCGCGTCGAGCGAGTCGATGGCGATCAGGTCACCGGCCGCGACCGAGACGTCTTCGCGCAGCCGCTCCTTCTGGTTCGGCTTCTCGCCGAGCACCGCGTCGAAGGACGCCATCGCGATCGGCACCAGGTCCGGGTGTGCGACCCACGAGCCGTCGAAGCCGTCGCCCGCCTCGCGGTCCTTGTCCGCCTTGACCTTCTCAAAGGCGACCTTGTTGACCTCGGCGTCACGGCGCGACGGGATGAACGCCGCCATGCCGCCGATCGCGTGCGCCCCGCGCTTGTGGCACGTACGCACCAGCAGTTCGGTGTACGCCCGCATGAAGGGCGCGGTCATCGTCACCGCGTTCCGGTCCGGCAGGACGAACTTCGCTCCGCCGTCGCGGAAGTTCTTCACGATCGAGAAGAGGTAGTCCCAGCGGCCGGCGTTGAGGCCCGCCGCGTGGTCGCGGAGCTCGTAGAGGATCTCCTCCATCTCGTACGCGGCCGTGATCGTCTCGATCAGGACGGTCGCGCGGACGGTGCCCTGCTCCATGCCCACGTAGTCCTGCGCGAAGACGAAGATCTCGTTCCAGAGGCGGGCCTCCAGGTGCGACTCCGTCTTCGGGAGGTAGAAGTACGGGCCCTTGCCGAGCTCGATCAGCCGCTTGGCGTTGTGGAAGAAGTACAGGCCGAAGTCGACCAGCGCGCCCGGCACGGTGTTCCCGTCGGCGTCGCGCAGGTGGCGCTCCTCCAGGTGCCAGCCGCGCGGCCGCATGACGACCGTGGCCAGCTCGGAGTTGTCCTTGAGGGCGTACGACTTGCCGGACTTCGGGTCCGTGAAGTCGATGTTGCGGGTGTAGGCGTCGATCAGGTTGCGCTGGCCGAGGACCACGTTCTCCCAGGTGGGAGCCGAGGCGTCCTCGAAGTCGGCGAGCCAGACCTTGGCGCCCGAGTTCAGGGCGTTGATGGTCATCTTCTGGTCGGTCGGACCGGTGATCTCCACCCGGCGGTCGTTCAGCGCGGCCGGGGCCGGTGCGACCTTCCAGGAGTCGTCCTCGCGGACGGCTGCCGTCTCGGGCAGGAAGTCCAGCGAGGAGGTGCGGGCGATCTCGGCGCGGCGCTCGCCGCGTCGGGCCAGCAGCTCGTTGCGGCGGGGCGTGAACCGCTGGTGCAGCTCGGCCACGAATGCGAGGGCCGCTTCGGTCAGAACCTCGTCCTGCCTCGGCAGGGGCTCGGCGTCGACGATGGCCAGCGGGGACGGCGCTGGTGCGGACATGAGCTGTCACTCCTTCGCGGGCGGTGCCTTCGCGACCGCCGGGCTGCCGTCACGGCACGGAGTGCCGAGGGAGCCGAGATACGGGCGCAGGCGCCGTCTGATGTGTTTCGGTCGATCAGGCGCTTCTGATCAGTGGATATTAGTTTCCTCATGGTGGAAGTTCAATGGTTTGTTGATGTCGAGATTCTTCGGGACGACAGATCGTGGCCCTGAGTGCCGCCCCGCTCACTTCAGGTGGACGAGGTCGCCGGGGAGGTCGATGTCGTACGCCTCGGCCACGTCGCCGCACTCGACGAGGGTCAGTTCCGCCGCGTGCTCCACCAGGTAGGCGCGTGCCCCGCGATCTCCCACCGCAGTCCTCGCGACCTCCGCCCACCGGTTCGCCGCGAACAGCACCGGGTGCCCGCGCGCGCCGTCGTACGAGGCGGCGGCCAGCCCCGTCCCGCGCGCGGCCAGCACCCGCGCCACCGCCTCTGGCCCGATCCCGGGCTGGTCGACGAGCGACACGAGCGCGGTCGTGCAAGTGGTGTCGGTGGCAAGGGAGTTGAGGCCCGTACGGAGGGAGGTGCCCATGCCTTCGGACCAGTCCGGGTTGTCGACCGTGACGCAACCGTCCAGCCGCGCCCGCGCCCGTACCTGCTCCGCCGCCGCGCCCAGGACCACGTACACCCGCGCACAGCCGCCCTCGCGCAGCACCCGCACCGCGTGCTCGACCAGTGGGCGGCCCCGGTGGTCGAGGAGCGCCTTCGGCCTGCCGCCGAGGCGGCGGCCACCCCCCGCGGCGAGGAGCAGGCCCGCGGTGCCAGTGTTCTCCGGGGTGTTTGCCACTTCCGTGGTGTCCAGGGTGTGCGTGCGGTGTGCGATGTGCGGTGTCGATGCAGGCGCCATGGTCCCTGGATACCTCAGATACGGTCGAACGTACGTCACTGGAGGGACAAGTCGAGTTGAGTGCGGACGGGGCTTTCGAGCCGCTGAAGGAGCAGGACCCGCGGACGGTCGGGGGATACCGGCTGGTCGCGAGGCTGGGCGCGGGCGGGATGGGCGACGTCTATCTCTCCCACACGCCGGGCGGCCGGGCCGTCGCCCTGAAGGTGATCAAGCCGCACCTCACGGGTGACGCAGATTTCCGCCGCCGGTTCCGCCAGGAGGTGCAGGCGGCGCGGCAGGTCGCGGGGCTGCACACCGCGCAGGTCATCGACGCCGAGACCGAGGGCGAGACGCCCTGGCTGGCCACGGCGTACGTCCCAGGACCTTCGCTCGCGGAGGCGGTCGCCGCGCACGGACCGCTGCCCGTCGACTCCGTACTGCTGCTGGTGGCGGGGGTCGCCGAGGCGCTCCAGGCCATCCACGCCTGCCGCATCGTGCACCGCGACCTCAAGCCGTCCAACGTCCTGCTCGCGAGCGACGGCCCCCGCGTCATCGACTTCGGCATCGCCCACGCGGCGGAATCCGGATCGCTCACCGCGACCGGCATCGCCGTCGGCACGCCCACCTTCATGTCCCCCGAGCAGGCCGAGGGCAGGCAGATCAGCTGGGCGACGGACGTCTTCTCGCTCGGCCTGGTCGCCACGTACGCGGCAACCGGCACTCCGGCGTTCGGCGACGGCACCCCGCACGGGGTGCTCTACCGCGTCATCCACGAGGACCCGCGGATCGGCGAGGTCCCGCCCCAGCTGCGCGAACTGATATCCCGCTGCCTGGCGAAGACCCCCGCGGCCCGGCCCAACCCGACCGAGGTCATCGCCCTCTGCCAGGCCGCCGCCGGGGGCACGGGTCTGCGCCGCGCGGAGAACTGGCTGCCGCCCGCCCTGACCGCCGCCATCTCCGCCCGGCCGGCACCGCCGACGGCGGCACCGGGGACGCCGGGGGCACCGGAGACGCCGGGGACGCCCGCCACGCCGCCTGTCACGCCGCCGGGTGTGTTCGGGCCGCCGGTGGCGCAGGCGTACGGGTACCCCGCCGTCCAGTCGTACGGGTACCCCGCCGGCACGCCGTCGCCGCACCTGCCGCCGCCACCGCAGGGTTACGCGGCGTACGCCTACCCGCAGCCGAACTCACCGGAGGCGACGCCCGCCTTCGGAGCGGGGCCTTCGGCGAGCCCGGGTGTGGCGCCTTCGGCGGGCCCGGGTGTGGCACCCGGGGCGCGTACCGGAAGCAGCGCCGTCGCGGACGCAAAGCCGCGCACCCGCTCCCGCCGTACGGTGGCGCTCGGCGCGGCAGCGGCGGTGCTCGTCGTCGGCGGCCTTGGTGCGGGCGCCACGTACCTGCTGACCAAGGAAGAGCCCGCAGGCAGGACCAACCCGTCGGGACAGCACGGCCAGACGCAGCAGCCGGGGTCCGCCGGAGGGCCGAAGGAGACGTACCCGCCGGGGCCCGAGGCGTCCTCGGTGCCGCCGGATTCGCTGGACACCCGCAAGAAGGGCACCCCGGCCCCACCGCTCAAGGTCCCGCCGTCGGCGCGCAACGCGGTCCCGGACGGGGAGACCAAGGCGCCTTAAAGGGCCTGCCCGGCAGGGCCCGCCGGAGCGGCCCTAGTCCTGGAAGGAGCCGTCGGTGCGGCGTTGGTGACGGCGCATCACATGTCCGCACTGCGGACAGTTCCGCAGAAAGATTGGCTTGATCAGCCAGGAGAACGTGACCGCGTACAGCGCGTTCCTGGCCGTCCGGCCCAGCAGGCTCTTCGTGCACGTCCTGCAGTCGCGGCAACCGCTCGACATGAGAACCCCCTCGCTCGGTGACAGGTGCCCGCACTGCTGTGCGGCACTGGCTCCACCGTAGATCCGCCGAGGTCAGCGGTGGTGCGAGGCGGTCGGGTCGTACCCGTACCAGGCCAGGACCGCGTCACGAATGTGACAGCGGTCCGCTCAACCCCGGGGGCTGAATCACGGTCCGTGCGGTGGCGCACACGCGGAGAGAGCGTTAACGTGCCCGACGCCCGGGATCGTTCGCAGAGGAACGGTCTCCGACAGCGGCACGACGGCGTGCGAGGGGGAGAGCTTTGTTGCGAAGCGCGGAGGAGCGGTGCGTGACCAGCGCTGACGACGACCCCAGGGTGGCGGAACTCCATACGGTCGTCGCCCGCCTCCGGCGCGAACTGGCCGCACATCCGGCCGAGTTGTCGGACCGCATGATCGCCGAGGACGAGCTGGCGGCCCTCGCGGCGATGGTCCTGAGCGGCTCGCCCGACGTACGGAGACTGCGCCGCTCGCTGCTGCTGGTCGCCGGCGCGATCGGGTCCGTGAGCGCGCTGGGCCCCGCGATCAGGCTCGTCCGGGACGCGGTCGAACGCTTCGGTGAGGAGCGGGCCGCCGGATAGGGCTGCCGGGGGCAGGCGCACCCGGACAGGGATGTCGCTCGGCGCCGCCACTCAGGGCCGCCCGTCCGGTGAAGGCCGGTTGGCCCGGTCGGCCCGGTCGGCCCGGTCGGCCCGGTCGGGGAGATTCGCGAGTACGTCCGTGTAGCAGGACCTCTTGTCGGGGCGGGCGTGGTCGGCGGCCCGGCGGAGGGCGGGGGCGGCCACCCGGCCCAGCCGGACCAGCCCCTCGGCTGCCGTCCTGCGGACGACGGGGTGGGCGTGGTCGAGCATTCCGATCACGGCGGGGACGGCAGGCTCCCAGGCGGCCCCGCAGAGCGTGCGGACCGCCATGCACCGCACGTCGGGCTGCGGGTCGTCCAGCAGCGTCTCAGTGAGGCGCAGATGGGTCTGCCGGTCAAGCAGTGCGCGCGAGGTCCGGTGGGCTTGCAGGCGTACCTTGGGCCTGGGGTGGGTCAGCAACTCGGCCAGTACGTCCCGCAGTTCGGCACTCGGGTCCGGGTTGTGGCCGTTGTGCTCCTCCGTCAGGCGGGTGAGCGCGCGGCGGATCTGCTCCGGGTCGCCGCTCCTGGCGAGGTCGAGGAGCTCCCGCCGGGACGGACGGCGGTCGGACGCGGCGGCCGGGGCTCGGCCGCGCAGCGCGGACAGTGTGACGGAGTCCTGCCCGGCGGCGTTGGGGCCACGCAGCGGTCCGTCCACGAGGACGAGGCCGTCGGCGAGATCGTCGCGCCTCTCGGCGCGCAGCCGACGGCAGGCCAGGGTCAGGGCCGGGGTTCGCAGCAGCGAACGACCGGTGAGCAGGTCCAGGAGACCCCAGGCACCGGAGCCCGCGCCTTCACCCGCGCCCTCACCCTCGCCTTCACCCGCGCCCTCACCCTCGCCCTCGCTGGAGTACGAGCCGGGGGTGAGGCGGTCCGCCAGATGCTCGGCCAGCAGATCGGCGGGGATCCTGCGCAGCGCCTGGTAGGCCTGTTCCCGGACGGCGGGCGGGCCCTGCTCCCACCGGTCGAGCAGCAGGGGGAGCAGGGGTGCCAGCTCCCACGGCTCAAGCCGGGGGGCCAGCGCCAGTACCTGCGCGGGGAGTACGTCGTCGGAGCGCAGCTCGGCCGGGTCGAGGAGCCGCAGCGCTTGGGCCAGTTCGGTGGTGGCCCCGTCGAGGGCGGGGCCGGTGAGCCGGCCGCGCAGGAACGCCCGCAGCACCGGCAGCCGGGCCGCCGGTTCGGGCCAGCCGAGGAGCGCCAGGGCGGCGGTGTCCCGGCGGTCGTGTTCCGGCGCTTCGAGCATGGCGAGCAGGCGCTCGCGCTGGGCCCCTGAACGGGGCTGGTCGAGAGCGTCGGCCCGCACCGCGCGCCGGGGCTGTGCGGGGGCGGGCGGGGGCAGCGGCGGTACGCCGAGCGGCTGGAGGTCCGTCATCCAGTCGAGCAGCTCGGAACGGGCCTCGGAGCCGGTGGCCGGGTAGCCGTCGATCAGCGCGGCCAGCAGCGCGCGGGGATCGGTGCCGCTCGCACTCCCACTGCCACCCCCACTGCCACCCCCACTGTCACTCCTGCGCCGGAACTCGCGCAACGCGCCGAGTGTCGTGGGCATCTTGAACGTCATGGCCGTCTCACCGTTCGCAGACGTCTCGAACGCCTCCCGCAGCACGGCGACTTCGGCCTGCCACGGGTCGGCGCCGAGTCCGGCCGAGGCGAGCGCCCGCTCGACGTCCGCGCGTACCAGCACCGCGCCGCAGCGGCGCAGCAGCGTCAGCGCCGATCTGCCTCCGGCAGTGGCGGGCAGCGCACGTACCGTGTCGGCGACCGTCAGCGCCTCGACGGCGTGCAGCGTCGGCGCCACCGCTTCGAGTACGCAGACGAGCGCGTCCAGCGTCCCGGCCGGTGTCCGACTGTCGCCGAGCGCGGCGAGCAGGGTGGGGAGGTGCCGGGCGAAGACGGCCGGTTCGCCGTCTGTCCACGGGGCGGGACAGAACCGGAGCACGAGGGCCAGTACCCGGTGGCCGGTGCTGCGCGCAGAAGACTCAACGAGCCGGAGCCAGTCCGCCAACAGCGGTCTCAGCACCGCCAGTTGATCGCCCGTCAGTGGCCGCTCGGCGTCGCGCGCCACGATGCGCAGGGCGAGATCGGGATCCCAGCCCCTGGCCAGGAGGGGCGGCAGAGCAACGGCCCCGGCATCCGGCCCACCGGCCAGACCGTACTTGGCCAGCGGTACGGCCAGATCGCTCAGCGTCCCGTCGGCCGGACACACCCGGTGGTCCGGCAGCAGCGCGAGCAGCGCCGGTGCGGCGGGCGAACTCTGCTCGTCCAGCGCGAGGATCGCGCGTACGGACAGCGCACGGTCAAGACCCGTCA
Source organism: Streptomyces sp. NPDC048442 (assembly GCF_040651475.1). Taxonomy (NCBI): domain Bacteria; kingdom Bacillati; phylum Actinomycetota; class Actinomycetes; order Kitasatosporales; family Streptomycetaceae; genus Streptomyces; species Streptomyces sp. NPDC048442. The sequence continues at coordinate 409,780 of NZ_JBEZKB010000003.1, forward strand.
GGAGAAGGTCGCGGGTCCGGGGATCCCCGGCGCGTTCGGCGGCGGCGAGTACGGTCGCGGCGTACGCCTCGCCGAGGACCGCACGCAGCGCCCGTACGAGAGCGGCACGCAGCCCCGGGTTGTCCTGCCGCCCGAGCTGCCGCAGCAGCTCCGGCACCGCGTCGGGGGTGCCGACCCGGGCCAGGACCTCGACGGCGGTCTTCCGGACGTTCATGTTCCGGTGGCCGAGACAGGCGGCGACCGCCCGCGAGGCCCAGTGCGCCCGCGCATGCCCGAGGGCCAGCAGGGCCTGCCGTACGGTCTGGACGTCCTGGGCGGTGGTGAGGGTGATCAGGGTCGCCGACAGTGCCTGGGCGTCCTCGCCGGTGGCGTCCCGGGCGAACAGCGCGATCACGTGTTTGCGGACGTGCCGGTCCGGATGGCGCAGCAGCCGGTGTACCCGGGGGCGGGTGCGCGGGGACGGCGAATCGAGCAATAGCTTGAGCAGGACGGCCTGTTCACCGGCGCTCAGCTCCGGCCGCTCCAGCAGGCCCAGCGCCAGATCCGCGACGAGCGCGTGCCCCGCATCGGCCGGCCAGGCCGCGTCGAGGTGCCAGCGGGGCCGGATGCGCTGCCGCAGATGGAGCCGGGCGCCGAGGGCGCGCAGGGCGTCCACGACGTCCTGCGGAATCTCGGGCTCACCGGACGGCCACTCCATCCCCTCCGTCGACTCCACAGGGACGCGCGGCGCGGCCGCGCCGGGCTCGACGGCCACGGCCACCTCGCCTACGAGGCGCAACAGCAGATCGGCGAGGACGGGCAGCGTCCCGCTGCTGCCGTGGGCGGCCAGCCTGAGCAGGGCCTGCTTCGGATCGTCCGGGTCCAAGTGGGAACGCAGCAGCGCGAGTTCACGCTCGTCAGGCCCGCCGAGGTCGGCGGCGACACAGCCGGGCAGCTCGGCAGGATCGAGCCGCACGAGCAGATCGCCGCGCTGCACCGGATCCCGGGTCAACTGCCAAAGCAAACCGAGCGCTTGCTGCCGAACGGGCCGGAGATGAGGAGCGATGCCGGAGCCGGTACGGATACCCGTCCCCTCGCCCCCGTCCAGCCCGAACCCCTCGCGCAGCACCTCCACCGTCCGGTCCCCACCCACCGCCTCCAGCGCGTTGAGGGCCGCCGATGGAATCGACGGGAGGAGCGCCAGCACGGCGTCCTCCGCACCCTCGTACCGCAGTGCGCGCAGTGCGTCCAGGAAGGGGGCGGCCGTCGGGCCCGCCGGCACCGACCGCAGTACGCGCGTGATCTCCGCCCCGATCGGCAGCTCGCCCGCGCCCTGCCCCGCGAGCGCCACCAGCAGTGCGAGCCTCCGTGGCCAGCTCGGATCGGTGGCGGGCGCGTTTACGAGCACCCGCAGCAGAGTGTGGCGGCAGGTGAACAGGACCGTCGCGAGATCGAGCGCCCGGATCGAGTGGTCGGCCAGCGCCAGCGCCACCAGCGCGGGCACGTCCGCGTCCGTCGCGAAGTGCCCGCGCCGGTGCATCCCGCGCAGACAGGCCACCAGCGGCCCGCCGAACAGCAGCGGGTCCCGCGCGGCGGCAGCCGTGAGCCCTTCGACCTCCCCCCGCTGGGCGAGATCGCCGAGGAGTTCGAGAGCGCGTCGCCGGAGCCCCGGCGGCAGCGCGGGGTCCTCGACCGCCTGCCGCAGCACGCCGCCGTGGCCGTGCCGGGCGGCGACCGCCAGCGCCGCTTCGGCGACGCCGGGGTGTACCAGTGCCGGCGCCGTCGTCGTACCGGCGGAGAGGAAGGCCGCAGCCCATTTTGGGGGGAGCGGGTCCAACGCGGCCCAGGGCTGGGACAGCTCAGTGAGTACGGCTTCGGCGAGCGCAGCTTCAGGTGATTCCGGCAGCTCCGGCAGCTCCGGCAGCTTCAGTAGAGCCAGCAGCTGTGTGCGCGCTCCTGCAGGCGTCAGCAGTCCGGCGTGCAGTCCTGCCACCGTCAGCCGCAGGGCCTGTGACCGCAGCGCCGGGTCGCCGGTGCGGGCCAGTTCGGTGGCCAGCAGGTCGGGGCGGTGTGCGTGGGCCACGTCCGCGCCCCGTACGGCGTGAAGCAGGAGCCGGGCCGACGGTTCGCGCTGTACCGCCGACGGGTCGTGGAGGAGTTCGGTGCGCAGCCAGGCGATTCGTACCCGTATCGGAAGACCGGCTGCCGTACGCCACGGCGGCAGCGGGCTCTCGCGCACGTGCGGGCCCAACTGCTCGTAGAGACCCGCCAGGACCAGCGCCGCCTCGGGCGATTTTGGTACGGAGCGGGGCAGCAGCTCCGCGAGCGCGGCGGCCTCCGACCCGCCCGGGGCCCCGCCCGACGCGGCGCGCTCCGCCAGCAGCGTCAGCCCCAGGAACCGCAGGCGGTCGTCCGAGTGACGGACGAGCCGCCGCAGCATGTCGAGCGGGCAGGTACGCCCGTCGAGACGGCGGGCTAGGCGGACGACGTCCGTCCCGCGGAACGTGTCGCCAAGAAGGCCGTCAGGAAGGCCGCCAGGAAGGCCGCCAAGAAGGCCGTCAGGAATGTCGGCGAAGTCCTCGTCGAAGCCCGCCGCGCGTGCCGAACCCAGTCTCTCCACCCGCTGGATACTAGGCAGCCCGCCACCGCCCCCACCAGGGAGTTACGCCGCCCGCTGCCAGTCCAGCGCCGCGATCTGCCCGACCTCGCCCGCCGCGAGCAGCGCGAACAGTCGCAGGACCTCCTCCTGGGACACCTGGTCCTGGGAGCCGGGCGCGGCCTCCTCGTCCTCGACGTTCTCCCAGAGCAGCAGGCCCCCCGCGTACGCGGTCAGCGACCAGCCGCTCTCGTGAGTCAGCGAGACGTCCGGGTTCTCGGTGTCGGTGCTCGCGAGAGCCTCCTGAACGAGCCCCCGGACGGTGTCCGGGTCCGGCTCGTCGACCGCGGTGCCCTGGACGTCGTACATGAAGTAGGTCATGGGGATTCTTCGGTTCCTTACCTTCTGATCAGCCTGCGGGCCGTAGCCGCCGCGACGGCGGACGTACGGGAGTCCACGCCCAGTTTCGCGTAGATGTGCACCAGGTGTGACTTCACGGTGGCCTGGCTGAGGAAGAGCGCCTTGCTGATCTGCTGGTTGGAGAGGCCTTCGCCGACCAGCTGGAGTACTTCGAGCTCCCGTTTGGTGAGGGCCTCGGCGGGGGTGCGCATCCGGTCCATCAGCCGGTGCGCGACGGCGGGCGCGAGCGCGGACTGGCCCGCCGCTGCCGTACGTACCGCCGCCGCCAGCTCCTCCGGTGGGGCGTCCTTGAGGAGGTAGCCGGCGGCCCCCGACTCGACGGCCGCGAGGATGTCCGCGTCCGTGTCGTACGTGGTGAGGACCAGCACCCGAGGTGCGCCGGGGCGGGCGGCGATCGCGGCCGTCGCCTCCGAACCGTGCATCCGGCCGGGCCCGAACTGCAGGTCCATCAGCACCACGTCGATCCCGCCGGCCGCCGCCAGCTCCACGGCACGCTCCGCCGTCGACGCCTCCTGTACGACGGCGAAGTCCGGCTCCGTGTCCAGTACGGCGCGCAGCCCCGCCCGTACGACGGGGTGGTCGTCGGCAAGCAGCAGGCGGATGGGGGACGCGCTCATGAGGACGCTCCAGCAGGCAACGGCAACGGAAGGGTGATCGCGACGGCCGTGCCTTGGCCGGGTGCCGACTCGACGCTCAGGGTGCCCCCGAGGGAGCGGGCCCGCGAGCGCATGGCGGGCAGTCCGAAGCCTCCGTCGGCGGTCTTGGTGCGGCGCAGCGAACAGGGGTCGAAGCCGATGCCGTCGTCGACGATGTCGAGCGAGACGGACGTCTCCATGAAGCTGAGCGTGATCTCCGCCCGGTCCGCCTTCGCGTGCCGCACCGTGTTGGCGAGCGCCGACTGCGCGATGCGCAGCAGGGCGACCTCATACGGAGTGGGCAGTTCCACCGGCGTCCCGCTGATCCCGAACTGCACGGCGGGCCCGCCCGGCGCCGGGGTGCACAGCCGCTCCAGGGCGCCGGCCAGCGAACCGTGCTCCAGGTCAGGCGGGCTCAACGCCCGTACGAAACGGCGTGCCTCGGCCAGGTTGTCCTGGGCGGCCTCGCGGGCCCGCCGGATGTGGCCGAGGGCCGGGTCGTCGCCGTTGTCGTCGCCGGGCAGGGCCCGCTCGGCGGCACGCAGCAGGAGCTGGATGCTGGAGAGGCCCTGGGCGAGGGTGTCGTGGATCTCGCGGGCGAGCCGCTCGCGCTCGGCGAGTGTGCCGGCCGCCCGCTCGGCCTCGGCGAGTTCGGCGCGGGTGGAGAGCAGCTCGTCGATCAGCTCGCGGCGCCGCTCGCTCTCCCGGTACAGGGCCTGATAGCCCAGTACGGTCGCCACGGCTACGGCGCCGCCGAGCAGCGGCCCTATGAACGTGCCGGGAGTGACCGGCTGCCCGTGCAGCACAAAACTGGTGATCGCGGCGGTCGCGGTCACGGCGACGGCGGTCAGTCCCCACCGCATCGGCAGCAGGTGCAGCTGGAGGAAGTAGAGGGGGAACGCCGCCCACAGCCCGTCGGGGGAGAGGGCGAGCAGTACCAGCCAGGACGCTCCCAGGACGGCCAGCCATACCGCGGCGGCGCGCTGCGAGTGGCTCACTGACGGGCTCAGCGTCCCGGCCGCGTACACCCCGGCCATCACCAGGGCCGCCGCGACGACCGCGTACGCGTGCGGGCCGCCCGCTGCGACGGCCTTCACCGCGGCGAGCGCGAGCAGTCCGGCGAGCAGCGCGTGCAGACAGATGCGGAGGGCGCGCAGCACCGGGGTGAGAGCGAGGGCGGCGGAGGGCACGGGGGCGGGTGCGGCGGAGGGCACGGGGGAAGGTGCGGGGGATTCCATGGTTCTTTCCAGCCTAAAGGGGACGCCCTGCGGGCCGGTCAATCAAAAGGTTGATATCGAAGCGATCCGCCGCCCGATGTTTTCGCGTGCCCGCGCAACCAGAGTGGGGATCATGTTCGTTGCATGGAGAGACCTCCGATTCGCCAGGGGCCGGTTCGCCCTCATGGGCTCGGTCGTGGTCCTGATCACCCTGCTCGTCGGCCTGCTGTCCGGGCTGACCGCAGGGCTGGCCAGGGACAACACGGTCGCCCTCACTACCCTCCCCGCCGACCGGCTCGCGTTCGCCGCGCCCCCGGACGGCCAGCAGGTGTCGTTCACCAACTCCTCGGTGGGGGAGAGCGCGTGGCGCAACTGGGCGCAGCAGCCGGGCGTCAAGAGCGCCCAGCCGATCGGCATCCGTACGGTCAACGGGTGGGCCGGTGACCGCACGGTCGCCGTCGCGGCCTTCGGCGTCGAACCTTCGGCCGACATCGCCCCGGCCTCCGGTCGGCTCGGCCCCGGCCAGGTGGTCCTCTCCACCAAGGCCGCCGAGGAACTGAACATCGCGGTGGGCGACAAGGTCCGGCTCGGCTCGGTCGAAGAGACCGTCGCGGCGGTCGAGGGCGGCGCGATGTACAGCCACACGCCGGTCGTGTGGACCTCGCTCGACGACTGGCAGAAGCTCGGCCACAGCGGTACGTCGACGGAGGAGCAGGCCACAGTGATCGCCCTCACCGGCGATGCCGACTACGCGGCGGGCGACAAGGCGAGCGGGACGCAGTCCGTCGCCGTGGAGGACTCCCTCGCCGCTCTCCCCTCGTACCAGGCGGAGAACGGCTCGCTCCAGCTCATGCGCGGCTTCCTCTTCGCGATCTCGGCGCTGGTAGTCGGCGCCTTCTTCACGGTCTGGACGATCCAGCGCAGCGGCGACATCGCCGTCCTGAAGGCCCTCGGCGCTTCCACGCCCTATTTGCTGAAGGACGCCCTCGGCCAGGCGGTCGTGATGCTCGGCATCGGCACCCTGATCGGCACCGGGCTCGCCACTCTCCTCGGCGCGCTGATCGGCGGCGCCGTCCCCTTCGTCCTGGAGCCGGCGACGCTCCTGTTCCCCGCCCTCGTCATGATCGCGCTCGGCATCGTCGGCGCCGCCCTGTCCATCCGGCGCATCACCGCCGTCGACCCCCTCACCGCGCTCGGGAGTGCCCGATGACCCTCGCACTGACAGACGTCACCCTCACCTACCCGGACGGCGACGGGGCGCGACTGACCGCCCTGGACGCGGTCTCCCTGGAGGTCCCGGCGGGAGGCCTGGTGGCCGTCGTCGGCCCCTCGGGATCCGGCAAGTCCAGCCTCCTCGCCGTCGCGGCCACGCTCGTCACTCCCGACGCGGGAAGGGTGGTTGTCGACGGTACGGAGACGAACTCGCTGAGCCGCGCGCATAAGGCGGAGCTGCGCCGGGACCGGATCGGCATCGTCTTCCAGCAGCCCAACCTGCTGCCGTCGCTCACCTCGGTGGAGCAACTCCAGGTGATGGCCCACCTGTCGGGCCTGCGACCCCGTCAATTCCGGGAACGGGCAGAGGAGTTGCTGGACGCGGTGGGCCTGTCCGACAAGGCGGACCGCCGCCCGCACCAGCTGTCGGGCGGCCAGCGCCAGCGCATCAACATCGCACGCGCGCTGATGAACGAACCGGCGGTCATGCTCGTCGACGAACCGACGAGCGCGCTCGACCACGAGAGGGGAGCGGCGATCCTGGACCTGCTGGCCGCTCTGACGCGCGACCGGGGAGTCGCCACGGTCCTGGTCACCCACGACCATGCGCACCTGGAGGTGGCGGACCGGACGGTGACGATGTCGGACGGCCGACTCACGGACGGAACGCTCTCGCTCCGCCAGGGGTAGGGGCGGGTGGCCGGTGAGCCTGTACCCGCGGGTGCGTCGTGGCTGGCCGCGCAGTTCCCCGCGCCCCTATCGTCAGCCTCCTTGGGCAGCGGGGCCGCCCCCCGGGGGCGGGACGGGTGGGCAAGGGGGCGGCACCCACGCAGAGCTCGCCCCCTCCGCGGCCGCATGCCCTCGCGACGCCCCCCGCCTACCCCTGCTGCCCCGCCCCCGAGCTCGCGAACGCGACCGAAAGCTCCTGGGCCACCCCCTGCAGAATCGGCACGATCCGCTCCGTGGCCGCCTCCGTCACCCGTCCCGCGGGACCGGAGATCGAGACCGCCGCCGACGTGGGCGAGTTCGGCACGGAAACCGCGAGGCACCGCACCCCTATCTCCTGCTCGTTGTCGTCCACCGCGTACCCCGCCCGCCGCACCTGCTCCAGCGCCTCCAGGAAGCCGTCCGGCGTGGTGATCGTCTTCTCGGTGGCGGCCGGCATGCCGGTGCGGGCGAGCAGTGCCCGTACCTCGTCCGCCGGAGTGTGCGCCAGCAGCGCCTTGCCGACACCTGTCGAGTGCGGCAGCACCCGCCGCCCCACCTCGGTGAACATCCGCATCGAGTGCTTGGACGGCACCTGCGCCACGTAGACGATCTCGTCGCCGTCGAGCAGTGCCATGTTCGCGGTCTCGCCGGTCTCCTCGACCAGCCGTGCGAGATACGGCCGCGCCCAGGTCCCCAGGAGCCGCGACGCGCTCTCGCCGAGGCGGATCAGGCGGGGGCCGAGCGAGTACCGCCGGTTGGGCTGCTGGCGCACGTAACCGCAGGCCACCAGCGTCCGCATCAGACGGTGGATGGTCGGCAGCGGCAGCCCGCTGCTGGCGGAGAGTTCGCTCAGCCCGACCTCACCGCCCGCGTCGGCCATTCGCTCGAGGAGGTCGAAGGCGCGCTCCAGGGACTGCACGCCACCACTGGCGGCGGCAGGCTTGGAAGCGTCTGTGGTGCTGGCGCTGGACGTCGGCACGGAGCGGTCCTTTCGGGGCTGGCAGGCAAGGCAGCAGACTACCTGTGGTGGTCCGGGACACCCCTCATGGCAGGAGCTACGTTCTACTAGGTGGAATTCTAATTCCATTCTGTGGAAACATCCAAGGGTGGTGTCTGTGATCACATCCACCCGGCTCCGTCCGGCCGACCCCTTGACGGTTCGGAGGTCCGGATAAAGACTCCGCTTCAGCACAGAGCTTCAACAGAACGTTGAAAAGGAGACGTGAGTGACTGAGTCGGACGAGCGAGACGCCAACGTGGAACTGGTGCTGCGCTCCTCGCGCGTCGTCACCCCCGAGGGCACCCGCCCTGCCTCGGTCGCCGTCGCCGGCGGGAAGATCCTCGCGGTGCTCCCGTACGAGACGTACGGGGCGCAGGGCGAAGGGCTGCCCGACGGGGCCCGCTTCGAGGACCTCGGCGAGCACGCCCTGCTCCCCGGCCTCGTCGACACCCATGTCCATGTGAACGACCCCGGCCGCACCGAGTGGGAGGGCTTCTGGACCGCCACCCGCGCCGCCGCGGCCGGCGGCATCACCACCCTGCTCGACATGCCGCTCAACTCGCTGCCGCCGACCACCACGGTCGAGGGCCTGCAGGTCAAGCAGGACGTGGCTCGCCCCAAGGCGCACATCGACACCGGCTTCTGGGGCGGCGCGATCCCCTCCAACGTCGCCGACCTCAAGCCGCTCTTCGATGCGGGCGTCTTCGGCTTCAAGTGCTTCCTCTCGCCGTCCGGCGTCGAGGAGTTCCCGGAGCTGGACCAGGACCAGCTCGCCCGGTCCATGGCGGAGATCACGGGCCTCGGTGGCCTGCTGATCGTGCACGCCGAGGACCCGCACCACCTGGCCGACGCCCCGCAGAAGTCCGGCGCGAAGTACGCCGACTTCCTCGCCTCCCGGCCGCGCGACGCCGAGAACACCGCCATCGAGGGCCTCATCGCGCTCGCCAAGCGCCTCGGCGCCCGCGTCCACGTACTGCACCTCTCCTCCTCCGACGCGCTGCCGCTGATCGCCGCCGCCAAGTCCGAGGGCGTACAGGTCACGGTCGAGTCCTGCCCGCACTTCCTCACCCTCACCGCCGAGGAAGTCCCGGACGGGGCAACGGAGTTCAAGTGCTGCCCGCCGATCCGCGAGGCGGCCAACCAGGACGCGCTGTGGGACGGCCTGATCGACGGCACGATCGACTGCATCGTGTCCGACCACTCGCCGTGCACCACCGACCTCAAGACCCCGGACTTCGCGTCCGCCTGGGGCGGCATCTCCTCCCTCCAGCTCGGCCTGCCCGCCATCTGGACCGAGGCGCGCAGGCGCGGCCGCTCGCTCGACGAGGTCGTCGGCTGGATGTCGGCGGCGCCCGCGAAGCTCGCGGGGCTGACCCAGAAGGGCGCCATCGAGGCCGGCCGCGACGCCGACTTCGCGGTGCTCGCCCCCGAGGAGACCTTCACGGTCGACCCCGTCGAACTCCACCACCGCAACCAGGTCACGGCGTACGCGGGCAAGACCCTGCACGGCGTCGTCAAGCAGACCTGGCTGCGCGGCGTCCGCATCGCCCACGAGGGCACCCTCGCGGAGCCCACCGGTCGCCTGCTCGAAAGGAACAAGTGACACTCATGACCGACTCCTCAGCAGGCACCCCGGCGGGGATCCCCTCCTTCACCGGCGACGCCAGCCCCTTCGGTGGCGGCGACCCGTACGCGGACTACCGCACCGCCGTCTTCCCCTTCACCCACCACGTCGACCTGGCCGACCGCCGCCTCGGCGCCGGCGTGATCGCCGCGAACGACGAGTTCTTCGCCGAGCGCGAGAACATGCTCATCCCCGAGCCCGCCCACTTCGACCCCGAGCGCTTCGGGCACAAGGGCAAGATCATGGACGGCTGGGAGACCCGCCGCCGGCGCGGCGTCAGTGCCGAGCAGCCGCACCCCACCGACGACGACCACGACTGGGCGCTGGTACGTCTCGGCGCTCCCGGTGTCGTCCGCGGCATCGTCGTCGACACGGCCCACTTCCGCGGCAACTACCCGCAGGCGGTCTCCGTCGAAGGCACCTCCGTCCCCGGCTCCCCGTCGCCCGAGGATCTCCTCTCCTCCGACGTCAAGTGGACAACTCTCGTCCCCCGTACGGCAGTCGGCGGCCACGCGGCCAACGGTTTCGCCGTCTCGGCCGAGCAGCGCTTCACGCACCTGCGGGTCAACCAGCACCCCGACGGCGGCATCGCCCGCCTCCGCGTATACGGCGAGGTCGTCCCCGACCCGGCCTGGCTGACCGCCCTGGGTACCTTCGACCTGGTCGCCCTGGAGAACGGTGGACGCGTCCAGGACGCGTCCGACCGCTTCTACTCCCCGGCCACCAACACCATCCAGCCGGGCCGCTCCCGCAAGATGGACGACGGCTGGGAGACCCGCCGCCGCCGTGACAAGGGCAACGACTGGATCAGCTACCACCTGGTCGAGCAGGCCGAGATCCGCGCCGTGGAGATCGACACCGCCTACCTCAAGGGCAACTCGGCGGGCTGGGCGGCCCTTTCGGTCCGCGACGGCGACACCGGCGAGTGGACGGAAATCCTCCCGCGTACCCGCCTGCAGCCCGACACCAACCACCGCTTCGTCCTGGCCTCCGCCCCGGCGGCGAGCCGGGTGCGGGTCGACATCTTCCCCGACGGCGGCATATCCCGCCTGCGCCTCTTCGGTTCGCTGACCGCGAAGGGCGCGGCGTCGCTGGCCGCCCGCCATCACGAACTCGGCGGCTGAGCAGGCTGATTGACGGTACGTCAGCGGGGCCCGCGGCATGCGATGCCGCGGGCCCCGCCGTCGTACCCCCTCCAGGAGGTGTGCGCTCACCGAACCTGGGAAGGAGCCCGCCCAAGGAACGGCTCCTGCACTCCGCAGCCCCGCCGCACCGCGCCTGCCTGCGCCGATACGGGCCGGAAGGTAGGAGGGGCGCCGCACCGGTTGCCGTATTGTCATGGCCCAGTCGGCCACCAGCACACCATCAACAGGCCGCCCGCAATGGATGCACGAGAGGGCAAGCGTGGACCTCCAGGGCTCATGCCTTCGCAGCGAGGACACACCGGCTGTCGCAGCAGTGGCCGCCGCCGAGGTCGCCTGCGACGTAATCGCACTCCTCGAAGTGCTGTGGGAGCGCGGCAGGGACGCCGTCTCCCCCGCGCCGGTGTCGACCTCCCAGCTGCGGGTCATGCACATCCTGGAACGCGCCGAGGGCATCAACCTGCGTACGCTCGGCGACGACCTGGGCGCCGCACCGCCCTCGGTCAGCAGGCTCTGCGACCGGCTGGAGGTGCTGGGCTACGTACAGCGCAAGGCCAGCCCCGTCAGCAGACGCGAGGTCGAACTGCGACTGACCGCCCCCGGCCACACCTACCTGCGCAACCTGCGCGCCCGCCGCGAGGAGGCCCTGGTGGCAGCGGTCACGGCAATGCCACCGACCGCACGGGAAGCACTGGTGCACGGACTGGGGGAGTTCCGCACGGCGGTGGAGGCAGGATTCACGACCGGCGCGTGGCAGCTGGAGGGCCCGGCGAGGATGGCGGGCAGTACGGACCTGACCGGCTGACGGGCCCGCGCTGCTTGCCGGGCCGGGCGTAGAGATGGGCGGGCCGACCGTAGGGACGGGCCGGGCCGACCGATCGCCGGGCCGACCGATCGCCGGGCCGACCGATCGCCGGGCCGACCGATCGCCGGGCCGACCGATCGCCGGGCCGACCGATCGCCGGGCCGACCGATC
>NZ_JBEZKB010000003.1:421387-439851 GCF_040651475.1 Streptomyces sp. NPDC048442
CGATGGGCCTGGCGTGCCGAGCGACGGGCCTGGCGTGTCGAGCGGCAGGTCGGTGTCCGTCGGCTGGGAGGGGCGGGTCGGGGGTGGGGACCGTGTGGCCCCCACCCCGTTCTCCTGTGCCGTGTGTCCTCAGGCCGAGTGGCCGCCGTCCATGACCAGCTCCGCGCCTGTCATGTACGCCCCCTCGTCGCTCGCCAGGAACGCCACCAGCGATGCCACTTCCTCCGGCCGGCCGAACCGGCCGATCGCCGTGTTCGCCCGCTGCGGCTCCGCGTACGGGCCGTCCGCGGGGTTCATGTCCGTGTCGACCGCACCCGGGTGGATCAGGTTGACCGTGATGCCCCGGTCGCCGACCTCCCGCGCGAGGGACTTGGTCAGCCCGGTCAGCGCCGACTTGCTCATCGCGTAGAGGCTGCCGCCCGGCCCGCCGACGTACCGGGTGAGGGCAGAGCCGGTCGAGATGATCCGGCCGCCGTCCTCCAGGACGGACGCCGCCGCCTGCGAGGCGAGGAACACCGCCCGTACGTTGACCGCCAGCACCCGGTTCACGTCCGCGAGCGTCAGCCCCTCGATCGGGCCGAGGACGCCGATTCCGGCGTTGTTGACGAGTACATCCAGCCGGCCGAAGGCATCGGCGACGGTCGCCACGGCTGAGGTGACGGACTCCGCGTCGGCCGCGTCCATCCGTACCGCGATACCCCGCCGGCCCAGGGCCTCGATCTTGCGCACCACGTCCTGGGCCGCCTCTTCCCCCTCCACATAGGTGACCGCCACATCGGCCCCGTCCTGCGCCAGCCGCAGGGCGATGGCAGCCCCCATGCCCCTGCTGCCGCCCGTGACCAGGGCCGCCTTGGTGGTCGGGTGCGCTGCCGCTGCCATCTCAGTCGTAGACATTCCGGGTTCCTCTTCCGCTGGGTGGTACCAGAAGTGCCGCTGGTACCGCTGTGCGCCGCTAGTCCGAAGCACTGCTTGTGAACTCAAGGAAACCGGCCGGCCGCATCCCGCGCTGGCGCCATTCGGACACCGAATTTGCGGCCCGGGTGGGGTTCTTCAGAGCCTTCTGACGGAAGGGGATGTGCATGACCGAGCGGAAGCCGAGGAGAGCGAGCGCCGGAACCCTTCCGGGAAGATCGACATCCCGGTAGGGTGAGCGCCCGCGTGCGAGCCGCCGAAGTCTCCACACCGCACCGTCCGTTGGAGACCGCGCCGTGGCCGCCACCTCGTCCGCCGTACACACCCCTGCTCCCGCACGCGGGGCCGGGTTCGCCGATCTTCCCGTGCTGGGAGTGGCGGTGGTGTGGGGCGCCAGCTACCTCGCAGCCAAGGGCATCACCACCGCACAGACCGTCGTCGCGGTGCTGGTGCTGCGATTCGCGATCGTACTGCCGGTGCTCGTCGTTGCCGGGTGGCCGAAGCTGTGGGCGCTCAGTGCGGCACAGTGGCGGGGCGCCGGACTGCTCGGCCTCGTACTCAGCGGGATCTTCCTGCTGGAGACGTACGGCGTCGTGCACACCTCGGCGACCAACGCCGGGCTCATCATCAGCCTCACGATGATCTTCACGCCGCTCGCCGAGGCCGCCGTCACGAGGACCGCGCCGCCCCGCGCGTTCCTGGCCGCCGCCGGTCTCTCGGTGCTGGGCGTGCTGCTGCTGACCCAGGGCGGCGGCTTCACCGATCCCTCGGCCGGCGACCTGCTGATGCTGCTCGCCGCGCTCGCCCGTACCGCACATGTGCTGTTCATGGCGCGGCTCAAGGCGGTCCAGGACGCCGACGCGCTGTCGCTGACCACCGTCCAACTCGGCGCCGCCGTCGGCGTGTTCGCCGTGCTGGCCGCCGCGCCCGGGGCGGGGCCCTCGCCGTGGAGCGTGGCGGCCGGGTTCGGGGCGGGGGAGTGGGCGGGGCTGCTGTTCCTGTCCGTGTGCTGCACGCTGTTCGCGTTCGCCGTGCAGATGTGGGCGGTACGGCGCACCTCGCCGTCCCGAGTCAGCCTGCTGCTCGGTACGGAACCCCTGTGGGCGGCGGCTGTCGGCATCGCGATCGGCGGCGAACGGCTGGGCGCACTCGGCCTGTTGGGCGGCCTACTGGTCCTGGCCGGGACGGCCTGGGGCCGCAGGGCGGCGGGTCGTACGACGGCATGAACCGTCAGGCCGCCCGACGGGATGACCCGTCAGGCCGTACGACGGCATGACCCGTCAGCCCGTACCGCAACATGACGCCCCGTCAGTCCCTCTTCGAGCTGCCTCCGCCCAACCGCTCCGACGCCACCATCAGCGCGATTCCCGCCACCGCCAGCACGATGTTCGCGTAGATCTCGTACCCCTCGAACCAGCCCAGCCTGTCCACGACCCGCCACAGCTTGAACCAGTCGAACCACTCGTGGATCAGCCCGCCCACGCCCCACAGCATCAACAGGAAACCGACGACCTCGAAGATTTTCTTCATGTCACCACCCTGGCCCGCCGGGGCCCGCCCCCACCATCGTCCGCAGGGCGCTCGGACCGGGCCGCGAAGGTGTCGAAAGTAGCCGCCGGGCCGACTTTGGTCGCTGTCTGCGTCCGACGGCCGCACCCGCCGCCCCCACCTGCGTAGTTTTGGAGGCATGAGCGAACAGGAGTACCGGTGGCTGCTGCCGTCGGCGATGGGCGGCCCCGAGCTGTCCGGCGACCGGGGACGCGGCCCCGGACGCGCATCCGTCCCCGGCGGGAGCCCGCAGCCCCGGCCGCGCCGCACCCTGCGGGACTGGATCGTCGACCTCCTGATGTTCCTCTTCGCCGCGGGCATCGGGCTCGCGGCGGCCGAGACCGTGGCGGACCTCGGCGAATCCCGCGTCGTTCTCGCCTTCGACCAGGTCGCCGGGGCGCTGGCCTGCTGCGCCCTATGGCTGCGCAGGCGCTGGCCCGTCGGAGTGGCGGCCGCCCTCATCGCGCTGTCGGCCGTCGCACCGGCCTCGTCCGGCGCCATGATCGTCGCGCTGTTCGGCGTCACCGTGCACCGCCCGTTCAAGGCAGCGGGACCGCTGGCCGCGGCCGCGCTCGTCACCGGGCTGGTCCAGTCCTGGCTGCGCCCCGACCCGGCCATGGCATTCTGGGCGACCGCGGTCTTCGGCCTGGTGATCACGATGCTGATCGTCGGCTGGGGGATGTTCGTACGCGCCCGCCGCCAGCTCGTCGTGTCGCTGCGCGAGCGGACCGTACGGGCCGAGACCGAGGCCGCACTCCGCGCGGAGCAGGCCCAGCGCCTCGCCCGCGAGGCCATCGCCCGCGAGATGCACGACGTACTCGCGCACCGCCTGACCCTCCTCAGCGTGCACGCCGGAGCCCTCGAATTCCGGCCCGACGCCCCGCCCGCCGAGGTCGCCCGCGCCGCCGGAGTCATCCGCGACAGCGCCCACGAGGCACTCCAGGACCTCCGCGAGATCATCGGCGTACTGCGCAGTCCCGGCGCTGGCGACGACGACCGCCCGCAGCCCACCCTCGCCACCCTGGACGCCCTGGTCGCCGAGTCCCGCCAGGCGGGCATGAAGGTCACTCTCGACAACCGCATCGCCGACCTGGCCGCCGTGCCCGCCGCCGTCGGCCGCACCGTCTACCGCATCGCGCAGGAGGGCCTCACCAACGCCCGCAAACACGCCCCCGGCGCGGAAGCCGCCGTCACGGTGACCGGCCGCCCCGGCGACGGAATCAGCGTCACCCTCCACAACCCCGCCCCCGAGGGCGACGTCCCCAAGGTCCCCGGATCGGGCCAGGGCCTCATCGGCCTCACCGAACGCGCCACCCTCGCCGGCGGCCGCCTCGACCACGGCCCCGAGCCCGACGGCGGATTCCGGATCAGCGCCTGGCTACCGTGGGCCCCGTGACGATCCGCCGGGCGAGGCTTCTCCCCGGGACCGGCGCGGTGTTCCGCTTCCTCTTCGAGATGGCACCTCAGCCGCTTGCGAAGCTCGGGGAGCGGGTGCCGGGCGCCGAGTCGGTGGAGGAATTCGCCGGTGTCCCAGACGACCAGGCCGCCCTGCCGGGACAAGTACAGTCCGACGCGGTCGATGCCGTGGTCGTCGTCGTAGTCCAGGAGCAGGTAGCCCGCGAGCTGATGGATCTCGTCCTGGGCGATGGCCTTGTTGAACGCGACGTACAGCCCGCGCTTCCGGTGAGAATCGGCGGAGACGCCTTGCCCGGACCCCGCCTTGCCCGGACCCCGCCTTGCCCGGACCCCGCCTCGCCCGGACCCCGCCTCGCCCGGACACCGGTGACCGGGCGGGCGGCGGTGGGGCGGCTCGGCGGGCCCCGGAGGAACGCCGGGGCGAAGGCTGGCTACCGTAGGCCCATGACCATCAGGCTCCTCCTCGTCGACGACGACCCCCTCGTGCGCGCCGGGCTCACCTTCATGCTCGGCGGCGCCGAGGACATCGAGATCGTCGGCGAGGCCGCCGACGGATCCCAAGTGCCGCAGGCCGTCGACGAGTTGAAGCCGGACGTCGTACTGATGGACATCCGGATGCCGGTCGTCGACGGCCTCACCGCCACCGAAGAGCTGCGCGCCAGGGCCGACGCCCCCGAGGTCGTCGTCCTCACCACCTTCCACGCCGACGAGCAGGTGCTGCGGGCCCTGCGGGCCGGAGCGGCCGGGTTCGTGCTGAAGGACACCCCGCCCGCCGAAATCGTCGCAGCGGTACGGCGGGTGGCCGCGGGCGACCCCGTGCTGTCGCCTGCGGTGACCCAGCAGCTCATCACGCACGTCGCGGGCGCGGGCGGTGCCGAGGAGCGCAAGGACCGGGCGCAGCGCAGGCTCGGGCAACTCGCCGACAGGGAACGGGAGGTCGCCGTCGCCGTGGGCCGCGGCTGCTCCAACGCGGAGATCGCCGCCGAGCTCTACATGAGCGTTCCTACGGTGAAGACCCACGTCTCGCGCGTCCTGGCCAAGCTCGACCTCAACAACCGGGTCCAGATCGCACTCCTCGCCCACGACGCAGGGCTGCTCGACGGAACCGGCGACGTAGGCTGACGCAGGAGGGCGCGGGCGGCCGGGCCCCACGGGGAGAGGCGGGACCCATGGAAATCGTCGATCTGAGTGAGCACGCCGAGGACTTCACGGCTGATCCGTATCCGTACTACGCGAAACTGCGCGAGGCGGGGCCCGTGCACCGGGTGCGCACCCCCGAGGTCGAAGAGATGTGGTTGGTCGTCGGGTACGAGGAGGGCCGGCAGGCCCTCGCCGACCCCCGGCTCAGCAAGGACTGGCGCAACTCCGAGCTGTGGGCCGACGGGGAGGGGACCGCGATCAGCGACAACATGCTGGAGCTGGACCCGCCCCGGCACACCCGGCTGCGCAAGCTCGTCGTCCGTGAGTTCACCGCGCGGCGCGTCGAGGCGATGCGCCCGCGCGTGCAGCAGATCACCGACGGACTCCTCAACGCCATGACGGAGAAGGGGAGTTCCGCCGCCGACCTCGTCGACGCGCTCGCCTTCCCGCTGCCGATGACCGTCATCTGCGAACTCCTCGGCGTGCCCGACCTCGACCAGGACCGCTTCCGCGCCTGGTCCAACGAGGTCGTCGCACCGACGGAACCCGAGGCCACCGAGGCCGCTGTCGGTGAAATGGGGCTCTACCTCTCGGAGTTGATCGAGGAGAAGCGCCGCACGCCCGGCGACGACCTGCTCAGCGCGCTCATCAGGACACAGGACGAGGACGGCGACCGGCTCGCCCCCGGCGAACTCGTGGGCATGGCCTTCCTGTTGCTCGTCGCCGGTCACGAAACCACCGTCAACCTGATCTCCAACGGCATTCGCGCCCTGCTCTCGCACCCGGACCAACTCGCCGCCCTGCGCGCCGACTTCGACGGGCTCATCGACGGCGCGGTGGAGGAAATGCTCCGCTACGACGGGCCGGTGAAGAACGCGACCTTCCGCTACACCCGCGAGCCCGTCGAGATCGGCGGCCTCACCATTCCCGCGCGCAAGCCCGTCCTCGTCGCCCTCGCGTCCGGCGACCGCGACCCCTCCCGGTTCCCCGATCCCGACCGCTTCGACATCCGCCGCGCCCCGCAGGGCCACCTGGCCTTCGGGCACGGCATCCACTTCTGCCTGGGCGCGCCGCTCGCCCGCCTCGAAGGTCGCATCGCCGTCCGTACGCTGCTGGAACGCTGCCCGGACCTGGCCCTGGACTCGGACGGCGAGCCTTGGGAGTGGGCGCCGGGACTGCTGATCAGGGGTGTACGGAAGCTACCCGTCCGCTGGTGAGCCGGAAGCGGGCCACCGCCCCGCGGAAGGGGTCAGGCGGTGCTGCCCCGTGCCGTCGTCCGGAATGCCAACGGGCTTGATCCTGCGCGCTGTTGGAAGAACTTCCCGAAGTTGGCCGCGTCCTGGAAGCCGAGCAGCCCCGCGATCCTCGCCGCGCTGTGGTCGCTGTGCGTGAGCAGTCGCTTGGCCTCCAGGGTCACGCGCCGGTCGATGAACTCCTTCGCACCGACCCCCGCCGCGGCGAGCGTCGCCCGCGACAGGGTGCGGGGCGCGTAGCCGAGGTCGCGGGCGTAGTCCTCGACCCGCCGGGTCCGCGCGAAGTCCCGCTCCACCGCCGTACGGAACAGCAGGAACGCGTCCGGGGTGTCGCAGGCCGGCCTCTCCTCCCCGATGTGTGCGAGGCGCAGCACCAGGGCGGCGAGCAGATGGCGGAGCACCGACAGATGGGTCTCCAGGGGGAGCGGCGAGCCGTCGCGCAGGGACCGGAACTCCTGGTCCAGGTGGTCCAGGGCGCGTCGGGCCGCCTCCGCGTCGCCCCCGGCCGGGCGCCGTACGGTCGGCCCGAACGGGTCGTCGAGCCGGGCGGCCGCACCGGTCGCCGGGTCCAAGAACCCCGCCTCGAAGAGGACGAGGGTGCCCTCCGCGCCGGACAGGTTGTCCCAGCGGTGCACCTGCCCCGGCCGTACCCACAGCCACTCGCCGGGCAGCAGTCGGTACGACGTGAAGTCGACCATCAGCGGGAGCTCGCCGCCGTCCAGCCGCAGGAGGTGGTGGAAGTCGGGGCGGTGCGGCACGGAAATCGCACCCGAGCAGGCATTGCGGCGCAGCGCGGCGAGCGTCAGGACCTCCACGCCGGCCGGGGCCGAGCTGGGGGACTGGAATCGGACCTCGGGGATCGGCGGAACGGCCGATTCACTCGTCTGTCGTTTTTTCACCACCATGTGTCCGGAGCGTACCCGGCATTTGTCCGTCTCACCTCCTATGTTGAAGAGGCAACGGAACGACGCCGGTCGTCGGATCCGGAAAATCACCACCCGTGTCACCGCGCACAGCCCACCCTCGGAAGGACCCCTCCCATGGCCAAGATCTCCCTCTTCGGGGCCAACGGAACCATCGGCTCCCGCATCCTGCGCGAAGCCCTCGACCGGGGACACCAGGTCACCGCCGTCGTCCGCGACCCGGCGAAGCTCACCGTCCCCGCCCACCAGAACCTCACCGTGATCACCGGCGACGTCCTCGACCCGGCATCGGTGACCGAGGCGGCCAAGGGGCAGGACGTGCTGGTCAGCGCGGTCGGCGGCGGCGACGGCCCGGGCCACCTCGCGACCATCGCGCCTGCGGCGAAGTCCCTGGTCGAAGGGGTACGCGCACGGGGCGCAGGCGCACCGCTGCTGCTCACGGTCGGCGGCGCCGGTTCGCTGCGCACCCCGGACGGCAAGCAGGTGTGGGACGCCGAGGGCCTCCCGGAGTTCCTGCTCCAGATCATGCACGCGCACGGCGACGCGCTCGACTTCTACCGCACGGTGAGCGACGTCCGGTGGACCAACCTCAGCCCCGCGGCCACCATCGAGCCCGGCGAGCGCACCGGCGTCTACCGTACGGACGTCGACAACCTGGTCCTGGACGCCGAGGGCAACAGCCGGATCAGCGCCGAGGACTACGCGGTCGCGCTGGTCGACGAGATCGAGCGCCCGCAGCACGTGGGAGAGCGCTTCACGGTCGGCTACTGAGCGTTCGGATCGTAATCCCGGACCTGCGGCGTGAACTCCCCCGTGCGGTAAGGGGAGTTCACGCTCCGGGTACTTCGTCGAGCCGGACCGCCCGGCCCTCCCGCCGGGACATCTCGCACGCCTCCGCCACCCGCAGCGCCTGCAGCGCCTCCCGCCCGTCGCAGGGGTTGGCCCGCTCTCCCCGTACGACCTGGACGAACGCGTCCAGCTCCGCCTCGTACGCCGGGGCGAACCGCTCCAGGAACCCGGCCCACGGCTTGGCGGGGGCGGGTGGGCCCGACGCCTCGGTGGAGGTGATCGGAGTCCGGTCGTCCAGGCCGACCGAGAGCTGGTCGAGCTCCCCCGCCAGCTCCATCCGTACGTCGTAGCCCGCACCGTTGCAGCGCGTCGCGGTCGACGTGACGAGGGCCCCGTCGTCCAGGGTCAGCACCGCGGCGGCCGTCGCCACGTCGCCCGCCGCCGCGAACATCGCGGGCCCCGCCGCCGAGCCCGCCGCGTACACCTCCACCACCTCGCGCCCGGTCACCCAGCGCAGGATGTCGAAGTCGTGGACCATGCAGTCCCGGTAGAGCCCGCCCGAGAGCGGCAGATACGCGGCCGGGGGCGGTGCCGCGTCGGAGGAGACCGTACGCACCGTGTGCAGCCGGCCGAGATCGCCCGCCAGGACCCGCTCGCGCGCCACCGCGTACCCGGAATCGAAGCGGCGCATGAAGCCGAGCTGGAGCACGGTGCCCGCCGACTCCACCTCGCGCAGCGCCCCCAGGGTTCCCGGCAGGTCGGTGGCGATGGGCTTCTCGCAGAAGCAGGGGAGCCCGGCCCGCGCGGCCCGGCCGATCAGCTCCGCGTGCGCGGCCGTCGCCGAAGCGATGACAAGTGCGTCGAGCCCCGAGGCCAACAGGTCCTGGGCAGGGGTGAATTCAGCCCCCACGCGCTGTGCGACCTCGGCGGCGCGCTCCGCGTCCGCGTCGGCCAGTACGAGTGAGCCCACCTCGCGGTGCCGGGCGAGCACCCCGGCGTGAAAAGAGCCGATGCGGCCCGTGCCCATGAGTCCGATTCGCATGCCCCCAGCCGACAACAGGCCCGGAGCACTGTCAAGAAGAGGTCCTGTTCCAGGCCCTGTCCGATGCCCCGTGCCGTCACGGCTGTCGTGACCAAACCATTGACGGCGTCCTGTGCCCGCCGTTAGAACTCCTCCAGCCGCAACGGGCGGCGGGGAGACGGGGCGGACCCACGATGCGTACCACTCGTACTACACGTACCACCCGCACAGCGGCAGTCCTGAGCACCGCCGTCGCACTGGCCGCACTCACCCTCGCCGGGTGCAGCGGCTCCGGCGGCAAGAGTTCCGAGGACGGGCCGCAGCGGAGCGGCGGGGGCGGAAGAGCAGCCGACACGCCTCGTATCAAAATCGCGATGATCACCCACTCGGGCGAGGGCGACACCTTCTGGGACATCGTGCAGAGCGGCGCCAAGGCCGCCGCGGCCAAGGACAACGTCGAGTTCCTCTACTCCGCCCACAAAGAGGGCAAGGAACAGGCCCAGCTCATAGAGGCGGCGATCGACCAGAAGGTGCAGGGCATCGTCGTCACCCTCGCCAAGCCCGAAGCCGTCGGCGCGGCGGTCAAGAAGGCCGTCGCCGCCGGCATCCCCGTCGTCACCATCAACTCCGGCGGTCAGCACTCCAAGGCCCTGGGCGCGCTCGGCCACATAGGCCAGGACGAGGCGGTCGCCGGTCAGGGCGTCGGCGAGGAGCTCACCAAACGCGGCAGGAAGAAGGTCCTCTGCGTCATCCACGAGCAGGGCAACGTCTCCCTGGAAGAGCGCTGCGCGGGCGTGAAAGAGGCGTTCAAGGGCAGCGTCGAGAACCTCAACGTGGAGGGTACGAACATGCCCGCCACCACCTCCTCCATCGAGGCGAAGCTCCAGGCGGCCAAGGACATCGACGCCGTCGTCACCCTCGGCGCGCCCTTCGCGGACGCGACAGTGAAGGCGAAGGCGGGCTCGGGCAGCAAGGCGGAGGTCGACACCTTCGACCTCAACGCGGCCGTCGTGAAGAGCCTCAAGTCGCAGGCGGTCGGGTTCGCCGTCGACCAGCAGCCGTACCTCCAGGGCTACCTCGCCATCGACGAAATCTGGCTGAACCGCACGAATGGGAACGTCCTGGGAGGCGGCAAACCAGTCCTTACCGGACCCGCGATCGTCACCGCGAAGGACGTTCCTGCGCTGGAGAAGTACACCGCCCGCGGCACCCGATGACCAACCCGCTGACCACACGACGGACCCCCATGACCGATACTTGGGCGGCCGGGGTCTGGCTCAATACCCCCCGGCCGCACCCAGGAGTACAGCGAGAAGGGCACGACGTCGTGGCAAGGGTTCGGACAGGGGTACGTGCGCTGGGCGCAGTGCTGGCGGCGGTGCTCGGGGCTTCCCTCACCGGTTGCAGCAGCACCGGCGGCAAGCGGGCCGAGGAGCGCGCGGCTGCGGTCGCCGCCCAGGGCAAGGCCGCGGTGAGCACCCCCAGGTGGACCTTCGCCATGGTCACCCACTCGGGTGCAGGGGACACGTTCTGGGACATCGTCCAGAACGGCGCCAAGCAGGCGGCCGTCAAGGACAACATCGACTTTCTCTACGCCAACAACGCGGAGGCCCAGCAGCAGGCGCAGCTGGTCGACACGTACATCGACAAGAAGGTCGACGGCCTGATCGTCACCCTCGCCAAGCCGGACGCCATGAAGGGCGTCCTCGCCAAGGCGAAGAAGGCCGGCATCCCGGTGGTGACGATCAACTCCGGCACCGCCGAGTCCAAGGCCTTCGGGGCGCTCACCCACATCGGCCAGGACGAGACCATCGCGGGCGAGGCCGTCGGCGAGGAATTGAGCAGGCGCGCGAAGAAGAAGGCCCTGTGCGTACTGCACGAGCGGGGCAACGTCGGCCACGAGCAGCGCTGCGACGGCGTCAAGAAGTCCTTCAAGGGCACGGTCGAGAACCTCTACGTCGACGGCACCAACATGCCCGACGTCCAGGCGTCCATCGAGGCGAAGCTCCAGACCTCCAAGGACATCGACGCCGTCGTCACCCTCGGCGCGCCCTTCGCGGACGCCGCCGTCCAGGCCAAGCAGCAGGCGGGCAGCGAGGCCGAGGTCGACACCTTCGACCTCAACGCCAAGGTCGCCGACTCGCTGGCCGCGGGCAGCCTGGGCTTCGCCGTCGACCAGCAGCCGTACCTCCAGGGGTACGAGGCCGTCGACCTGCTCTGGCTCTACCGCTACAACGCGGACATGCTCGGCGGCGGCAAGCCCGTCCTCACGGGACCGCAGATCATCACCAAGGACAGCGCGGCCGAGCTGAAGGCGTACACCAAGCGGGGGACCCGATGACAGCGACCGCACAGGCGCCGGCCCCCAAGGCCGACGAACGGCTGGTCCACACCTCTCCGCTGCGCAAGCTGATGGGCCGCCCCGAGCTGGGCTCGATCGTCGGCGCGATCGCCGTGTTCCTCTTCTTCTCGATCGCCGCCGACAGCTTCCTGCGCGCCTCCAGCTTCGGCACCGTCCTCTATGCGGCGTCGACGATCGGCATCATGGCGGTGCCCGTGGCACTGCTGATGATCGGCGGCGAGTTCGACCTGTCGGCCGGCGTCATGGTGACCAGCTCCGCGCTGATCTCCTCGATGTTCAGCTACCAGATGACCGCCAACGTGTGGGTCGGCGTCTTCGTCTCGCTCCTGGTGACGCTGCTCATCGGCGTCTTCAACGGCTTCATGCTGACCCGCACCAAGCTCCCGAGCTTCATCATCACGCTCGGCACCTTCCTGATGCTGACCGGTCTGAACCTCGGCCTCACCAAGCTCATCAGCGGCACCGTCTCCACCAAGACCATCGGCGACATGGAGGGCTTCGAGTCGGCCAAGGCGGTCTTCGCCTCCCAGATCACCGTCGGTTCGGTGAACCTCAAGGTCACCATCCTGTGGTGGTTCGTCCTGGTCGCGCTCGCCACCTGGATCCTGCTGCGCGCCCGCGCCGGAAACTGGATCTTCGCGGTCGGCGGCGAGAAGGACGCCGCCCGCGCCACCGGCGTACCCGTCAACAAGACCCGCATCGGGCTCTACATGGGCGTCGCCTTCGCCGCCTGGGTGTCCGGACAGCACCTGCTGTTCTCGTACGACGTGGTCCAGTCGGGTGAAGGCGTCGGCAACGAGCTGACGTACATCATCGCGGCCGTCATCGGCGGCTGTCTGATCACCGGCGGGTACGGCTCCGCGATCGGCTCCGCTGTCGGCGCGTTCATCTTCGGCATGACGAGCAAGGGCATCGTCTACGCGGAGTGGAACCCGGACTGGTTCAAGTTCTTCCTCGGAGCGATGCTCCTTCTGGCCACCCTGCTCAACGCATGGGTACGCAAGCGCGCGGAGGCACGGTCATGAGCACAGCCGCCGAACCCGGAACGCCGTCCGACGGACCCGGCACGCTGCCCGACGCGCCCGGGACGCTGCCCGACGGGCCCGGCACGCCGCCCGACGCGCCCGGGACGCCGCTCGTCGAGCTCGACCGCGTGTCGAAGTTCTACGGCAACATCAAGGCGCTGGAAGACGTCTCCCTGGAAGTCCACGCGGGCGAGATCAGCTGCGTGCTCGGCGACAACGGTGCGGGCAAGTCCACCCTCATCAAGATCATCGCCGGGCTGCACCAGCACGACGCGGGCACCTTCCGCATCGAGGGCGCCGAAACCACCCTGGTCAACCCGCGCGACGCCCTCGACCGGGGCATCGCCACCGTCTACCAGGACCTTGCCGTCGTCCCCCTGATGCCCGTCTGGCGCAACTTCTTCCTCGGCTCCGAGCCCACGAAGGGGCGCGGCCCCTTCCGCCGCCTGGACGTCGCGATGATGCGCGAGACGACCCGCTCCGAGCTGCTGCGCATGGGCATCGACCTGCGCGACGTCGACCAGCCCATCGGCACCCTCTCGGGCGGCGAGCGGCAGTGCGTCGCCATCGCCCGCGCCGTGTACTTCGGCGCGAAGGTCCTCGTCCTCGACGAGCCGACGGCCGCCCTCGGCGTCAAGCAGTCCGGGGTCGTCCTGAAGTACGTCGCCGCCGCACGGGACGCGGGCCTCGGTGTCGTCCTCATCACACACAACCCGCACCACGCCTACCTCGTCGGCGACCGCTTCGTACTCCTCAAGAGGGGGGCGATGTCCGGCAGCAGCACCAAGGACGAGACCACTCTCGATGAGCTCACCCGGCAGATGGCCGGCGGCAGCGAACTCGACGAACTCAGCCACGAACTGGAGCGCGCACCGTCCCCCAGCCACCTCGGCGGGCACCCGGTGGACGACAGGCCCGCCAAGTAGCCACGCGGCCCCGCGGGACCCGGCAGGTGTGCGGAACGACATCTTCCGTCGCACCGCCGGGAGCGCCCCCTGCGCATGCCCGGACAGGTTCCTCATGCGTACGGATGGCACAATCGGCGACGGTGGGCGCCGTCCGCCGCCGGGCCCCGAGGCGCTGGCTCCCCGACACCGCAGAAGGCCCCGGCCGATGAGCAGCTCCTACCGTGACTTCGCAGGCCGCGGCACCGCCCGCGCCACCGTCCTGCGCACCGTCGGCCCCCGCGAGCGCCGCTCCCACCTGACCGCCCCGCGCGTGCCCACCGTCGGCATCGACATCGGCGGTACGAAGGTGATGGCGGGTGTCGTCGACGCCGACGGCACCATCCTGGAGACCCTGCGCACCGAGACGCCGGACAAGTCCAAGAGCCCCAAGGTCGTCGAGGACACCATCGTCGAGCTGGTCCTGGACCTCTCCGACCGGCACGACGTGCACGCCGTCGGCATCGGTGCCGCGGGCTGGGTCGACGCGGACCGCAGCAAGGTCCTCTTCGCCCCGCACCTCGCCTGGCGCAACGAGCCCCTGCGCGACGCGATCTCGGCCCGCCTCGCGGTCCCCGTGCTCGTCGACAACGACGCCAACACCGCCGCCTGGGCGGAGTGGCGCTTCGGCGCCGGGCGCGGCGAGGACCACCTCGTCATGATCACCCTCGGTACGGGCATCGGCGGCGCCATCCTCGAGGACGGCCAGGTCAAGCGCGGCAAGTACGGCGTCGCGGGCGAGTTCGGCCACATGCAGGTCGTGCCCGGCGGCCACCGCTGCCCGTGCGGCAACCGCGGCTGCTGGGAGCAGTACAGCTCCGGCAACGCCCTCGTCCGCGAGGCCCGCGAGCTCGCCGCCGCCGACTCCCCGGTCGCG
This sequence comes from Streptomyces sp. NPDC048442, assembly GCF_040651475.1. Lineage (NCBI taxonomy): Bacteria > Bacillati > Actinomycetota > Actinomycetes > Kitasatosporales > Streptomycetaceae > Streptomyces > Streptomyces sp. NPDC048442. The sequence continues at coordinate 435,598 of NZ_JBEZKB010000003.1, forward strand.
TACCACCTCATCGAGCGCGTCGGCGGGAACATCCACGAGATCACCGGACCGCTCATCACCGAGCTGGCCCGCGACGGCGACGCCATGTGCGTCGAACTCCTCCAGGACATCGGCCAGTGGCTCGGCGTCGGCATCGCCAACCTGGCCGCCGCCCTCGACCCGTCCTGCTTCGTCATCGGCGGCGGCGTCAGCGCGGCCGACGACCTCCTCATCGGCCCCGCCAGGGACGCCTTCCGCCGCCACCTCACCGGCCGCGGCTACCGCCCCGAGGCCCGCATCGCCAAGGCGCAGCTGGGCCCCGAGGCGGGCATGGTCGGCGCCGCCGACCTCGCCCGGCTGGTCGCCCGCCGCTTCCGCCGCGCGAACCGCCGCCGGGTGGAGCGCCACGAGCGGTACGAGCGCTACGCGCAGGCGCTCCGTACCGCGACCACCCCCGCGCCCACCCCCTCGTCCACGGACACCCCGGAGCAGAGCACATCCGTCCCCAGCAGCAGCCCCAGCACCCCCGCCACACCCAGCACCCCCGCCACACCCAGCACCCCCGCCACACTCAGCACCCCCCGCACCAACAGCGCCGAGGGCACCGACAGCGCACAGGGAACCTCCGAATGACCTCCACGATTCCGCACCAGGGCCCTTCCCCCGACGACCGCAAGAGCCGGCCGCCGGAGAGCCGCCGCCGCATGATCGTGCGCCGCACGATCACCGCCGTCGTCATCGTGCTGCTCATCGGCGTCCCCGCCGGCTACCTGCTCGTCTCCGCCGAACAGAGCCGCGACAGCGGCCGCAACAAGGAGCGCGAGGCCTCCGCCGGCGGACTCACCGTCGGCTGGCCCTCCCAGGTGCAGCGGCGCATCTACCACCTGCCGATCCCGCTGATGGCCCAGAACCTCGCGTACTTCGAGACCAACAACTGGAAGACCAGCCGGATACACGTCCGGTTCGCCACCACCCCCGCCGACCTCAACACCTTCCTCACGGACATCGGCACCTCCACCGGCGCGCTCAAAGAGGGCGAGATCACCATCCGCGAACACGACCGGGCGACCGTCGGCTGGGTCTTCACCCCTCGCCGCAAGTGGTCGGGCCTGACGTACGAGCAGAAGGATCCGCTGCCCACCCTGGACATCACCGTGGACCGCACCGTCCCCGAGCGCCCCTGGGTGTACGCCGTCTCCACCGCCAGCCCCTGACCAGCCGGCCCCCTGAGGTGCCGGAGACGGCCAAGGACGTCAGGATCAGCGGCTGACGGCGGTCTCCTGCGCCATCCGGGACAGCTTCTCGGGGTTGCGGACGTGGTACGCCCCGGTGACACAGCCGTTCTCGACCAGCACGCCACCACACCGTCAATCTCCCCGCCGACCCGGACGAGCAGCCCCGGGCCGCCATTGATCTGCACCGGCCCGGACGCGCCCGGCGGGTTCCTGCCCGGCCCGCACGCCACACTCGCCGGCCCCTCCTTCCAGGATTGGCTCACCATCCAACCCTGATACGGACGACGGTGACGGGGTACGCGGACACCGGCGGTGAGACGTCAGTGCCCCGAGGGCCGAATGCCGCGCGGCCTGCGCTGCGTGGAGGCTCGGGTCGCGCGGCGCCGAGGTCCGCCCGAAAATGGCGGAGGCCCGGACAGGACGAGGCCTCACCACCACGAGACCCCACATTCACGAGAGCGAGAGGGAGACACCTCCATGCGTATCGCGTTCCTCACGGCCCTTGAAGGCGTCGAGCAAGTCGAGCTGACCGAACCGTGGGCGGCGGTCGGGGCCTCCGGGGGCACCCCCGTCCTCGTCTCCCCCGAGGGGGGTCAGGTGCAGGCCTTCCACCACCTCGACAAGGCCGACACCTTCCCGGTGGACCAGCTGGTGGGGGAGACGTCCGTCGAGGAGTACGACGGGCTGGTGCTGCCGGGCGGCGTCGCGAACCCGGACGCGCTGCGGCTGGACGAGAAGTCCGTCGCCTTCGTCAAGGCGTTCTTCGACGCGGGCAAGCCGGTCGCCGCGATCTGCCACGCCCCGTGGACCCTGATCGAGGCCGACGTACTGCGAGGCCGCACGCTCACCTCATGGCCCAGCCTGCGTACCGACATCCGCAACGCGGGCGGGACCTGGGTCGACGAACAGGTCAAGGTCTGCACCGGCGGCCCCAACACCCTCATCACCAGCCGCAAGCCGGACGACCTCAAGGCGTTCTGCGAGGCTCTGCTGCACGAATTCGGCAAGGGAAGCGCGTAGCCCCCACCGGATGGGCGTACGCGCCGTACTGTCCGGCCGGGGGCGTGTCACCGATCGGTCGCCCGTGCGCCCTGAACGCTTGAGCCCCGTGCGATGCGTCACTGTCGCCCGCTCACCACTGGAGCCCTCGCTGCGATGGGCGCGGTGCACGTGCACGCACGAGGAGTGGGGTCCGCGCCAGACGGCGGACCCCACTCCCTCAGCGCGTTCGCGTCAGCGCGAGAACCGCTCGTCCGCGTCGTCGCGCGCCTGCCGGCCCCGGTCCTCGGCCTGCTCGCGCGCCTGCTGGCCGCGCTCCTGACCCTGCTCGCGCGCCTGCTGGCCGCGCTCCCTCGCCTGCTGGCCGCGCTCCTGCGCCTTGTCCTTCGCGCCGCCCATAGCCTTCTCGGCCTGCTCCTTGAGCTCCTGTGCCTTGTCCTTGAACTGGTCAGACATACCCATGAGGGTCCACTCCTTGAAAGGTGTGAGGGGAGGGCCCGGGGCCAGACGCACCCGGAACCTCGACCAGATTCACACGCCCCCACGAACCGCGCATTTCGATCAGTAACGCTCAGTAACGCCCGGTGAGGGCAGTGCGGCCCCTGCCCCCTCGGCCTCCCTGAGCCGGTGGAGCGCGCGTGTTCCTGTCAGAACGTTGCGGACGAGTGAGTGGATCCCAACAGGGAGCGCACGGTGGTCAGTTGCTCCGATCCGATCAGCCGCGCGGCACGCGCGAGCTCCGTCCCTGCCGCGCGCCAGGGCGACGAGTTCGGCGGGCAGGGGAATCAGGCCGGCCCGGCCCGGCCCCTGGGTACGACGAAGGCGTGCAGCCGAGCGATGCCCCGGACATCCGCGAGTACGGTCACGCCGACGCCCCTGCCGTCTCCCGTCTCGTCCAGAACCAGGACGCCGATCCGGACCGTACGAAGTACAGGTGCCACCCGAATGAATCGAGAGCGCCACGCCCCCAGCTGCTCCTACCAGTGGGTATCGGCCCGGACAGCGCTGTCGTCCTGCTGATCACCATGGGAGACAACCCCGAGCGGTAAAGGGGTACCGTCTCGGTGACCGGTGGCCAGGAGTGGCGGCGCCGAGTGCACCGTCGTCCTCCGGTCGCCCCCCAGTCGTCGGCGGAGCCGGAGGGCCGGAGAGACTGGTACGTCCGTACGGCAGGCACGTACGGTGGACATGCAGGAGGAGTGCCGATGATCGAGGTGCTGGTCGTCGACGACGACCCCAGAGTGGCCAGGATCAACGCCGCCTACACGGAGCGCGTACCCGGCTTCTGCGTGGCGGGCACGGCGCACACCACCGGCGAGGCGCTGGCCTGGCTGGAGGAGCACCACGCCGATCTCGTTCTCCTCGACCACTACCTGCCCGACGAGAACGGCCTCCGCCTCCTTCGGCGGCTGCGCGAAAGCGGCTCCCGTACCGACGTGATCATGGTGACGGCCGACCGCGACGTGGCCACCGTGGAAGCGGCCATGCGCTACGGCGCCCTGCACTACCTGGTCAAGCCGTTCAGCTACAGCGGCCTGCGGGCCAAGCTGGAGGGGTACGCCGTACTGCGCCGTACCCTCGCCGACGGAGGCCTGGAGGCCGGGCAGGAGCAGGTCGACCGGATCTTCGGGGTGCTGGGCAGCGCCGCGGCCGGGCCGACCGTCCTGCCGAAGGGGCACTCGGAACAGACGGTACGTCTGGTGCGGCAGGTGCTCCGGGACACCGGGCAGCTGTCGGCGAGTGGGACAGCCGACCTGACGGGGCTGAGCCGGCAGACCGCGCAGCGCTATCTGAAACTGCTGGAGAGGGCCGGGCAGGTGGGACTCACCCTGCGCTACACGGGGCCGGGGCGGCCGGAACACGTGTACACGTGGACGGGAACCGACAAGGACGAGTGAGCCCGGGCCGCGGGGTACCGCTACGGCGGCGCGCCCCGGTCCGGGGAAGGGACGCTGTTGGTAAATCCGCCCCGTTGGAGCTATCCGGCGGGGCGGAGGGCTGCGAAGGGTGAGGTGCGGGTCGGGGCAAGCGGGGTGTTGGT